>NZ_VJZE01000004.1 GCF_009377205.1 Streptomyces phyllanthi
CCCCTCCCCCCTCGAAGGAGACCCATGACCCACGACACCGCCTCACCACCCGCCCCGGGCGCGCTGCTGGTGATCAGCGCGCATGCCGGTGACTTCGTCTGGCGGGCCGGCGGCGCCATCGCGCTGGCCGCCGAACGCGGTCGGCGGGCGAAGGTGCTGTGCCTCAGCTTCGGCGAGCGCGGGGAGTCCGCACGCGCCTGGCGGGACGGCCTCGCCCTGGACGAGATCAAGGAGCTGCGCCGCACGGAGGCCACGAACGCCGCGGCGGCGCTGGGCGCCGAGATCGAGTTCCTGGACGCCGGTGACTACCCCCTCCTGGAGACACCGGAGCTGGTGGACCGCATCGTCCGGGTCCACCGCGAGGTGGATCCGGCGGTCGTGCTCACCCACCCGCCCGCCGACCCGTACAACGGCGACCACCCGGCGGCCTCCCGGATGGCGCTCCAGGCACGCGTGCTCGCCCAGGCGATCGGCTACGACGCCCCCGGTGAACCGCTCGGCGCTCCCCCGGTGTTCTTCTTCGAACCGCACCAGCCGGAGCAGTGCGACTTCAAGCCGAACGTCCTGCTGGACATCACCCCCGTCTTCGACAGGAAGCGCAAGGCCATGGAGTGCCTGGCCGCGCAGCAGCACATGTGGGACTACTACACCGACCTCGCCAGGCGCCGCGGCGTCCAGCTGAAGCGCAACGCCGGCCCGAACCTGGGCCTGTCGCACGGCACCATGGCCGAGGCGTACGTACGGCTCTATCCGCAGACCACGACGGAGCTGGCGTGACGGTGGAGCGGCACGGGGTGACCCGTATCTGGGTCCCCTTCCGGGGCACCTCCCTCTACGTGGACCTCCCGGGCGGCCCCGACCGGGTGCCCGAGCAGCGGGCCCTGCTGGCCGGTGCCGTGGCGTACGGGGAGATCACCCGTGACGCCCGCTACGGCGAGCCGATGTGGCGGCTCGACGCGGGCAACCTGCACGCCGTGGTGGAGGCCCTGTGGAGCACCGAGCAACCGGTGCGCATCCACCTCGACCAGGCCCCCGAAAGCCCGGCAAGGGCACCGGACGCGCGACGGATGACGTAGGCCGGGCACGACCTTGTGCCGTCCGGGTCCGGTCATCCGGGCGAAGCCCGGGACCTGCGGCGACGCATAGCGTCGAGCACGTCGACCACCCCCACCGGCAGTGCCGAGGAGATGAGCTCTGTGACCGACCCTTCAGCCGACACCCTCGTCGTCCTGTCCCGGCGGAACGTGGCCGACGGAGTCGTTTCCCTCGAACTCGGTCCGCGCCCCGGCGAACCGCCGCTGCCCCACTGGGAGCCGGGAGCGCACATCGACGTCGTCCTGCCCACGGGCGTCACCCGGCAGTACTCGCTCTGCGGGCCGACGGACGACACGACCCGCTGGCGCGTCGCGGTGCTGTACGAGCCCGACGGGCGCGGCGGGTCGCGGTGGATCCACGACAACGTCCGCGAAGGCGGCGAACTTCGGGTGCGCGGTCCCCGCAACAACTTCCCGCTGCGGCCGGCGGCGCGGTACCGGTTCATCGGCGGCGGTATCGGCATCACCCCGCTGCTTCCGATGATCGCCGAGGCCGAGGCGGAGGGTGCCGACTGGTCCCTGCTCCACGGCGGCCGAACGCGCTCGTCCATGGCCTTCCTATCGGAACTGGAGTGCTACGGCGAGCGCGTGACCGTACGCCCGCAGGACGAGTACGGGCTGCTCGACCTCGCCGCCTTCCTCGGCGATCCCGACCCCTCCGAGCTGGTGTACTGCTGCGGCCCGGCGGGCCTGATCGACGCGGTCGAGGCACACTGCGCGAGCCGGCCGGCGGGATCCCTGCACGTGGAGCGGTTCGCCGCGGTGGCACAGGGCGATTCCACCGACGGTACGGCCGAGCAGCCGGTCGAGGTGGAGCTGCGGGCCTCCGGGGTGACGCTGACCGTGCCGCCGGAGTTGTCGGTCCTCAAGGCCCTGGAGAAGGCGGGCGTCACCGTCCTGTCCTCCTGCGAGGAAGGCATCTGCGGTTCGTGCGAGACCGCCGTCCTCGAGGGCGAGGTCGACCACCGCGACTCCCTGCTCACCGACGACGAACGCGCCGCCAACGACACCATGCTCATCTGCGTCTCCCGCGCACGCGGCGGCCGCCTCGTCCTCGACCTCTGAACGCTCCCGCCCTCAGGAAGCCCTGGAAGCACTCACAAGCCCTCAGGAAGGAAGGAGAACCGCCATGACACCCGCCATGACACCCGCGACGACACCCGCCATGACCCAGCACGTGCGCAACGGCTGGTACCTGGGCGCCTGGTCCGACGAGATCGGCAGGACCCTCAGGCAGCGGTGGATCACGGACATCCCCGTCTGCTTCTACCGGCTGCCCGACGGGACCGCCACCGCCGTCGAGGACCGCTGCCCCCACCGCAGGTACCCGCTGTCGCTGGGGCACCTGGACGGCGACGGCACCCTCCAGTGCGACTACCACGGCTACCGCTTCGACGCCGCGGGCGTGTGCGTCGGGGTCGCCGAGCAGGCCGACCGGCCCAAGGCCGCCCTGCGCCGCTTTCCCCTCGTCGAACGGGACGGTGCCCTGTGGATCTGGCCCGGAGACCCCGACCTGGCCGACGAGAGCCTTCTGCCCGACACGTCGTGGCTGACCGACCCGGGCTGGACCCACGTGCACGGCGTCGTACCGCTGAAGGCCCGGCACCTGCTGCTGGTGGAGAACCTGCTCGACCTCACCCACGAGACGTTCCTGCATCCCACGAGCATCGGCAACGCCGCCGTCGCCGCGACCCCCATCGACGTGACCGTGCACGGAGACCGGGTCGACTTCAGCCGCCGGATGACCGGCATCGAGGCTCCCCCGTTCTACGAGAAGTCCTGCGGGCTGACCTCTCCGGTGGACCGCTGGCAGGACGGCGAGTTCCACCCGCCGGGCATCTTCGTCCTCCACATCCGCATCGCCCCCACCGGAACCGAGGAACCGGAGGGCTTCCACATGCGGGTGCTGTACGGGCTGACGCCGGCACGCGGCAACGAGACGCACGACTTCTACGCCCTGGGGCGCGACTACCTCATCGACGACGAGGAGCTCACGGAGTTCCAGCACAAGCAGCAGCTCGCGGTGATGCAGGAGGACGTGGACGCCCTGGAGGCGCAGGAGGTGATGTACGCGACCGACCCGGGCGGGACGGTCGAGTCGAGCATCAGGTCCGACCTCGCCGCGCTCCGCGGACGCCGCGCGCTGGCGAAGATGCTGGCCCGCGAACAGCGGGCAGGCCACGGGACGGTCTCCGCATGAGCGTCTTCGTCCTGCTCCACGGGGCCTGGCACGGCGGCTGGGTGTGGCAGCGCGTCGCACCGCTGCTGCGCGCGGCCGGGCACGAGGTGCACACCCCCACCCTGACCGGAGTGAGCGACCGCGCCCATCTGCTGAGCCCGCAGACCGGGCTCACCACGCACATCCAGGACGTCGTGGCGCTGATCGAGGCCCACGACGCCAGGGATGTCGTCCTCGTGGGGCACAGTTACGCCGGCCAGGTCGTCACCGGGGTCGCGGACCGTGTCCCGGACCGGCTGGCCAGGCGGGTCCACCTCGACGCCTTCGTCGGCGACGACGGAGAGGCGGCCATCGATCTGCTGCCCGCCCGGATCGCCGGGCACTACCGGGAATCCGTCTCGGGGCCCGGCTTCGGCTGGCTCGTCCCGGTGCGCTCGCTGACCGTGCTCGGGGTCGAGGAGCAGACCGACCTCGACTGGCTCGGCCCCCGGCTGACCCCGCATCCGTGGCTGACCTACACCGAGCCGCTCCGTCTCACCGGCAAGGCCGACCAGGTTCCCGGTGCCTTCGTCGAATGCACCGACTGGATGCGGGTGTTCACCCCGCACGCCGAGCGCGCCGCCGCCCGCGGCTGGCCCGTCCACGAGATCGCCACCGGGCACGAGGCCATGGTCACGGCACCCGGCGAACTGGCCGAACTGCTGCTGCGGATCGCCGCGGCGTGAAGGGACACCCTATGGAATTCCTCGTCCGCACCGAGAACACCCTGCCGCCGGACACCCCGGACGACGTCCGCGAGGAACTGCGTGCCCGGGAGCGCGAACGAGCGATGGAGCTCCGCGCCGCGGGCGTCCTCAGGCGGCTCTGGCGGGTTCCGGGCCGGGGCGCGACCATCGGCCTGTACGAGGCGGCCGATCCGGCGGAACTGCACGACGCGCTGGTCTCGCTGCCGATGTGGAAGTGGATGGACATCACGGTGGAGGCGCTCGCCACCCACCCGCAGGAGAAGGCCCCGTGACCGGCGGCCCGAACGGCCGGGGCCCACGGGTCGCGGTGGTCACGGGCGCCGTCGGCGGGCTCGGCCGGGCCATCGTCCGCGGGCTGGCGGCGGACGGGTTCACCGTCGCCGCGCTGGACATCGCCGAACCGGACGGCACGAGCGAGGTTCCCGGTGTCCGGAACTGGCGCTGCGATGTGAGCGACCAGGACGCGACCCGCCGGACGATGGACGAGGTCGCCCGGACGTACGGCGGTGGCAATATCGATGTGCTCGTCAACAACGCCGGTCTGCTCTCCGGCCGGGCCGGCCTGACGGAGACGACCCCGCAGGAGCTGCACCGCTTCTTCGACGTGAACGCCGTGGGCCCGCTGCTCATGGTGCAGGCGTGCCTGCCCTGGCTGACCAGGAGCGCGTACCGCGGGCGGGTGATCAATATCGCGTCCCGCACCTTCTTCACGGGGTCACCGGGACAGATCGCCTACGTGGCCAGCAAGGGCGCGCTCATCGGAATGACCCGGGTGATGGCGCGGGAACTGGGCGAGCACGGCATCACGGTCAACGCGGCGGCGCCCGCGCAGGTCGCGACCCCGGGGACCAGGGAGCACTCCGGCGACGACGTGTTCGCCGCGTCCATGCGCCGGCAGGCGATCAAGGAGTTCGTCACCCCGGAGCACTTCGCGGGGCTCGTCTCCTATCTGGCCTCACCGGGCGCGGCCATGGTCACCGGCCAGACCTTCGTCTGCGACGGCGGCGGACTCCTGCACTGACCAGTTCGCTGACCAGCACACGGGACGGACCAACGGGACGGGAAGGGAGAAGAACCGGATGTCCACCACACCCCAGGTCCCCGGCACCTACGTCTTCGACACGGCCGAGAGCCGCCGCGGCCGGGCGCTGAACCGGCTCTGCGGCTCGCTGAAGCACGCGGAGAACCGGGCCGGGTTCCAGGCCGACGAGGGCGCCTACTGCGACGCGTACGGTCTCACGGCCGAGCAGCGCGAGGCCGTCCTGACACGGGACTGGAACCGGATGATGGAGCTGGGCGGCTCCATCTTCTACGTGTTCAAACTCGCCATGCTCGACCAGAGGTCCATGCAGTACCTGGGCGGTGTGTTCACCGGCATGACCACCGAGGAGTTCACGGAGGCGCTCAGGGCGGGAGGGCGGAGCTTTGGCTGAGGTGATCTGGGGTCTGGCCACCTCGCACGTGCCGTCGATCGGCGCGGCCATGGACCACGGGAAGACCGCGGACCCCTACTGGAACCCGTTGTTCGACGGGTACGCGCCGGCGCGGGCGTGGATGGCACGGCACACCCCGGATGTCGCGGTGATCGTCTACAACGACCACGCCAACGCCCTGGACCTGACCGTCACCCCCACCTTCGGGATCGGGACGGCCGCCTCGTACCAGGTGGCCGACGAGGGGTGGGGCAGCCGACCCGTACCGGCCGTCACCGGCGCTCCGGCGTTCTCCGACCATCTCGTGGGCAGTCTGATCGACGACTCGTTCGACATCACCGTCTACCAGGACCTCGACGTGGACCACGGCCTGACCGTTCCGCTGTCGGTGTACTGCCCCGACCCCGGGGAGAGCTGGCCGTGCGCGGTGGTTCCCCTCCTCGTGAACGTCATCCAGTACCCGCAGCCGACCGCCGCGCGGTGTCTGGCCCTCGGCCACGCCCTCGGTGCGGCGATCCGGTCCTTCCCCGAGGACCTCAAGGTCGCGGTCTTCGGCACCGGTGGGATGTCCCACCAGCTCGCGGGCGAGCGCGCGGGGCTGATCAACCAGGAATTCGACCGGATGTTCCTCGACGCGATCGAGCACGACCCGGAGAAGCTGGCCTCACTCACGCGCGAGGAGTACATCCGTGAGGCGGGCTCCGAGGGCATCGAACTCATCATGTGGCTGGTCATGCGCGGCGCCCTGGGCCCGCGGATACGCCGCGTGTACGAGACGTACCACGTACCCGCGTCGAACACCGCGGCCGGCATGGTCCTGTTCGAGAACCTGGGCCGCTGAACACGCCGGCCCCCCGGCACCGCGCCGAGCCCGTTCGGTACAGCGTTCCTCCCCCTTACGAGTCACGTGCGTCCACAACAGGTGTCCCACGGGAAGGCAACGGGACACGTCGTCTCAGGACGGGACGAGAGGATGCGCCATGCACCCCACGGGTACGCACCCCACCGGTGCGGGGGAACCCGCCCCCGCGATGCCGTGCGGCGGGGCCGGGCACGACATCGCGGAAGCGGTGCGGCACGAACTGCGCGGGTATCTGGGCGAGCGGCTGGCCCAGGCCGCGATGGACGACACGTTCGCCCGTGAGGTCGCCGAGCGGGTGGTCCGCTTCACCCTCGGCGGCGGCAGGCGGCTGCGGCCCGCCCTGCTGTGGTGGTCGTGGCGTGCCTGCGCGGGACCGGAGCGGGGAGCCGGTGCCGAGGCGGCCCTCCGGATCGCCGCCGCCCTGGAACTCATCCAGAGCTGCGCCCTGGCGCACGACGACGTGATGGACGGATCGGCGCTGCGCCGCGGTGCGGCGTCGATCCACGCCGACTTCGCTCAGCGGCACACCGAGGCCGGGCTGCGCGGCTCGGCCGCGGCGTACGGGCGGGCCGTCGCCGTACTGGCCGGGGATCTGGCCCTCGTGTGGGCCGACGACCTGCTGGCCGACACCGCCCTCGCCGAAAGCACCCGGCGCGCGGTGCACGCCCAGTGGCGTGCCATGCGCACCGAGATGATCGGCGGCCAGTGCCTCGATCTGCACGCCCAGGCCTCCGCCTCCGAGTCGCCGGCGGAGGCCCTGCGCATCGCCTGCCTCAAGAGCGCCCTCTACAGCGTGGCGCGGCCGATGGCCCTGGGAGCCGCGCTGGCGGGTGCCGACGAGCGGACCACCGGTGCCCTGTGCTCGGCCGGGCGACGCGCCGGGATCGCCTTCCAGCTCCGCGACGACCTGCTGGGGGTCTTCGGCGATCCCGGGCAGACCGGCAAGCCCGCGGGTGACGACCTGAGGGAGGGCAAACTCACGTACCTCGTCGCCGTCGCCCGGGTACGGGCGCGCGCCGCGGGCGACCAGGATGCGCTCGGCATCCTCGCGTCCCACCTGGGTGACCCGGGCCTCGGGCCCAGGGACCTGGGCCGCCTGCGCGACGTACTGACGCGGACCGGCGCCCGTGACGCGGTCGAGGCCGAGATCCACCGGCTGGTACGGCACGGCATGCGCTCCCTCGACAGTGCCGTACCCGAATCCGCCGCGCGCCGGGAGCTGGGCCGGCTGCTCGCGCTGGCCGCCGGTACGGACGTTCCCGCACACGACCGCGCACCCTCCCCCGGGCCGTGCGGCCCCCACGCCCGCGTCGCCGCCGCGTCGGAAGGAGTGTGCCGGTGAAGACGGTCAAGGGCCCAACAGAGCATGTGGTGGTCGTCGGTGCCGGGCTGTCGGGGCTCGCCGCCGCACTGCATCTGCTGGGCGCGGGACGCCGGGTCACGGTCGTCGAGCGGGGCCCGGGGCCCGGTGGCCGGGCGGGAGTCCTGGAGCGCGGCGGTTACCGCATGGACACCGGGCCGACCGTACTGACCATGCCCCACCTGGCCGACGAGGCCTTCGCCGCGGTCGGCGACTCACTCGCCGCACGACTGGATCTGGTCGCCCTGCGTCCCGCCTACCGTGCGGAGTTCGCCGACGGCAGCCGGCTCGACGTCCACACCACGGCCGAGGCGATGGAGGCCGAGGTCCACCGCTTCGCGGGGCCCCGCGAAGCGGCCGGCTACCGGCGGCTGCGGCGTTGGCTGACGGATCTGTACACCGTCCAGCTGCGGCGTTTCATCGACGCCAACGTCGACTCGCCGCTCCATCTGCTGCATCCCGACCTCGCCCGGCTCGCCGCGCTGCGCGGCTTCGGGCGGCTCGACACGCAGATCGGCAGGTTCCTGACGGACGAGCGGCTGCGCCGGGTCTTCTCGTTCCAGGCGCTCTACGCGGGGGTGCCGCCCGCCCGTGCCCTGGCCGCCTACGCCGTCATCGCCTACATGGACACCGTCGCCGGGGTGTACTTCCCGCGCGGAGGGATGCACGCCCTGCCGCGCGCGATGGCCGACTCCGCCGCGGAGGCGGGCGCCGTCTTCCACTGGAACGCCGAGGTGACCCGTCTGGAACGGGCCCGGTCCTCGGACCGGATCACCGCCGTGCACACCGCCGAGGGCGAGCGCGTCGCCTGCGACGCGGTCGTCCTCACTCCCGACCTGCCGGTGGTCCACCGGCTCCTCGGGCGGGCTCCTCGGCGCCCGGTCCCGCTGCGCCACGGGCCGTCCGCCGTGATCCTGCACGCGGGCACCGACCGCACCTGGAGCCGGCTGGCGCACCACACCCTGTCCTTCGGGGCCGGCTGGCGCCGCACGTTCCAGGAGATCACCCGGGACGGCTCGCTCATGAGCGATCCCTCGCTGCTGATCACCCGGCCGACCACCCACGATCCCTCGCTCGCGCCCCCGGGACGGCATCTGCACTACATCCTCGCGCCCTGTCCCAACACCGACGTCGGCCCCGGCTCCCGCCGGTGGGAGGACCTGGGCCCCCGCTACCGCGACCGGCTGGTCGCCGTGCTCGAACGCCGGGGCCTGGAGGGCCTCGGCGCTGCCATCGAGGAGGAGTGCCTGGTGACCCCCGCCGACTGGACACGGTGGCAGTACGCGGCCGGTACTCCCTTCTCGGTCGCGCACACCTTCGCCCAGACCGGGCCGTTCCGCCCCCGCAACCTGGTGCGCGGCATCGACAACGCGGTGATCGCCGGGTGCGGCACCACCCCGGGTGTGGGCGTCCCCACCGTCCTGATCTCCGGGAAGCTGGCCGCCGCGCGCATCACGGGGATCCACCGGCCGGCGGCGCTGTTCGCGCCGACCGCCGGAGCCACCGCTTCCGCCGTCCCCGGCGGGCTCGGCTCCCCGAAGTGCGGTGCCCCGTGACCCGCCCGCCCGCCCGGCCCGTGACACAGCCCGTGCGGTGGCCGACGGCACCTCGTACCGGCCGAGGTGCGGCCCCGATCACGGCGGTACGGGAACTCGACGCGGCGGGCATCACCGACCCCGTCCTGCGGGACGCCTACGAACGGTGCCGCCGTATCAACGCCCGCCACGGCAGGACGTACTTCCTCGCCACCCGTCTGCTGCCACCGGCGAGACGGCCCGCCGTGCACGCCCTGTACGGCTTCGCCCGCTGGGCCGACGACATCGTCGACGACCAGGGCGCCCCCGTGCCCCACGACGTGCGCGCCCGGGCGCTGCGCACCCTGTGGAAGCGGCTCGACGCCGGGCTGCGCGACGGAGGCGGCGCCGACGAGCCGGTGGTCCGGGCCCTCGCGCACACCGCCGCGGTGTACGGCATCGAGCACCGCCACTTCCACGACTTCATGGTCTCCATGCACAGCGACCTGGAGGTCACCGGCTACGCGGACTACGACGAGCTGCTGGCGTACATGCACGGCTCCGCCGCCGTCATCGGACTGCAGATGCTGCCCGTCCTCGGCACCGTCGTCCCGCGCGAGGAGGCCGCGCCGTACGCCGCCGCGCTCGGGATCGCCTTCCAGCTGACCAACTTCCTCCGCGACGTCGGCGAGGACCTCGACCGGGGTCGGATCTACCTGCCGGCCGACCTGCTCGCCGCGCACGGTGTCGACCGGGAACTGCTGCGGTGGAGCCGGGACACCGGGGCCCGCGATCCACGGATCCGGGCGGCCCTGGCCGCGGCGGCCCAGCTCACGCGGGGCGTCTACCGGGAGGCCGGCCCCGGCCTCGACATGCTCGACCCGGTCTCCCGGCCGTGCATCAGAACCGCCTTCGTGCTCTACGGAGGCATCCTCGACGCCATCGAGGCCGACGACTACGCCGTACTGCACGGGCGGGCCGTGGTCTCGCGCCGCCGCCGGGCCGCCGTCGCCCTCGACGGCCTGGGGCGCGTGGCCGCGGCACGGCTGCACGCCAGGACCGCGCCACGGGGCTTGGGTGCTGCGGCGGGCCCGGCCGGCAGGCGCGGGACCACCGCCCGGGGGGACCTGGCATGAACGGCGGCACACGGGGACGGGAGCGCTGGCGCCCGCCGTTGCGGCTGCGGCGCACCGCACGCCGGGAGGACCAGGAGCCGACCTGGCGCGAGGCGAGACCCGCCGTGATCGCCGAGGCCCTCAAGCGTGCCGTCGCCCGGCCGTCCGGCAACTGGTACGTCCTCGGGGCGAGCCGGGACGTGCACGGCGCGGCACCGCTGGGGCGCATCGTGGCCGGCACCGAGGTCGTCGTGTGGCGTGGCGGCGACGGGCGGCCGAGGGCGGGACCGGGCGCCTGCCCCCACCTGGGCGCCCCGCTCCGGAACAGCCAGGTCCGCTGCGGCACGCTCGTCTGTCACTGGCACGGCCTCGCCCTCGACGGCTCACCCTTCGCGGGCTGGGAGCCGTATCCCGTGTACGACGACGGAGTGCTGGTGTGGGTACGGCTGGACGCGGTGGGCGGCGAGGAGCCCCTGGACCGGCCCGTCGTACCCGAGCGGCCCGCCCCGGCTGGCTCGGTGGCGGCGGTCTACACGGGCGTCGGCGTCTGCGAGCCCGAGGACGTGGTCGCCAATCGGCTCGACCCGTGGCACGGGGCCTGGTTCCACCCGTACTCGTTCGTCGACCTGTCGGTGGTACGGACCCCCGGGGACGGGTCCGGCCGTGGTGACGACGGCTTCACCGTGGACGTGTCCTTCAAGGTCGCGGGCCGGGCCGTCGTGCCGGTGCGCGCCGAGTTCACCTCGCCCGAGCCCCGTACGGTCGTCATGCGCATCACCGACGGCGAGGGCACCGGCTCCGTGGTGGAGACCCATGCCGTGCCGTTGTCCCCCGCGGCCTCCGGCGCGCCGCGCACCGCCGTCGTGGAAGCGGTCGTCGCCACCTCGCGGCGGCGCGGCTTCGTCCTGGCACGCTCGGCGGCACCGCTGCTCCGGCCCCTGATGCGGGCGGCGGCCGGACGGCTGTGGCGCGACGACCTGGCGTACGCCGAGCGCCGGTGGCAACTGCGCCGCGAGGGCCGCTTCCCGGGCTGAGCTTGTCGTTTAACCCCGTCAGGGGGCGACTACGTCGCCCCCTGACGGGGTTAAACGACAAGCTGACGGCGCCGGGGCCCCGTGGTGCGGCTGTGCGGGAGTCAGGAGCCGCCCAGCCGGGCCAGGGCCCGCAGGGGTGCGCTGCGGCCGTGGGACGGCACCGTCCACAGTGTCTGGCCGCGGACTCCCCAGCGCTCCAGCAGGGCGTTCGCCGCCTGGAAACCGGTTGTCGCGGCGCGTTCCATCAGCGCCACGGGCAGATCGGTGCGCACGTGGTCCCCGGCCAGGGTGACGGCGGGGTCCGGGGTCGGCACCGGCGGCCGGTCGCGGAAGCCGCCCACGGCGAACAGCGGACAGTCGTCGCGCCACTCGTGGCGGACGTCGATCAGCCGGGCGTGCCGTGTCTCCGGGTAGACCCGGCGCAGTTGGGCGAAGAGGAGCTCCTGCTGGGCCAGCCGGTCCGCCTCGGGGGCCACGGCGTAGGCGTGGAGTTCCACCACCGACCCGCCGGTGCGAGCCGCCCAGCGGGCCGCCTCACCCTCCCACCGGTCCGGCACGCTGACGTTGTCCAGCGGACCGAGGCCGCTGGTGCCCAGGAATCCGGGGCGGTCCGCCGCGACCGGCCGGTCCAGCCAGAGCCGGGAGACCAGGAACGGGGGCGTGGTGCGCAGCCGTCCGACGCGGGCGCGCCAGCCCGCGTCCCCGAGCCGCGGCGATTCCTCGACGAGCCGCCGGAGCCCGGCCACGTCCAGCGCCAGCACGGCCGCCTCGTACGGTTCCACCCGTCCCGTGGACGTGACGAGCTCGACGCCGCCCGCCGCGGGCTCCACGCTGCGCACCGGGGACCCGGTGCGCAGGTCCGCCCCGTGGCCGCGCAGATAGCGGGCCAGCGGCTCCCACAGGGCCTGCGGATACGGCTCTGCGGGGACGTCGAAGAGCAGGCCCTCGCTCGATCCCAGGAAGTAGATGTGGAACATCAACGCCAGTTCCGCGGCGGACAGTTCGCGCGGGTCGGCGAAGAAGCTGCGGGAGAACACCTCGAACGCCAGGTGCTGGGCCGCGGAGGGGAAACCGATGGCGTCGAGGAACTCCTGGGCGCTGGTGCCGTCCAGCCGCTCGTACACCTCCGGCACGCGCACGTCGAGCAGGGGCAGTGCCGCGCGGGGGTTCATCCGTGCCAGGTCCGGCCAGCCGAAGGAGGGGCTGAGCGCCACGAAGCCCAGGGCGCTCCAGGGCGGGGTACGGGGTACGTGCGCGAAGCTGTCGCGCAGTCCGCTGCCGTGCTGGAGCGGGTAGTCGGGCAGCGGGACGAGCGCCGAGAGAGACGGGTCGGCCCGTCTGAGCAGGCCGCGCAGGTTGTAGTACTGCCGGAAGAAGGCGTGGAATCCACGGCTCATGGTGACGCGGGAGCCGTCGGCCAGTTCCTCCGGCCATCCGGCGAGCCGTCCCCCCAGGGCGGTTCCCCGCTCGTACAGGGTGACCCGGACACCGCGTTCGGCCAGCGCCGTGGCCGCCGCCAGCCCGGCGATGCCCCCGCCGACGACCGCCACCCGGGGGCCCTCCCCGGTGAACCGGGGCGCCCCGGGCGGGGCCGGCAGCACCCGTGCCCTGCGGTCCCTGCCCCGGCGGGGCGCCGCCGCCCCGCTCGTCCGTGTGCCCGTCACCCGGCCTCCCCCTGCCCGGTGAGCCGCGCGGAAGCCGTACCGTCGGCGGCGCGCCCGAGGACGGTGTGCACGATGCCCGTCTGCCAGCCGGGCATCGGCGCGGTGCGTACCTGATCGAAGCCGGCGCGACGGACCCGGGCCGCGAACTCCCGTGCCGTGTCGAACCCGACGACGCTGCGCCACAGATGCCGGTAGAGCCCGTGGTCGCCGGTGAGGGTGCCCGCGGGCAGGACGACCGCCCGGCACACGGCCGTCCAGACGAGGCGGTCGGACGGCCTGCCGCTCAGCGTGTACTCGTGCACGGCGAGCCGCCCGCCGGGCCGCAACAGGGCCCGCACCGCGGCGAGTACGGCGTCCGGGTCGGAGACGTTGCGGAAGAGGTACGCGGCGAAGGCCGCGTCGTACGGACCGTTCACGCCGGCCGCGCCGAGCCGCTCCACCGGAGCGTGTACGAACCGTACGGTCGGCGGCCAGCGTTTGGCCGCGGCGCGTTCCAGCATGCCCTCCGAGGCGTCGACGGCCGTGATCTCGGCGAGCGGCACGGTCCGCAGCAGTGCCGCCGTCGAGGCGCCGGTGCCGCAGCCGAGATCGAGCAGCCGCAGTCCCGCCCCGGATGCGGGCAGGCGCAGTCTGCGGGCGGAGCGCCGCAGATGGGCGTGGTAGCCGGGGTTGGCGGCCACCAGGCGGTCGTAGCTGCGGGCCGCGTGGTCGAACGCGGCGGCCAGTGCCTCGTCGTGGAGCAGTTCGCCGGTATGCGGCCGGTGCGATGCGCTCGGTTCGTGTGAGGTGGTCCGGGCCGGTGTCATGGGCGCTCCTCCTCGGTCGGTACGGGCAGGGACACGGGTGCGGGGAACGGGCACGACGGGTTCTCGCGGCGCGCCAGCAGCGGGAGTTCGGCGGCGGTGCGCAGCATGGGCAGCACGGGTGTCCGCAGTCCGAGGGCCAGGTCCTCCAGGAGCCGGGACTCCCCGTCGAGGAAGCGCAGCACCAGCTCGGCGGGGCAGTGGCGGAACAGCTCCACGAAGAACCGCGGCCCGTCGATCCGGCCGGTGGCCAGGGCGCGCAGCATGACCGCGTCCATGGCCCGGGCCCGGGCCCCGTGGGCGGGCGGCGGCACCGGGGTGCGGCCGGCACGGCAGGCGTCGGCGATGGCGGCTGCCTGTCTGCGGACGGCGCTGAAGGTGTACCCGGTGGCGGGGCGCGTGGCGCCGCCCGCGGCGCCGATACGGAAGACGGAGGCGCCGGCGCGGCGCGGGAAGACGGCGTCGGTCATCGGGATCACGCCCTGTTCGGCGGCGACGACGCGGGCCGCGCCGATACCGAGCACATCCCGGACGTAACGGCCGAGCAGCCGGTCGTAGGCGGCGTCGCCGATGACCTCGGGCGCGAACTCGGTGTACTCCACCAGGGCTTCCCGGGTTCCCAGCGGGAGGACGTAACCGAAGGAGAGGCCGCGGGCGGGCTGTGGGGTGCGGAAGTCCATGAGCTCGGCGGCGTCCGGGTCGAAGGCGGGACGCTCGGTGCGCAGGAACCAGCCGCGGAAGTGCTGGAGCAGTACGGTGCGCGCGGGCGGCAGCCGACGCGGCGGCCGGGAGTCGAAGACCCAGCGGGCGCGCAGCGTGAGGGCCGCCCCGTCGGCCGTGGTGCACCGTACCTCGGCCCCGCCCGGGACGTCCCGCACCTCTTGGACCGTGGCCTCGGTACCGCGGAAGCCGGGTCTGGCCGACAGCCGTTCCCGCAGCAGTTCCTCGAACCCCGGGGAGCGGATCATCTTGTAGCGCAGCGGGGCGGGCGTGGCCTCCACCACCGTTCCGTCGGGTGCCCGCACCCGCAGCCGCTCCCAGGAGGCGACGACGGCGTCGTCGTAGTCCCCGCCGGTCCGTTCCCAGAAGCACCAGGTGCGTTCGGCGGGGCGCGCGGGGCCCGGCGGGGCGGTGACCAGGAGGACGGAAGGGCCGGGCCGGGGCATGTCCGGGCGGGTCAGCCGATCGGCGAGCGAGAGACCCGCGGCACCCGCGCCGACCACGACGATGTCCGCGTCCTTCACGCCGGGTGCCTCCCGTTGCCGCGCGGGTCGCTGGGACCGCCGGGCCGCCGGGGCTGCTGGATCGCGTCGCGACCGGGGTGGCGGAAGCAGGAGACGACAACGACGAAGGGCCACAGGGACTGAAGGGACGTCACCACGCGTTCCGCGACTCCGATGGCGCCATCCGTCTGCGCTTCGATCAGGAACCATGCCGCCGTGACGCTCATCAGAGCGGTCCCCGCGAGGGCGGGCACGGGCCGCAGTCCCCACGGTGCGGCTTCACCGCGAACGGTGGCCAGGACGGGCCACAGCGCCATGAGAGCGAATCCGACGGCGGCGACCGAGCCGTGGGGCAGGGAGCCCCCGCTGCTCTCTGTCGGGAACAGCGCCACCACCAACGCCGCCACTCCACCGCCGCCCAGCGCCAGACGGCCCGCGAGCGCGGCCGCGCGCAGCCCCCAGGCGGTGAGCAGGTGACAGACCCCGAGGGCGACCAGCGCTCCGGTCATCACCCAGAACCCCGAGGCGCCGACGGCCGCCAGCACGCTGATCGTCTGAGTGGCGGGGTCGTAGGCAGGCCCCTCCAGCACGCCCGCGATCATCCAGCCCGCGGCCAGCAGGACGGGCGCACACCCCGACGAGAGCAAGGCCCACCTAGGCACACGTCGCATCGATCCACCGTAAAACACCCGAAATCATCCTTCGCCGCGCACACGCAGGCGAGGGGGATCCGACGGGGTCGCGATGACGACCGGTCCCGCGAGGAGGCGTGCCGGGTGGGCACCGCCGGGGCGCCGAGACGCGCGTACGGCCGCCGGGACGGACCCGGCGGCCGTACGCTCCGTTCACATGCCGGTGGCGTCCACCACGTCACCGAGATCGACGAACTTGAAGCCGGTCGCCGTGCGGGTTCCGCCCTCCCCGTCCGGTACCGCCGGCGTCTCCTGACCGTCCTGGACGACCAGGAGTCCGTGTGGATAGCGGGCGCCCAGCGGGGCGTTCAGGATGGCGGCGCCGTCGCACTCCTCCACGCCGTCGAGCGTCTCCGACGCCGCGCCGATACGGAACCCGCCCTCGTACTCGTTGTCCTCGCTCACCTCGCGGTCGTACAGGACGAAGGTGTTGTCTCCCTGGCTGGAGGCGAGGAGGTAGCCGTCACCGTCGCTCTCCTGGTGGATGGTCAGGCCCTCGACGTCCGCAGACAGGCGCTCGCCGCCGAAGCCCGGGTCGGTGCCCGCCGTGCACTCCTCGGTCTCCTCGTCGTAGGTTCCGGGGACGCCGTACTCCTTGACCTTGTCCATCAGGACCGGCCTGCCGGTGAGGTCGGCGCGCAGCCGCCAGATGCCGATGTCCTCCTGGCCGGCGTAGAGGGTGCCGGTGGCCGGGTCGACGACCATGCCCTCGACCTGGGGAAGTTCGCCGGGCTCGGCGCAGGGGCTCCAGGTCCTGCCGTCGGGCAGGCGGAAGGAGGACGGGAGGTCGAGTGTGCGCACCTTGCGGTAGCCGACCGTTCCGCCCTCCGTGGGGACGAGTTCGAAGAGGGCGAGGCCGGTGCGTTCGCGTCGGCTGACCAGGGCGTAGGCGCGTCCGGTGCGCCTGTCCGTCCAGGTGGCCAGCCCGTACGCGGTCCGCTGGTCGTTGATCTCGGCCTGGTCGGTGGAGAACACCGGGGCGGCCGAGGGGTCGGTGATGTCGGTCAGCGGACCGTCCGGGTGCGACGGGTCGATGCGGTAGATCCGCAGCCGGTCGTTGCCCCGGTCCGTCACGACCGCCACATCGGCGCGGCCGGACGTCGTACGCAGAGCGGCGACGAGGTCGACGTTGTTGAAGCGGCCCGGCGCGTCGTCCTCCGCCGGCGGCTTCGGCGCGGGCAATGACTGCAGCAGGCGCGCCTCCAGGTCGTAGACGCGCAGCCCGCCCTCCTTGGCGGTGGCGACCACGAGACTGCGGCCGGGGTCGGCGGCGTTCCGCCAGATCGCCGGGTCGTCCGCGTCGGCGTTCCCGCCCGCCTCGTCGTCGTGGAGGGCGGCGGTCTCGCCGGTGGCGGTCACCACCGGAAGACCGGACGCGCCCGCCCCCGCGGGGAACGCGGCCAGGAGCGTGATCAGCACGGTGCCGGAGGCGAGGACAGTGGCTCTACGCGTGGTGCGGGGCCTTCTCACAGACACTTCCCTACCGTCGAGGATGTCAAGGACATGCCGATGGTGCGAGGGAAAGCTTGCGCCCAGGGGGACGCGACCTGTCCATGCCGTCAGAGGCAGTACGGCCGTACGTCCACCGAAGTTCGTCCGAATGTCACCCGGTGCCGCCGAAGATCAGTGCACGCCTCCGTCCTCGGCGAGCATGTGGGCGAGTTCGCGGGCGGCGTCGCGGGCGGCCGCAGGCCGGGCGGCCCGATGCCGATGAGGGCGGCGGAGGCCGGTCCGGTCCGGTCGCACGCCGATCATCGCTACCGAGGTGGCCCGCGTCCTGAGCCGGGCCGCTGCGGGGTTGCCCGGCCCGGCATGAAGACGAGTGTCACCGGCGCCGGCCCCGCCACGGCGCCGACAGCCGCATACACCGGTGAATTCCGGGCCCGCTGCGCAGGCAGCGCGCGGCTGGTCGGACCGCGGAAGGCCGAGTGGCGCTTTCCAGCCGATCACCTGCGCGGGCAGCGCGTTCCGTGAACGATGTACGATCCGCCGTAGTGCGCCAATGACCAGGAGAACAAAGGGTGTTCAGGTCGGGGCACGGCACCGGCCACGTGACATCCATGAGGGGATCTCAGCCATGTCAGATGTTTCGCTGCCCCACGACGAGGGCCCCGCGCGGATCGGCAGACTCCGCACCACCGTGTCGCACTCGGCACGCATCTGGAACTACTGGCTGGGCGGCAAGGACAACTACCCCGTCGACCAGGAAGTCGGCGACCAGATCCTGAGTTTCGTTCCGGGTCTGCCCCGATCCGCCGTGGCGGACCGGCAGTTCCTCACGCGGGCCGTCGAACTCCTCGTCGGCGAGGCGGGCATCGGGCAGTTCCTCGACATCGGCACCGGGCTGCCCACCGCGGACAACACCCACGAGGTCGCCCAACGGGTCGACCCGACCTGCCGGATCGTGTACGTGGACAACGACCCCATCGTGCTCACCCACGCCCACGCCCTGCTCACCAGCAGCCCCGAGGGAGCCACGGCCTACGTCGAGGCCGACGTGCACGACCCGGACACCATCCTGGAACGGGCCGCCGAGACCCTGGACTTCAGCCGGCCCGTGGCCCTCACGCTGCTCGGCGTCCTGAACTTCATCATCGACACCGAGCAGGCACGGGACGTCCTCCACCGGCTCCTGGACGGCGTACCGTCCGGCAGCTACCTGGTGATCTCGCATCCCACAACCGAGGTGGACGGCGAGGCGATGAAGGAAGCGGTGCGCTACTGGAACAGCCAGGGATCGGCACCCATGACGTTGCGCACCCGCGAGGAGCTCGTGGGCTTCTTCGACGGCCTGGACATGCTGGAGCCCGGTGTCGTCTCCTGCTCACGCTGGCGCCCCGTCATTCCGGAGTCCGAGATCGTCGACGTGACGCAGTTCTGCGGCGTGGCCATCAAGCCGTAGCACGTCGCCGCCCCAGTGCCACGCCCGTGGCCCGCACCCAGTGCGGGCCACGGGCGGTCTGTTTCCATCCGGACTCGTCCGCCGGCGGACCCCGCACGAGAAATTGCACGGCTCGGTGGTCGGAGGGAGGCTGGACGAGTCAGCCTCGCGGCGTCCGATCGCGCGACGCCCGAGAGTCCCGGGCCGGAGACGACCTGGTGAAGCGGGTGGCAGCGGGTGATCGAGAGGGCAGCCGCGGAAGGCCGAGCCGGTGGGACGATATCCGCGCCTCCCGAGGAGATCATCATGGACAGGGCGACTTCGGATGCGATGCGGACCACGCTGCGGGGGCCGGTCATGGATCCGCAGAGTCCCGAGTATCTCCGGGCCACCAGCATCTACAACGCGATGATCGACAAACGTCCGGCCGCCGTCGTACGGTGCGCGGACGCCGCGGACGTCATGGACGCGGTCAACTTCATCCGCGACAACGACCTGGAACTCGCCGTCCGGGGCGGCGGGCACAGCGGCGCCGGCCTGTGTCTTGTGGACGACGGCGTGACCGTGGACCTGTCGCCGATGCGCTGGGTACGGGTCGATCCCGCGGCGCGGACCGCTCAGGTGGGCGGCGGCAGCCGGCTCAGCGATCTCGACCACGCCGCCCACGGCTTCGGGCTCGCGACCCCCACCGGCATCGTCTCGATGACGGGCGTCGGCGGCCTGACCCTCGGCGGCGGCCATGGATACCTCACCCGCAAGTACGGCCTGACGGTGGACAACCTGCTGGCCGCGGACGTCGTACTGGCCGACGGCAGCTTCGTCACCGCGAGCAGTACCGAGCACCCGGACCTGTTCTGGGCGCTGCGCGGGGGCGGCGGCAACTTCGGCATCGTGACCTCGTTCACCTACCGGCTGCACCCGGTGGACACCGTGGGGGTCGGAATCACGGTGTGGCCGGTCGACCACACGCGTGAGGTGCTCACCTGGTACCGCGGCTTCCTCCCCCGGGCCCCCGAAGACGTCTACGGCTTCTTCGCGCTCCTCACCATCCCGCCGGGCCCGCCCTTCCCCGAGGAGCTCCACGGCCAGAAGGTGTGCGGCGTCGTGTGGTGTCACACCGGTGCCCCGGACCGCTTCGACGACGCTCTCAGGGCGGTGAACGAGCCCGGGCGGCCCGCCTTCCACTTCACGACGCCGATGCCCTATCCCGCGTTGCAGAGCCTGTTCGACGAGGTGATCCCTCCCGGGTACCAGTGGTACTGGCGCGGTCACTTCTTCGACCGTATTCCGGACGCCGCCGTGGACGTGCACTTCAAGTACGGCGAGAACCTGCCCACGCCGCTCTCGCTGATGCACCTCTATCCGGTCGACGCCGCCGCCCACCGGGTGGGCCCGGAGGAGACCGCGTGGGGCTACCGGGACGCCGTCTGGTCGGGCGTCTTCGCCGGAGTCGATCCCGACCCCGCCAACGCCGAGACCATCAGGCAGTGGTGTGTCGACTACTGGGAGGAGATGCGCCCGTACTCGATGGGCGGCTCGTACGTGAACTTCATGGGGCAGGGCGAGGGGCAGGAGCGGGTCCGGGCCACCTACCGCGACCACTACGACCGGCTGGCGCAGGTCAAGCGGACGTACGACCCGGGCAACCTCTTCCACGCCAACCAGAACATCGAGCCCGCCCAGCCGGCCTGACCACCCGCCCGACAAGCCCGCGTGCTCACATCGTCAGGGTCACACGCAGGAGGTTGTGGTCCGACAGACCGCCGGCGTCCTCGACCACCGCGTCACTGACGGCGGCACCGCGCACGGCCACGTGGTCGATGTGCTGGGACCCGGTGCCCGACGCGCGCGGCCGGGTGGGCAGGCCACCAGGGGGCGGATCCACGACGGTGAACCCCGGGCCGAGGCCGGCCGCCACGGTGGTGCGGTCGGCGTTGAAGTCACCGAGCAACACCACCGGGCCCGGTGTGGTGGCGGCCAGTTCCGCGAGGTGGGCCAGCTGACGGGTCTGCCGCTGGTCGTAGCTGACGTGCGTGGCGACCACGAGCGCCCCGGCGGTCCTGACCGCGAGCAGTCCCTTGCCCGGATCGTCGTCGAAGGCTTCGGCGACTACGAGCTGAGCGGGCCCGTCCACCAGGAGCACGAGGTTCTCACTCGGATCCTGCAGTGGGCACGTCCCATGGCGTGGTCTCGGTACGCGTGGATACCTCAGCGAGTGGACCGTACGGCCGCGGACGCCCCTGTGCAGGCCGGCCAGTTGGTCACCGCTCACTTCCTGCAGGGCGACGACCTGTTCGGTGCGCCCCGCCAGCCGCGCGGTGACCGCGGCGATGCGCTCCGCTTCGTCGGGCCAGTCGCTCAGAACGTCCTCTCCCCAGTTCTCCCCGTGGACGCGGTGCAGGACGTTCCAGGTCGCAGCGGTGATCACAGGCCACATGCTACGGCCACGATGCCGCCCCCTCAGCGTGCGGGATTCTCCGCGGACACCGCCACATCGGCGAGGTCCTTGGCGACTGCCCTGGCCACCGCTTTGGCACCCAGACCCCCGAGGAGCTTGGCGAGCAGGCCGACGAGACCCCCGGAGGGTATGGCGCTGAACGTCATGCGTACCGTCGTCGGACCCGGTCCGCTCCCGGACAGAACGAACTCCGACACGTAGTGGGTGCCCTGCGAGTCGGCCTCGACGACGTACCGCGAGGGCGGCTCGCACGCCGTCACCCGCATCTCCTCGGTCGCCTGCTTGCCGAACATGCGCCGGGTCTCACGCCAGCGGGTCCCCACGCCGAACGGACCCTCGGTCACCACCTCGACCCGGTCCACGCCGCTGAGCACCGAGGACATGCCCTCAAGATCCGTGAGCACCTCCCACACGCGCCCGGCGGATGCCTCGATCCGCCTCTCGACCACAACGCTCGTCCCAGCCACGGCAACCTCCTGCTCTCCATGAGAGCAGAAGCCAGTGACACCCGCCCTCCCGGCAGGGCTCCGCGTTGGGCAAAGGGTTGTCTGTTGTCCGGCGGCGCCCGAAGATGTGCCCAGCGTCAAAAGGGGGCAACTGTACGCATCCGGAATGCGGTTCTGGCAGGCACCAATCTCGCAGCGCTCACCCTGCTGACCGGCTGCACCGTGCCGCCGGCGGGCAGCACCGGCATCTCGGTCACCGAGGACGGGCGACCGCTCGGCGTGATCGTCGTCTGCCACGATCACATCGACGGCGCGACGCTGTACACCCATACCGATGACGGCAAGGAGAAGACGCTCGCGCGCTGGAGTCACGCGGACCCCGTCAAGGGGTTCACCACATGGCCGCTCGAAACCGGAGGCCAGGGCTGGAAGGTCGACAGGGCAATGCCGACGACCCTCGATCGGCGTCGCACCTACACCCTCTACGGATGGACCAGCGACAACTCGTCGTCGGCGAACCACGTGTCCTTCACCCTCGCGCAGCTGGCCGGGCTCAAGCCCGGGCAGGTGCGCTACGACGCGGGCGACGAAGCCGACGGTGCCGATCGGAACCGCTACAGGACCGCGTCCTTCGACGACTTCCGAACCGAAGCCTGCGAAGACGAGTGACCTTCCTCGATCTTCCTCTCGTGATCACCGAAGCTCTCAACTCCCTTACCAAATAGCTGGTTTGGGAGCGCGTCCGTGAATGGGTAGATGGGTACGAAGACCGCGTGGATGCTCGGCCCGAGGCTGTTGAAGGTGGTGCGACATGTCCCTCGCGAACCAGCACCGGATGTCGGTGCTGCACATCGACCGCGACGCCGACCTGCCGTTGATGTACCTCTATCTGCCGGAACAGAACATGTTCCGGACCATGGGATACGTCCGCCTCAGGGGTGTCACCGTCCGGGACGGCATGAGCCGTGTCGGACCCGACACGGACGGCGAGCGCGACGCGTTCCTGCTGGAGGTCCTGACCGCGTTGCTGGTCCCGTCGCGCGAAGCCCGGCGCATCGTACGCACGGCCACCCACATCGCGGGCAGAGACGGACCGGTCGCGGCCGATGACCGGTCCGCGGCCGCCGGTCCGGGTCCCTTCCTCCACGCGCCGCGCGGTGTTCCGTCGCCCGCGGCAGGCCGACAGGAGATGGGCGGCACGCACCTGGTCGGACCCGGCGCCGTCGTGGGGCTGGTGTGCGGCCTGCTCGTCGGCCTGCTCCTCGCGGGCTGGAACGGCGCGGCGATCGGGGCGTTCGTCGGCATGTCGACGTTCCCCCACCTGTTCATGGGCGGATGGCAGGCCGTACACGCGCGCAGCCCCCGCAACTACGTGGAGATCCACGACACGGTGGCCCTGCTGCTCGTCGCGGCCGGTACGGTCGCGGGGGCCGTCCTCGGCCATGCACTCGGAAGCGAGGGCTTCGCCCGGGCACGCGGGGTCTTTCTCGGCATGGCGCTGGCGGCGTTCGCGCTCGGTCTGCTGGCCACGGCCTTCAGCATGGTGCCGTTCCGGCAGCGGTCGATGACCTGGCTGGGGCCACTCGTCGTGGGCGGCTTCGCCTGGGGTGCCCACTCCCTGTGGAGCAGCCCGGTGGCACTGGCACTGGGGATCGTCCTGGGGGTGCCCGTCGCGGGCGCCCTGACGCGCCGGGTCAGTGGTGTCGGCTGAGGTGCGTACGTCGGTGGAGTACGGAACGCGTTCAGGTGCCCGGCGACCGGTCCTCGATCCGTGCGCGCCCGGTGTCGGTGGGAGCGATGTCCCACGACCGGGACGCGGCGTCGTAGGAGATCTCGAAGGTGCCGTCGGCCTCCTCCAGCGTGGCCACCACGTCCCGCAGATCCCGGGCGGCCTCCACGGGCAGCCGCTTGGGCATCCTGATCACCAGCCGGCCGTCCCGTGCGGCGATCTCGAGGAGTTCGGCCTCGGCGAGGCCCTGGCCGACCTCCTCCCGCCGACCGGGGCGGAGCAGGTCGGCGATCTTGGGCCAGACCTCCTCGCCGGCCTTGCTCGCGATGGCCTGGACGAAGGGCTGCACCGCAGCGGTGATCACGACCATCGTCACCAGGTCCAGGAACCCGACGCGCTCGCCGGCACCGCGCAGATCGCATTCCCAGCAGCGCGCGGCCGTTCGCCGGTGGCCGCAGACCGGGCACCGGAACTTCGACACGTCGCCTGTCATCCTCACCTCGCACAGGTGGCCACCGGTGGGCCGTCGCGTCAGAGTGCACCGAAGGCCGTGTCACCGCAAGCCGACACCACGGACAACAAGCGGCTTGCCGAGCAAGGGGGTTGAGTGGTCGACCAGCTGATGAAACACAATCAGCTCGCGCGCCGCGCGCTCTGGCTGCTCCAACGCGCCCACCGGCGGCGCAGTGTCAGAAAGCTGAAGGCCGCGCGCCGGGCGTTCGAGAACGTCCTGGAGCTCATGTCGCCCCACCACCCCGACCGGCCGGCGTGCCTCAGCAACCTGAGCACGGCCCTGCGGCTCCAGTACGAGTGGATGTCGGACACCACCGCCCTCGATCGGCTCGTGGAGGTCAACGAGCTGATCACCCAGGACCTTTCCGAGGATCATCCGCAGCGGAACATCCACCGGCACAACCTGCGGAACATCGTGGCGGAGCTCGTGACCGGACCCCGCCGGCCCGGTCTGCTCGCCCGAGCGGTTCCCCTCGCGAGGGAGGCGGCGGCCGACCCCGCCCACCGGGCTGTGTTCCTGGAAGCCCTGATCGCCTGTCTGGACGAGCTGTTCGAGCACACCGAGGACGCGGTCGTGATGCTGGAACTCATCGCGCTGGACCGGGAACGACTGGCCTCCGTCCCCGACGACGATCCCGAAGCAGGTGCTCTCCTTGGCGACCTGGGGGCGAGCCTGCGGACGCTCGCCCTGCTGCGGGGGCAGCCGGAGGACCTCGCGGAAGCCGTCGCCGTCGGACGGCAGGCTGTCGAGAGGTGTCCGTCCGACCATGAGCATCGGGCGACCTGCCTCACCCTTCTCTGCAACTCGCTGCACGCCCTCTTCGTTCATCAGGACCGTTCGATGGAGACACTGCTCGAGTCGGTCGCCGTCGGGCGGCAGGCCGTCGCGGCGGCCCCGGCCGGGCACCCGCACCGCTCGTCCAGCCTGAACGGTCTCGGCATCGCCCTGCGCACACTGTTCGAGGAGACCCGGGATCTCGACGCGCTCCACGAGGCGGTGCGGGTCTGCCGGGAAGCCGTCGCCAAGGTCGGACCGGACGACGCCAGGCGCGCCCGGTATCTCGGCAATCTGAGCGCCGTGGACCAGGAACTGTTCAAGCGGACCGGGGACAGGCAGGCGATCCTGGAAGCCGTGGCGGCCTCCCGCGAGGCCGTGGAGCTGAGTCCGGGCGACACCCCCCAGCGGGCCAACCGGCTGAGTGACCTCGGCAACGCGCTGCACATCCTGTCCGGGGACCTGTATGTCGCGTCCCCGGACGACGGCTCCGCGCCAACCGAGGCTCCGGGAGCGGCGGACGGCGCGCCGCGGATCGGCGGCGTACCCGCCCTGCGGGAAGCGGTACGGGTCGCCAGGGCCGCGGTGGCGGCGGGTCCACGGGACGACGCGGACCGCGGCGGACGGCTGAGCAACCTCAGCGTGGCCGCCCGCACCCTCTTCGAACTCACCGGCGACACAGCTGTGTTGGAGGAGGCGGTCCAGGCCGCCCGTAACGGCGTCGCCGCGGCGACGGCGGACACGACGACCCGTGCGACGGCCCTGGTGGCCCTGGTCCGGGCGCTCGCGCGATGCCCCGCCGAGCCGGACGTCCTGCGGGAGATGCACGGGTTGTGCGCGGAACTCGCGACCGCCGCGACGACCCCGCGGAGCCGCGTCATCGCGCACCTGCACCTGGGCCGGGCGGCGATGTCGGCCGATCCGCCCGAGGCCGGGACCGCGCTGGCGGCGTACGAGAAGGCCATCGCCTGGCTGCCGGAGATCGCGCCGCGGCACCTGCTGCGCCCCGACCGCGAGTACGGGCTGGGTGAGCTGGCGGGCCTTCCGGCCGAGGCCGCGTCGGCCGCGCTGCACCTCGGCCGGCCCGAGCACGCGCTGCTGTTGCTGGAACATGCGCGCGGCCTGCTGCTGCGCGAGGGAATGGGCGGCCGCGACGACCTCGGCGAGCTGCGCCGGGCCGACCCGGAAGCAGCCGAGGAGTTCGTCCGGCTCAGGGACCTGCTCAACGCCTCCGACCAGGCCGGTGCCGACCTCTTCCACGGGAACCGCGGAAACCCCGGAAATCCCCGAAAGCCCAGGGACTCCGGGAGCGTCCCGGCGGCGGCCCGGCACAGCGGCCGGGCGCAGCGGCACCGGGAGCTCGCCGAGCGGTGGGAGAGCCTGCTGGACCGTGTCCGCGCGCTTCCCGGCCTGGGGGGCTTCCTGCTGCCGCCGACGATCGAGTCCCTGCGCCGACGCCCTGCGGGCGGCCCGGTCGTGCTGGTCAACGCCAGTCCGTTCCGGTGTGACGCGCTGATCCTCACATCCGGCTCCCCCGTCCGCGCCCTGCGGCTGGACTGCGACTACCTCGAACTCCGCGAGCGGGCCAGGGACTTCCAGCGGCTGCCGCTCGCCGCACCCCACACGTCCACCGATCCGTCCCGGCCGGACGAGGCACGGCTCCTCGTCCACCTGGCCTGGCTGTGGGACCGCATCGGCCGACCGGTCCTGGCCGAGCTCGGCCTGCTGTCCCCCTCGCCGGTCCCGGCCGGCGAGGCCCCCCGGATCTGGTGGTGCCCGATCGGGGTGGCGGCGTTCCTGCCGCTGCACGCCGCGGGCCGGCACATCGACGCGGCCCCGGACAGCGCCTCGACGGTCATGGACCATGTGGTCTCCTCGTACACCTCGACGGTGCACGCCCTCCCGCCCGACGACGCCCGCCGCGCCACCGGGGCGGGCACACCCGGCCGTGACACGCTCCTGATCGTCGAGGTGAGCGAGGCGCCCGGGGCGCCTTCGCTGCCGGGCGCCCGCTTCGAGGCCGACCGCCTGGCCGAGCTCGTGCCCGACTCGACGGTGCTCTCCGGTGCGCGGGCCACCCGGGACGCCGTACTGGGGGCGCTGCCCGGACACGGCGTCGCCCACTTCGCCTGCCACGCCGTCACCGACCCCCGGTCGCCGTCCCTCAACCGGCTGCTGCTGCACGACCACACGTCGGCTCCGCTGACGGCGATCGAGCTGTCGGCACTCAACGTTCCGCACGGCACACTGGCCTACCTGTCGGCCTGCGAGACGGCGAAGTCGAACGAGAGACTCGCCGACGAGGCCGTGCACATCGCCACGGCCTTCCAGCTCGCCGGTTACCGCCATGTCGTCGGTACACTCTGGCCGGTCGGCGACAGCGCCGCCGGACGCGTCGCGGACGACTTCTACACCGGCCTGGCCCCGTCCTCCGGGTCCGGGTCCTTCGACTCCGACCACGCGGCCAGGATCCTCCACCGCGCGGTGCACGCCCTCCGCGAGGACGTGCCGGACGAGCCGTCACGCTGGGCCGCGCACATCCATCTCGGCCCGTAGGGATCCCCGGTACGGCCGGGAGCGCCCACCGCGCCCTACCGGTTACCGGTGGCGCGGCCTCCCACGTTTGCCGCCTCGGGCACCCCCGGAGCCGCCGGAACCGCCCCGTGGCTTCTTGCCGGTCGTCTTCCCCGCCGCGGGCTTCCGCCGTGCGCCGGCCGCGTCGGGGCGCTGGCGCTGGCGCTCCGGTTGTGCCGCGGCTGTCGGGCGTCCCCGTGTGCTGTTGACCGTCCGGCCACGGACGATCCCGATGAAGTCCTCCACCAGGTCGGTGGTCGCGTCCTCGGGCCATGCCAGAGCGACGGCCGACTGGGGGGCGTCCACGAGCGGCCGGTAGGTGAGATCCCTGCGGTGGTGCAGGCGGGCCAGCGACTGAGGGACGACGAGGAGACCCACGCCCGCCGCCACGAGTTCGATGGCGTCGGCCGTCGTGGCGGGGCGCTCGACGGCGGGCCGCCCCGGAGGCTGCTCCCATCCGAGTACGTCGTCGAGCGGGTGGAACACGACGTCGTCGGCGAGGTCCTCGGCCGACACCTCGTCCACCGCCGTCGCGAGGTGGTCCTTGGGAACGACGACCACCGTCGTCTCGGTGTAGAGGGGAATCGCGCTGAAGACCGTACGGTCGACCGGCAGCCGTACGAGCGCCGCGTCGGCCCCCTCGCTCCGCAGCACGTCAGCCGCTTCCGCGGCCGGGACGGGGACGAGGGTCAGGGGAATGTCGGGCAGGCGCTCGTTCCAGATCCGCACCCACTTGGCGGGCGTTGCCCCCGGGACGTACGCGAGCCGGAACGAAGGGGAAACATCCGAACCTGTCACTCCTCCAGGCTACCGGTCGCGGGCGGAGGTCTCGCAGGCAGAGGTCCCGTACACGGCCGATAGTCTGGACACCATGAAGTCCCATCAGACCACCCAGACGATGAAGCCCGCGACCGCGGCGAAGAAGCTGGGTGTGTACCTCGAGGCCACCCCGGCCGAGTTCCAGGCCGGTGTCGTCTCACGCACCGAGTTGAACGAGCTCCAGGCCAATCCCCCCGAGTGGCTCCGTGAGCTCCGGCGGAACGGCCCCCACCCCCGCCCGGTGGTCGCGGCGAAACTGGGCGTCTCCATCTCCGGCCTCGCCCGCGGTGGAATCACGGACCCGCTCACCACCGACCAGATCGAGACGCTGCTGACGGACCGGCCCGAGTGGCTGCAGAAGGAGCGCGCCACCCAGGCCGAGGTCCGCAGGGAAACGGCACGCGTCAAGAAGAAGAACGCCGAGCTCGACGAGCAGAAGCGTGGATCGCGCGCCTGACGCCTGCCCCTGGCGACCGGAGCGTGAGCGGTGAGGCGTGCTACCGGGCCGTGGCGAAGTCCTGGGTCCAGTAGTTGCCTGGCTGGGCGAGGCCGATACCGATCTCCTTGAACGCGCAGTTCAGAATGTTGCGCTTGTGGCCGGGACTGGACATCCAGCCGGCCATGACGCTCTTGGCGGTGGTGTAGCCGTAGGCGACGTTCTCTCCGTAGGTGCTCCAGGCGTAGCCGGCACGGGTGAGCCGCTCACCGGCGGACGATCCGTCGGAGCCCGAGTGCGACATGGTCCGGTGATCGGCCATGTCCTCGCTGTGCTTCTGAGCGGCCTTGGTGAGCACCGCGTCCACGGTCACCGGGGCACACCCCGCCTTGCCGCGCTCGCTGTTGACCAGGTCCACCACCGCCTTGGTGACGGAGGTCGTAGCGGCTGAGGCGGTCGGCGCCGTGGAAGGGGAGGGCTTCGCGGAGGGGGTCTGCGTGGCGGCCTTCTTCGCGGCCTTCTTCTTCGTGGCCTTCTTTTTCGCGGCCTTTTTCGTGGAGGGGGCCTTCGTGGAGGGGGCCTTCGTGGAGGCGGTCGGAGCGCTCGAAGCCGTGGAGCGGGACTCGGACGCCGTGGGAGTCGGTTTCGGGCTCGACGTGGTTTCGTCCCACCAGTGATCGTGGGAGGCGTCTCGGTTCCAGCGATGCTGGGACTCGTCGCGCCAGTCGTACTGCCGGTCCCCGCAGGCCATGGCGACGGAGGGCACGCCAACGGCGGTCAGTGCGACGGCGGCGATGGCTATCTTCCGGTAGTGCGTCGTTCTGCGGTGCTTGCTCATGGTGACCTCGTTGAACGGATCCAGGACGCCGCAGGGCCGCCCCGCGCGCAGTCGGCTCTGCACGGGAAACCGCGCCTGAGCTGCCAGGGCGACCTGCGGTCCGGACATCTTCAGGAGTGCCGTGAGCAGGCACAACAAGCGTTCGAAACTAAGCAGGATCGTAGAACGAACGCCCCTTGCCACCTCCGGCGGACGGTGCTCTCCCATTCCGGGAGCCGCTCGTCGGAACCCTTCGCTCCGTCAGATCCCTTCCACCGACGTCTTTGCGACCGGGAAGCGTGGAGCGAGAAGCTCACACTCGCTACGACATTGAGGGAATTTCCACTTCACTGCTTGAATGTCCTGTTTGACCATCGAGCCTCGTGTACTAAGCGGTGCCGTTGACGGCGGCTGCGGGGTGACGTATGTCACTCACCGCAGGTCAAGCGGTGTTTTCCGGGGTGTAGATCAGGGGACGCCACCCAGTACAGGACCGTTCGGTCCTCAGGCCACTCGGTACCCTGCCGCCCGGCTCCTCGAAGGAGCCCCGTCTCACCAGGGGCTCCCCGCGCACCTCGGCTGCCGCGAGGACCTCCGGTTCCGCCGGCTCGGCCCGGATCTGCCCATCCACATCCCCCATGGCGGCGAGCCCGCCCACTCGGGCCGGGGGCAGCCGGAGGGCAGCCGATCACCGTGCGCCGGATCAGCGCTCGCCCGCACACTGCCCTTGTTGGGGTGGACGCATGAGTTACGTCCTCTACCTCTGACAGGGCCACAGGCTCCGCCCCTCACACCGCGGTTGAGGCGCAGGGAGCCGTGAGGCAACGCGACATCCGCACCTGGCCCCATCTCGCCCTGACGCGCTCCGTGCCACGGCAGGCTGCGCGCACCATCGGAGGATGACCCCTGGAGGATGACCCCTGTTCGAAGGGCCCTGCCACCAGGGCCCTTCGACGGGCTCGCCGGCCGCTCCGGCGCGGCCGGCGAACAGCCGGGCCTCCGCCACGCGGCACCCTGGGGCCTTGCGGTCACCGACCGCACTCTCCCGGGGTCGGCTTGTCACCGCCCTTCGGTGGGCACTACTGTCACCACGCCTTGGTGAACGGGAAATCCGGTGTGATGCCGGTGCGGCCCTCGCCACTGTGATCGGGAAGTCCGGCTCCAGCCCTCAAAAGGCAGCCACTGGGTCCTCGGACCCGGGAAGGCGGAGCACGGGCGGTGGTACCCGTCAGCCAGGAGACCGGCCAAGGCGCGTCAACCATCCACGAGGTGCTGGAGAGGGTCTGCTGAACCATGCACATAGCCGAGGGTTTTCTGCCTCCGGCGCACGCGGTCGCCTGGGGCGTCGCGTCCGCGCCGTTCGTCGTCCACGGAGTACGGTCACTCACCCGTGAGGTCAAGGAGCACCCCGAGAGCACGCTGCTGCTCGGTGCCTCCGGGGCCTTCACGTTCGTTCTGTCCGCGCTGAAGCTGCCGTCGGTGACCGGGAGCTGTTCCCACCCCACCGGTACGGGGCTGGGCGCCATCCTGTTCCGGCCGCCGATCATGGCGGTACTGGGCACCATCACCCTGCTCTTCCAGGCGCTGCTGCTCGCGCACGGCGGCCTGACCACGCTCGGCGCCAACGTCTTCTCGATGGCCGTCGTCGGACCATGGGCCGGATACGCGATCTACCGCCTGCTACGGCGGTACGGCGTGCCGCTGATGGTCGCGGTGTTCTTCGGCGCCTTCCTCGCCGACCTGTCCACCTACTGCGTGACCACCGTGCAGCTGGCGCTCGCGTTCCCCGACCCGAGCAGCGGATTCCTGGGCGCGCTCGGCAAGTTCGGCTCCATCTTCGCCGTCACCCAGATCCCGCTCGCGGTGAGCGAGGGGCTCCTGACGGTGTTCGTGATGCGGCTGCTGGTGCAGTCCAGCAAGGGTGAGCTGACCCGGCTCGGCGTCCTTGTGGCCGGCAAGCAGGCCGCGACCGGGGCCGGAACCGAGGCGGTTGCCCGATGAGCCGTAACGCGAAGATCAACGCCCTGCTGCTGCTCGTCGTGGCCGCGCTCGCCGTGCTCCCGCTGGCCCTCGGGCTCGGCGACCACAAGGAGGAGCCGTTCACGGGCGCCGACGGTGAGGCGGAGACGGCGATCACCGAGATCGAACCGGACTACGAGCCGTGGTTCTCTCCCCTGTACGAGCCGCCGTCCGGTGAGATCGAGTCGGCGCTGTTCTCCCTCCAGGCAGCCATCGGAGCGGGCGTCCTCGCCTACTACTTCGGGCTGCACCGGGGGCGCCGCCAGGGCGAGGCGCGGGCGCTCGCGCAGCGGGACGCCGAGGCCGCTGCCCAGGACGTCCCGGGTTCCGGGAGCGCCTCCGGCAAGTCCACCGCCGAACAGGACTGACCGCTCGTGCTGCCGATCGACGCGGCGGCGCACAGCAACCGCTGGCGCCATCGCCATCCCGTGGACAAGGCCGTGCTCGGGCTGGGTCTCACCGTGCTCGCGATCTCGCTGCCGCCCTGGCCGGGCGCTGCCCTGGTGCTGGTGACCGCGCTCGCCGTGCTGCTGGGCCCGGCGGGCGTACCAGGCCGCCGGCTGTGGCGCGCCTACCGGGTACCGCTCGGCTTCTGCGTGACCGGAGCGATTCCCCTGCTCGTCCAGGTCGGCGGGCCCGGCGGGTTCGTCACCCTCGCCGAGGGCGGGCCGGTCCGCGCCGGGGAACTGCTGCTGCGGACCTCGGGCGCCTCCCTCGGCGTCCTCCTGTTCGCCTTCACCACCCCCATGTCCGACCTGCTGCCCCGCCTGGTCAAGGCCGGGGTGCCCGCCCCCGTCGTCGACGTCGCCCTGGTGACGTACCGCATGAGCTTCCTGCTGCTCGACTCCGTGCGCCGCATCCGGCAGGCACAGGCCGCCCGGCTCGGGCACACCACCCGGGCCGCCACCTGGCGTTCCCTGGCCGGGCTCGGCGCCACCGCGTTCGTGCGGGCCTTCGACCGGGCCGCGCGGCTCCAGGCCGGGCTCGCCGGGCGCGGTTACGACGGCACCCTCCACGTCCTGGTGCCGGAGGCCCGCGTCTCCGTCCGGTTCACGGCCGCCGGCGCCGCGCTCCTCGTGGCCGTGGCCGCCCTCACCTTCGTACTGGAAAGGCCGCTGTCATGAGCGAGCCCGTGCTGGTCGCCCTGCGGGGCGCGTCCTTCGCGTACGAGGACGGCCCCACCGTGCTCAGCGGCCTGGACTTCGACGTGCGCGAAGGACGTGCGCTCGCCCTGCTCGGCCGCAACGGCAGCGGCAAGACCACGCTGATGCGGCTGCTCAGCGGCGGATTGCGCCCGCACGCGGGTGAGTTGACCGTCGAGGGGCTCCCCGTCGCCTACGGCCGGAAGGGGCTGACCCGGCTGCGGACGACCGTCCAGCTGGTCGTGCAGGACCCGGACGACCAGTTGTTCGCCGCGTCCGTCGCCCAGGACGTGTCGTTCGGGCCGCTCAACCTCGGACTGCCCGACGCGGAGGTGCGGGCCCGGGTGGACGAGGCGCTCGCAGCCCTGGACATCACCGCGCTCGCCGACCGGCCCACCCACCTCCTCTCCTACGGCCAGCGCAAACGGACCGCCATCGCCGGCGCCGTCGCGATGCGGCCCCGCGTCCTGATCCTCGACGAGCCGACCGCCGGGCTCGACCCCGACGGCCAGGAGCGGCTGCTCGCCACGCTCGACGGGCTGCGCGCATCCGGCACCACCGTGGTGATGGCCACGCACGACGTCGACCTGGCCCTGCGCTGGGCCGATGACGCCGCGCTGCTCACCCCCTCCGGGGCACTCACCGGCCCCGTGGCCACGATGCTGGCGCGTACGGACCTCCTCCAGCAGGCCGGGCTGCGGCTGCCGTGGGGCATCGCCGCCACCCAACTGCTCCGCGCTCACGGGCTGTTGGACGACACGGCACCCGGTCCACGAAGTCCGGACGAACTGGCCGCCCTGGCGACAGCGCACACCACTCCCCCGGTACCGGCCGATGGCTGACGAGCCGAAAGCACGGCCGGAAGTAACCGCGCTGGTTACCCTTTTGGAGTTCTTCGACTGATATCGTCCCCGGTTCACAAGTCCCCGCCGAAGGCAGGGCGAAGGGGTGCTGCGCTGTGCGAGTCCTCATGGTCGGAGCGGGTGGCGTGGGCACCGCCATCACCCGTATCGCTGCCCGTCGTTCGTTCTTCGAGCACATGGTCGTCGCCGACCACGACCGGTCTCGCGCGGAGTCCGCCGTCGCCCGCCTCGGTAAGGACGAGCGCAGGTTCACGGCGGCGCGGCTCGACGCCTCCGACGCGGCCGGCGTACGGGCCGCCCTGGCGGAGCACGGCTGCGACCTCCTGCTCAACGCCACCGATCCCCGTTTCGTCCTGCCGCTGTTCGACGCGGCGCTCAGGCACCGCGCACATTACGTGGACATGGCCATGTCGCTGTCCCGGCCGCATCCGTCCCGCCCCTACGAGGAGTGCGGGGTCAAGCTGGGAGACGCCCAGTTCGAACGGGCCGCCGAGTGGGAGGCGGCGGGCCGGCTGGCGCTGGTCGGCATGGGGGTGGAGCCGGGACTCTCGGACGTCTTCGCCCGTTACGCCGCCGACGAGCTCTTCGACGAGATCGAGGAGATCGGCATCCGGGACGGCGCAGACCTGGTCGTGGACGGCCACGGCTTCGCCCCGTCCTTCAGCATCTGGACGACCATCGAGGAGTGCCTGAACCCACCGGTCGTCTACGAGGAGGGGCGGGGCTGGTTCACCACGCCGCCCTTCAGTGAGCCGGAGGTGTTCGACTTCCCGGAGGGCATCGGACCGGTGGAGTGCGTGAACGTCGAGCACGAGGAAGTGCTGCTGATTCCCCGGTGGTTGAAGGCCGGGCGCGTCACCTTCAAGTACGGTCTCGGCGACGAGTTCATCGGTGTCCTGCGGACCCTGCACCAGCTGGGGCTCGATCGGACGGATCCGGTCACCGTGAACGGTGGGGCAGGTGAGGTCGCGGTCTCCCCACGGGACGTCGTGGCCGCCTGCCTGCCCGACCCGGCCGGCCTCGGGGACCGTATGCACGGCAGGACCTGCGCGGGCACCTGGGTCAGGGGCACCAAGGACGGCGGCCCCCGGGAGGTGTACCTGTACCACGTGGTCGACAACCAGTGGTCGATGCGGGAGTACGGCTCACAGGCCGTGGTCTGGCAGACCGCGATCAACCCAGTGGCCGCCCTGGAACTGATCGCCTCCGGAGCCTGGCACGGCAGCGGAGTGCTCGGCCCCGAGGCACTGCCGCCGCGGCCGTTCCTCGACCTGCTCACCGAGTACGGCTCGCCGTGGTCCATGCGCGAGGAGGTGCCCGCACCCGGGCGGAAGACCGGTGCCCCCGGCTGACCACGGGGCCCGCCGTTCCGGACCGACGCTTCGCTCGTGCACGAGTAACCCGGGGGCGGGCCCGCTCGGTTCGGCTTCACCCGCCGAACGCTGGAGGGGACGCCCCGGGCGGCATGTTGTACGGCGTGACCACCTGGATCGCCGAGGGCAGGGCGGGGCCTTCGTCGGGGAGGGCCTTGTGGGCGCGCATGATGGTCTGGCAGGCGCGGCGCATGTCCTGGCGCAGGTCGTGGTGAAGGACCGCGGAGAGCCGGCGCTCGCGCAGGAGCCGCGTGTTGTCGTGGTCCAGGTCGTGGGCGATGAACACCGCGCACTCCCGTCCGAGGCTGTCGAATGCGTCGAGGGTCGCGGTGTTGCCGCCGCCGGCCGAATAGACGGCCACGATGTCCTCGTCCCGTTTGAGGGCCTCCAGTACGAGGTCGCGCTGAGTGGCGTCCAGGCCGTCGCTGTCGGTGACCTCGACCAGTTGTCGTTGCGCGGGTGCGCTGCGCATCGTGCTGCGAAAGCCCATCTCGCGCTCCTCCTCACCGCGGAAGGAGCCCCGGCTGATGGTGGTGAGCACATTGCCCGGGCGGTCGCCGAGCCACTGACCCATGAGGTAGGCGGCGGTGGCGCCGGCCGCGCGGTTGTCGATGCCGACATAGGCCATGCGCGCGCTGCCGGGCAGGTCGGTCACGAGGGTGACGACAGGGATGCCTGCCGCGACCAGCCGGCCGACGGCGGCACCGACCTCCGGCAGGTCCGGGGCTTTGAGGATCACTCCCTGCGATCCCCGTTTGGCGATCTTGTCCATGGTCGCGATCTGCTCCGAGGCGGGCCCGGTCTCCCGGAAGTGGAAGCGCGAGCGCACGACGGCGGGGTGCAGGGACGGCAGTTCGGCTTCGAGCGCGTCGCGTACGGCGGTCGAGAACCGTTCCGGCGCCTGCATCACGATATCGATCATGAAGGTACGGCCCCCGATGCGCACCTGTGTCCGCTGCCGGTCCAGGTCCTTGATCGCCTGGTACACCTCCATCACCGTGCTCTCACGCACGCCGCCCCGGGCGTTGAGCACCCGGTCGACGGTGGCCTCGCTCAGTCCCGCCTGACGAGCGATCTCCCTGATCGGATAAGGGTGTCGCATGAGTGTTCCCGAAGGTGATGATGGGCTTCTGACGGACTGCTGCGGATTCCATGACGGGTGCGTTCACCACACTGGCAGAAGAGCACGGGCTGCGAAAGGACCCGGGTGTCCCCCTCGGCGACGGTGCGGCTGGGGCGCCCGTACGTCGGGACGTGCTGTCAGCAGATGGGCGTGCCGCAGCGGATGGGCCAGTGCCGCCGGTGCGGCGATGGCGTTGACCGCGACGGCCTCGGCTTGTGGGCCGGTACCGGTCAGTGCGCTCAGGGAGGGGCGGACCGTCCGGGGCGAGGTGAGGGCCGTTCGGCCCCGGGCGGCACGGCCTCCTCCCCGAGGCTCAGTGTCCGTCCTGCTTCAACCGGTCCTGGGCCTGGCTCGCGATGACGGCGGCCTGGACGCGGCGCTCCACGCCGAGCTTGGCCAGGAGCCGGGAGATGTGGTTCTTCACCGTCTTCTCGGCGAGGTAGAGCCGCTGGCCGATCTGGCGGTTGGTCAGCCCCTCCCCGATCAGGGCCAGGATCTCCCGCTCCCGGTCGGTCAGGTCCGGCAGACCGTCCTCGGGTTCCGGCTCCTTGGTCTGCTCACCGCGCAGCCGGGCCATCAGCCTGGTGGTGGCGCGGGGGTCGAGCAGGGACTGGCCGGCGGCCACCGTGCGGACCGCCGAGACCAGGTCCGAGCCCTGGATCTGCTTCAGCACGTACCCGGACGCACCCGCCATGATCGAGTCCAGCAGCGCCTCCTCGTCGTCGAACGAGGTCAGCATCAGGCAGGCAAGCTCCGGCATGCGCGAACGCAGCTCCCGGCACACGCTCACGCCGTCTCCGTCGGGCAGACGCACATCGAGCACCGCCACGTCGGGGCGCACCGCGGGAACGCGTACCAGGGCCTGCTCGACGGTCCCGGCCTCGCCGATCACGCTGATGTCCGGCTCGTCGTTCAGCAGGTCGCGCACCCCGCGCCGTACCACCTCGTGGTCGTCCAGCAGGAAGACCCGGATCGGGCTCTCGGGGGTGGCCTGCGCACTGTCCGCCATCGACGGCTCCTGTACCTGCGTCGTCTGTCTCCCGCACGCACCGGCATTCTCCCGGTGGACGTCACCGGTCCGTCACCGGCCCGTACCTCTCGAAGATCCTGCGTCATCCCGAACCCGACGGCCAGGGCCGATCGGCCCTCTTCCACCAGGCCCTCCGGTCTTCTCAAGGGCTGCCGGCTTCCGTCACCTGCCCGGCACGACCGCCACCGGACGCGGCGGGCCTGCTCAGGCCGGGCGGGCGGCCAGGGCCGGGCCGTCCCGCCGAGCCAGCCGACGAGCTCGACGTCGCCGGCGCCGCGGGCCGGTTCCTCGCGAGTTGAGGGCCGAACGGCCCTACCGCGGCCGAGCACCGACGCGTTCGAATGTTGATCGAGCATCGCCCGAAATCAGACAGCCGTAAGCGAAGAACATCCGTACGGAAGCCCACCATGACTCTCGACAACGCACGGCCGGTCCCCCCGGGACCCCGCCAGAGCATCGAGCTCGACAGCGACGAAGCCCTGCGGCTGCTCGGCAGCGTGTCCCTGGGGAGGATCGTCTTCACCCGGCACGCGCTGCCGACCATCCGCCCCGTCAACCACATCCTGGACGACGGCGACATCATCATCCGCACCCACGAGGGCGCCGCCCTGACCTCGCACACCCGGCAGACCGACGGCCCGGGCGTGGTCGTGGCCTACGAGGCCGACGCCATCGATCCGGACACCCACCTCGGCTGGAGCGTGGTCGTCACCGGCTACGCCCACCTGGTGACCGACCCGAACGAACTGGCCCGCTACCGGGCACTGCTCCACCCCTGGGTACAGCAGACCATGGACTACGCGGTGCGCATTCGCCCCGACCTGACCACCGGTGTGCTTCTGACCGACCTCACCGACGTCGGCCGGCCCGCGGGTGTCTGACCCGTACCGCCGGCCCCCGTCCGGCACAGGACCTGGGCGGGCTCTCACGTGTACCGGGCGGCCCCCACCATGGGGCCGAGTGGCCCATGGCTCGGATGCGGGCACGTGAAGACGCTGGAGGTGACAGGTCCGTACGTCCGTACCGGAGGCACCTCATGAACGTTCCCCCTACTCCCAGCATGCTGCGGGCGCTGCCCGCCGCACACCGGCAGCGGCTGATGCGCGGCGCCCGGGAGGTGTCGTTCCCCCAGGGCACCCGGCTCTTCGAGGAGGGGGGCCGCGCAGACCGGTTCTGGATCATCCGCACCGGCACCGTCGATCTGGACATGCGCGTGCCGGGCCGGCGCGCTGCCGTCATCGAGACCCTCGGGCACAACGAACTCATCGGCTGGTCCTGGCTGTTCGCCCCGCACACCTGGCACCTGGGCGCCGAGGCGACCAGCCCGGTGCGCGCCTACGAGTTCGACGCCACCGCGGTCCGCTCGATGTGCCAGGACGATCCCGCGCTCGGTGTGACCGTCGCCCAGTGGGTGGGCGACATCCTCGCCCACCGACTGCGTTCGGCCCGCACCCGGCTGCTGGACCTGTACGCGCCCTATGGCAGCGGCAGCCTCCTGTGACGGCACCCGCGCACCCGCGCACGGAAACGACGGAGGAGGCATGATGCACGGCACCCCGCACATCGTCAGCGACGTGATGACTCACACCGTCGCCGCCGTCGGCCGCGACGCCACCTTCAGGGAGATCGTGCGGATGATGCACGACTGGAAGGTCAGCGCCCTGCCCGTCCTGGAGGGCGAGGGCCGCGTCGTCGGGGTCGTGTCCGAGGCCGACCTGCTGCCCAAGGAGGAGTTCCGCGACAGCGACCCCGACCGGCACACGCAGCTCCGGCGCCTGTCCGATCTCGCCAAGGCCGGCGCCGTGACCGCCGGGGAGCTGATGACCTCCCCGGCCCTCACCGTCCTCGCGGACGCGACGCTCGCCCAGGCCGCGAGCACCATGGCACGCGCCAGGGTCAAACGACTTCCCGTCGTCGACCGGCTGGGCATGCTGCAGGGTGTCGTCAGCCGCGCCGACCTGCTGAAGGTGTTCCTGCGCGACGAGGAGGAGATCGCGGAGGAGGTCCGCCGCGAGGTGGTGTCGTATCTCTTCCCCGCGCCGGAGTCCGCCGTACGCGTGGCGGTACGGGGCGGAGTCGTCAAGCTCAGCGGCCGTATGCGGGACACGTCGCTCGTTCCCGTCGCCGCACGCCTCGTACGGGCTGTCGAGGGCGTCGTGGACGTCGAGTTCGACCTCTCCTGGGACGGCCGTTCCTCCGGGTCCAGCGCCCTCGCGTCGGGTGACACCCGGCCCGCCTCACCGTCGTGACGCGCCCCGGTGCCCTTACGACGCAGCGCCCACGAACTCGGCCGCGACATGGGCTGCCCACGCCTGGATGGCGGTGAAGTCCCGGAAGTCGCCGCCCTTGCCGGAACGGAGGATCATCCGGGCGACCCATCCCTTCGCGCCCTCCTCCAGCCGGCCCCCGAAGGTGACGTGCTCCCTTGCGTCGAGCCGGACCATCACCTTCTTCACGCCGGGTACGGGCGGGATGTCCCGCTCCGAGGCCGAGGGGTCGAGCGGTCCGCTGCTGAACAGCCACAGCGGGCGTTCGGCGAGTTCGTGGCGGTGGCGGCGGACGAAGCGGCGGGCGTCCTTGTGCCAGCGCCCGGCGTACAGTGCGCCTCCGACCACCACGGCGTCGTACGGCGCCACGCTCTCCACGGACCGGGCCGGGAGTGCCTCGGCCGTGAGTCCCTCCTTGTCCAGGATCTCCGCGACGGCTTCCGCTATCTGCGCGGTCGACCCGTTCGTCGTTCCATAGGCGACCAGCACTCTGGTGGGCATGGTGGTCCGCCTCCTCTCGGAAAACTGCCGCGTCACGAGCGAGGAAGTTCCGTCCTCGACGCGGACGGCTCCAGTGCCATCCCGGAGCCCGCTTTGTTGTGCTTCATAGCCATTTTCCCTCTCGGCGGCGTCGGCCACCCGATGTCGCGGGTGTCGTTCGAGACCACCACGATGCGCGGCCCCCGGCCGGACAGTACGGTGCTGTTCAGGTGCGCGCCCCAGGCACTGTCCACCACCGCAGGTCGTCGAGCAGGGAGGCGGTATGGCCGGTAACGAGGCGACGGTGCCGCGGAAGGTGTACGAGCCTGAACTGCTACGACTGCAGACGGAGTTGGTGAAGCTGCAGGAGTGGGTGCGGGCGGAGGGCGCACGGCTTGTCGTCGTCTTCGAGGGACGGGACGCGGCGGGCAAGGGCGGCACCATCAAACGGGTCGCCGAGCACCTCAATCCGCGGGTGGCCCGGATCGTGGCCCTGCCGAAACCGACCGAGCGCGAACGCACCCAGTGGTACTTCCAGCGGTACATCGAGCATCTGCCGGCCGCCGGGGAGATCGTGCTGTTCGACCGCAGCTGGTACAACCGCGCCGGGGTCGAGCACGTGATGGGTTTCTGCACGAAGGAGGAGCACCAGCGTTTTCTGCGCCAGTGCCCGATCTTCGAACGGATGCTGGTGGAGGACGGGATCCTGCTGCGCAAGTACTGGTTCTCGGTGAGCGACGACGTGCAGCAGGAGCGGTTCCGGCAGCGGCTGGACGATCCGACGAAACGCTGGAAGCTCTCGCCCATGGATCTGGAGTCGATCACGCGCTGGGAGGCGTACTCCCGGGCCAAGGACGAGATGATGGTGCACACGGACATCGCCGAGGCACCGTGGTACGTCGTGGAGAGCGACAACAAGCGGCGGGCCCGGCTGAACATGATCGCGCATCTGCTGAGCACGGTGCCGTACCGCGACGTGCTGCCGCCCGTGCTCGATCTGCCGCCGCGCCCACCGTCGACCGGCTACGAACGGCCGCCGCGCGATCTGCAGACCTACGTCCCCGACCACGCGGCCGGCCTCTGAGCCGGCCCGCGCGTCATGGCTGCTGCGGCACGACGGCGACCGGGCGGTCGGAGTGGTGCAGCACCGTGTGGGCGACGCGGCCCAGCTGGAACCCGAGGGTCCCCTCCGGCGAAAGGGGCGAGGCGCTCCCGAGCCTCGGGCCGGCCCGCCGGGTTCGACGTCAGCAGGTCTGACGGAGGTAGTCGCTCGCGCCCTTGGGCACGACATCCTGGTCGCGGCGAATGATGCTCAGCCTGCCGCTCCAGCCGGAGCACGCGTTCGACAGGCCCTTCGCCGTGTACTCGACCACGAACACGTTGTCGTCGAACGCCTCGGCGAACTCACCGCACTCGTCCCACTCGCCGCACTCCTCCACCACGGCGAAGTCCAGGCCCACGGAGGCACGCACGGGCAAGAGTTCCAGGGTGTTCTTCTGGGCGATGGCCAGGCCCTTCTCGTGGGCGTGCACCGACAGCAGCTTCATGAACGACTTGGCCTGGTCGGCCGTGAGGTACTTCGGGAAGCGGGTGAAGGTGTCGTAGTTGTCGGGCTCCACGGCCTGGTACCCCTTGGCAGCGCACTCGTCGATCCAGGTGTTCACCTCGGCCGCGACGCGCTTCCGCTTGGCGGCCGTACGGATGTCCAGGACCGCCTCGTCCCAGTCCTCGTCGTAGACGACATCCCCACCGGCGTCGCGCAGCAGCAGGTCGGAGTCCCAGTCGCCCTCCGCGTCCGGCTGTACCTGGAAGGCGTTGAGATGGCAGATGTTGTACACACCGGACGCGGGCGCGTCCTCGTAGCTGCGACTGACCACCCGCACACCGGCCGGCGGGGTGTACGTGCCGCCGATCTGGTAGTCCCACCGCACGTGCTTCGGCGGGAGCGCCACCGTCGAGGCGGCGGAGGCAGAGGCGGAGGCGGGCGCCGACGCGGTGGGCGGCTGGGAAGCGCCGTCCTCGGACGACCCCAGTTTCACTGCCGTGACGCTCAGCCCGGTGACGACCAGGGCTGCGCCGAGGCCGATGAGAACGAGCTGCCCGCGACGTCTGTGACCGGTTCGGGTGCGGTCCGCTCCCCGCTTGCGCCTGGGGGCGGCCGGGCCTGCTGGAACGGGGCGCGTAGCGGGAACCTGGCGTCTGGTCTCCGCCGAGTCGGCCACTTGGCGAGCGACTGGCACGACCCGAGCGACCGGCACGGCCGACGTGGTGGAATCCGGCAGTGCCAGGAGCATGCCGTGCAGCTCGGCCAGATCGGGCCGGGCAGCCGGGTCCTTGTCCAGGCAGCGTTCGGCGATGCTCCGGAGGGGTTCGGCGACTCCGTTCAGGACCGGCGCCTCGTACATCACCTGGTAGCCCGTCAGATAAGGGCTGGCGCCGTCGAACGGACGGTTGCCGGTGGCCGCGTACACCAGCAGCGACCCGAGAGAAAACACGTCCGAGGCCGCGGTGACGTCCCTCGGCGCGGCGAACTGCTCCGGAGACATGAAGGGCGGGGTGCCGATCAACCGCCCGGTCACGGTGAGGGCCTCGTTGTCGACGGCGTGCGAGATGCCGAAGTCGATGACGCGGGGTCCGTCATCGGCCATCAGGACGTTGCTCGGCTTCAGATCACGGTGGACCACACCCGCCCGGTGGATGTCCCGCAGCGCCTCGACAAGGCCCAGCGCGAGCGTGCGCAACTTCGGTCCGCGCAGCGGGCCGTCCTTGGCCACGATGTCCGACAGCGTGCGGCCCGGCACGTACAGCGTCGCCATCCACGGCCGTTCGGCGTCCGGATCGGCGTCCACCACCGGGGCCGTGAACGCCCCGCTCACCCGGCGGGCCGCCGCGACCTCCTGTCTGAAGCGCGTACGGAACTCATCGTCCTGCGCGTACTGCGCGTGCACGACCTTGACCGCGACCCGTCGTCCCGAAGCCGAGCGGCCCAGATAGACGACGCCCATACCACCACTGCCGAGTCGGTCGACCAGCTCATAGCCGCCTATGGACTCCGAATCGCCGGGGCTGAGCGACATCGCCGGTGACCTTTCCCCTGTGCCGTGCTTCGAGAAGCTGTTGAGGGGGCTCAGACTAATACTGAGACCTGTCAGCTAGATCACCACGGCCCTTATCACCGATCTTACCTTTCGGTCCCCGGCACGCGGAGAGGGAGAAAAGACCTTGTGGGCGTGTGGTCCGCGATGAATGCTGACGGCATGACACTTACCGGCGGAAGCGATGCCGCGTAGACGCCCGGCAGCCGTCCGGGCCTCGGTGACCGGACGGGCCGGGCATGGGGCCGAGTTGGTGCGGGGCCTGTCCGGGGCGGCCTCCGAGGCGGTTGCCAGGCTGGAGGCACGGGCCTTCGGCGCGGGTGCCGTGGGACAGGCCTTCTCCACCTGGATGCGGTCGGTACAAGGACCTGCCCGGCGCATGCGGTTCAGTGACGACTACTGCGGCCTCGACGAGTGCTGCCGCCCCCACCTTGCCGCACGCGACCTTCTGGAGTCCGCCGCGCTACGGCTGCCGGCCCGGGCCGCCGGCGAACTCCGGGACCTGCTCAAGCCCTACGACGAGATCTTCGAGTCGCGGTCACTGGCTGATCCGGGAGCGCCGGCGTCGGCGTGGTGGTGGAGGCGCAGATTCGTTCCCTGATGTTCGATGTTCCGGACCGGCAGCCGGCACCTGCTTCACAGCCGAGCCGTCAAGCGTCGGCAGACGGTCAGAGAAGCAGCGCCTGCCAGTACGTCCAGAACCGCGTAGCGACGAGCATCCCGATGACCAGGTACCAGGTCACGGGCACCGCCCAGTGGAACTCCCGTGCCGCCGCGACGAGTCCACGCGGTGCCCGGATGACGCCGTGCCGGAGGTTGTGCACGGTCGTGTACCAGAACATGACGATGGTGGCGGCCCACACGAGCATGCACCACAGGCACAGCGCGCCGATCTCGTAGAGCGCCTGCGTCATGAGCCACATGCAGAAGACGGCGCCGCCGAGGGTCCCGAGGTTCAGACCGAGCCAGTACCAGCGGCGGTAGCGGGCCCCGGCCAGCAGGCCGAACCCTATGGCGGTCACGGCGCCGAAGGCGATGAGGCCGATCACCGGGTTCGGGAAACCGAACACCGCCGCCTGCGCGCTGCGCATCACACTGGTGCAGGACACGACCGGGCTCAGGCTGCACGAGGGCACGTACGCCGCGTTCTCCAGGAGCCTGAACTTGTCGACGGTGATGACGAAGGAGCCGAGGACACCGAGGGCTCCCGTGATCACCAGGAGCCAGGAGAAGGCGGGTCCGGCTCCCGTTCGGGAGTCGTTGCCGTACCGCCGTGGGCCGCGGTCGGACGTGAGGCTGCTCGTACTCACCGTCACCCGCCTCTCGTGGCGCAGGTGTCGGCCCGGCGGGCCGCCTCGCCGCGGCTGCTCGACGCCTTCGGCTCGCGAGCGCCGCCCGCGGGCCACACGACCTCGACCGGTATGCCCTGGGCGCGGGCGTACGCCACGAGATGAGCGGTGGCGTCCGTGCCGTCGGACGGTGAACCGTCCCAGACCGCGAGGACCTTCCGGCTCCCCGCGACGATGCGCTCGTCGGCGCTGATGCGGGCGTGTCGGTCTGCGGGGTCGAATCCCAGCAGCCGGACCTCCGCGGCCAGGCTCAGCAGTTCCGCGGCGCCCGACCGGTCGGGCTCGGGCAGGACGGCGGGCACAGCGTGCTGCGTGGGCAGCAGCACCACGAGCTTCCTTCCCGCCGCCCGCACCACTCGCCCGAACACGACGGGCAGTCCCGCGCCGGCACGTACGAGACCGGCGGCACCGTCCGTCAGACGCTCCAGGCGTTCCCTCAGCTCGGCCTCCACCAACTCCAGCGTGGCCGCGGTCAGATCCGCGTGCCCCACCGCGACGATCACCGCACCACCGCCGGGGCCGTCCTGCTGCCGAACATGCTTGACCTCCTGCCTCGCGAACTGTCGAACGCAGTGAACCCCGGAGTCCTCGTCCGCCGGTAGGGCCGTTGGTCCCCCATGAAGGGCGCATCGGGGAGCTGCGGAGCCAGGGAGAACGTCGTGACGTACTCGACCGGGCACAGGCCTGTTCGGGCTGTTGGAGGACCTGCGGGAGCAGGTCAAGCGGGTGCCGACGAGGGCGCCGTCGCGCAGTTCATCATGCGCTGACATGGTCAGCTTGATCAGCTCTCGACACGAAGCTCCCGTGCCCGGACCTCCCGCCAGAAGGCGTCGACCCTCGCGTTGAAGGTGTCGGGGACCTCCTGGAAGGGTTGATGGGCCTCGCCGGGCAGCACCTCGAACCGCGCCCCGGGGATCCTCTCGGCGACCTCACGACCGAGGCGCTGTGGTGCGGCGATGTCCAGTTCACCGGCCAGTACGAGTGTCGGCGCGGTGATCTCGGACAGGCGGTCGAGCGTGTCGTGCGTCCTGAACGGTTCCAGCTGGCGCTGGAAGGCTTCGACGGACTGCGGATACGGGAAGGCCAGCGTCTCCTCGACGATCCGGTCGACGGTGCCGTCGGCGTGTGCCCGCGGCGTGTAGATCCACAGGAAGAACGCCTCGAGCATCGCGCGCTCGTCCGGCGCCCGCTCGGCCATCCAGTGCCAGAAGCCCGTCATCGCGCGGAAGTAGGCGTCGGTACGGGCAAAGGTGCTCATCAGGACGAGGCTGCGGACGAGCCGGGGATGGCCGAGGGCCAGTTCCTGTGCGATGCAGCTGCCTCCCGAGAAGCCCATGACATGGGCGGCCGGGATCTCCAGGGCGCGCAGGACCGCGGCCGCGTCCTCCGCCATCCCGGGCACCGACATGGGTCCCTCGGGCAACGGCGTACGCCCCGTGCCGCGGTTGTCGTAGGCGGTGACACGGTAGCGGTCGGAGAGCCCGTCGAGCTGCGCCTGCCACGCCTCGGCAGGGTCACTGAGCCCCGCCACGAGCAGGACGTCGGGGCCCTCGCCCCGGCGCTCCACCCAGATCCCGCCGACATCGGTTTGGATCATGTCGCCCATGCCCGGCCACCTGGAACCCTTCCGCGGAGAGCCACGCCCGTTCCCCCCGGACTCACACCGTCCCACAGGTCCCGGCCGGCCGCATGGCCGAAACCGCCGCCGCTGTCTGTGCCGGCGCCCACGCCCTCGCACCGGCTCGAACCGGGGCAGCCGTACCCGGGGGCCTGGCCGGCACCGACCGTGTGGGCAGCACCCGGGCGCCGGGTCCCCGCGCCTTATTCGGCTGCGTTCGGGCGGGCGAGCCCCAGGTCGTAGGCGGTGATGACGGCCTGGATGCGGTCGCGGGCTCCCAGCTTCGCCAGGACGCGGCCGACATACGTCTTCACGGTGGACTCCGACAGCACCAGCCGCTCGGCGATCTCGCCGTTGGTCCAGCCCTGGCCGATGGCGACGAAGATCTCGCGCTCGCGCTCGGTCAGCGAACGGAATCTGGGGTCGTCCTCCGGTGTGCGGCTCGGCGACGCCTGGGGCAGGTGCTGGGCGTAGGCGTCGAGCAGTCGGCGGGTGAGTGCGGGGGCGATGACGGCGTCGCCTCCCGCGACCGCGCGGATACCGGCGAGGAGTTCGTCCGGTTGGGCGTCCTTGAGGAGGAAGCCGCTGGCTCCGGCGCGCAGGGCGGCGTGAGCGTACTCGTCCAGGTCGAAGGTGGTCAGGACGAGGACGCGGGAGCGGCCGCCGGAGGCGACGATGCGGCGGGTGGCCTCGATGCCGTCCGTGCCGGGCATCCGGATGTCCATGAGGATCACGTCCGGGCGGAGTTCGGCGGCCATGCGGACGGCCTCGCCGCCGTGTTCCGCCTCACCGACGACCTCCGTGTCGGGCGAGCTCTCCAGGAGCATGCGGAAGCCGAAGCGTTGCAGTGGCTGGTCGTCCACGATGAGCACGGTGGTCACGCCGCACCGCCCGCGCGGGCAGGGCTGGGAAGACCGTTGAGAGGGGTGAGGTCGAGGACCGCCCGCACCGTCCATCCTCCGCCGGGAGCGGGTCCCGCGGTGACGGTCCCGTTGTACAGGGCTGCGCGTTCTCTCATACCGGTGAGACCTTGTCCTTGGCCGTCGGACGGTTCGGGCCGGGCGGCTCCCGGACCCGGGCCGGTGTCCTGGACGTCGATGCGCAGTTCCCTGTCCTCAGCGGTCACCGCGAGGTCGATCCGCGTGTCGCGACCAGCGTGTTTGAGGGCGTTGGTGAGCGCCTCCTGGACGATACGGTAGACGGTCAGCTGGACACCACGGTCCGGGCTGTCCAGGTCGCCGCTGGTGCGGTAGACGACCTGCGGACCCGCGGCGCGGATACGGGCGCACAGGGCATTGATGTCCACGATGCGCGGCTGCGGGCTGAGCTGGGTGGCGTCGGGAGTGTCGTGATGGTCGCGCAGCACGCCCAGCGTGCGGCGCAGTTCCCCCAGTGCCTGGCGTCCCGTGTCACCGATCATGAGCAGAGCCTGCTTGCCGCGTTCGGGGGTGTTGTCGGCCGCCCGTGCGCCGCCGTCCGCGAGGGTGATGATGACGGAGAGGTTGTGGCCGACGATGTCGTGCATCTCGCGGGCGACCCGGGCACGCTCGGCGGCCGCGGCCAGCCGGCTGCGCTGGTCGCGTTCGATCTCCAGGCGGGCCGCGCGGTCGTGCAGGGCCGCGAGCTGGGCCCGCCGCACGCGTACGGCGAGGCCCAGCGCGACCGCGGCGATGATGGTGGTGCACAGGAAGAACAGCCCGTCCACGATCGACACGTCGCCCCGCAGCCGCAGGGCGACCAGTCCGAGTGCGACCGCCAGCACGGCGCAGGCCACGGGCAGATGGCGCGGCCGCCCGCGCAGGGCGAGGTTGTAGAGGGCGATCAGCGCGGCCACGCCTGCGCGCAGCCAGACGCCCAGAGCGCACTGGACGAGGAGCACCGCGGCGATCACGGTGAACGTCAGGGCCGGTCTTCTGCGCCGCCACAGCAAGGGCAGCAGCAGTCCCGCCTGCAGGGTGATCGTCCACGGCCAGGGCAGGCTGACGAAGGCGATGTCGATTTTCTGCGGGCGTTCCCCGGACATCAGGTCGGGCACGCACAGCACGGGGATCAGAGCGACGACCAGACCTGCGTCCAGCAGCCATGGATGGTTCCGGTCGGTCTGTCTGAAGCGCCGGCCGATGCCGGCCATCCGCCTGACCAGCGGGTGGTCCCACATGGCCGCTGTTTCTGCAGATGACAGGCGGGGGTCGGTCCCCGGCGGGGCGGTGTAGTCGGTGCTCATGGGTGTCACCTGTCCATCGTGGTTCACAACGGCCGGGCGGCACGGCAACCGACCAGGTCGGTACCGCACCGCCCGCGAGCAGGGGCCGTATCACGCATCCTTGCGCACCAGACGGTACGCGGCGCCCGCCAGTGCGAGCGCGGTCCAGCCGAGGAGGACCAGGAGCCCGGCGGTGGGCGAGAGGCTCGCCGCGTCGTGGGTCAGCGAGTACATCGACTCACCCGCGTTGCTGGGCAGGTACTTGCTGACGTCGTCCTGCCACGAGTTGGGCAGCAGCGAGGTCAGGCCGGGCACCAGCATCAGCGTGCCGACCAGGACGGCGATACCGCCCGCGACGGAGCGGAACAGCGCGCCCAGCGCGGTGCCGATCACGGCGATCAGACCGAGGTACAGGCCTGCGCCCAGCAGGCCGCGTACGACCCCGGAGTCGGACAGCGAGAGCTCCGCCGCCGTGCCGGACACCAGTTCGTTCGCGATCGGGAAGGCGATGAAGGCGCCGATGGCACCGAGGGCGAAAGCGACGAGGCCGAACACCGCCGACTTCGACCACAGCACCGGCAGTCGGCGCGGGACCGCGGCGAGCGTGGAGCGGATCATGCCGGTGGAGTACTCGCCGGCGGTGACCAGCACGCCCAGGACGCCGAACGCCATCTGTGCCAGTGAGATGCCGAACAGGGAGAGGCTGAGCGCCGTGCCGTTGCTCAGATCCCCGTTGGGACCGCTGCCGTCCGGGCCGCCTCCGGACTCGTACTGCCAGGCGGCGATGACGCCGAACGCGATCAGGAACACCAGGCCCAGGCCCAGGGTGATCCAGGTGGAGCGGAGCGTCCACAGTTTGGACCACTCCGAGCGCAGGACCCTCAGGCCGGTGACCTTGTACCGCGGACCTGACCGCTGTGCGGCCGCGGGCGGCGGCGCGGGGGTGGCGCTGTGGGTCTCGGTCATCGTGGTCATGCCGCCCTCCCGGAGGTGTCGACGGTGCCGGCGCCGTGGTACTCGACGGCGTCGTGGGTCAGTTCCATGAAGGCCTGCTCCAGGGAGACGGTCCTGGAGCTGAGCTCGAACAGGGCGATGCCGTGCTCGGCGGCCTTGAGTCCGATGGCGCGCGCGGACAGTCCGGTCACGTGCAGGTGCTCGGAGCCGACCTCGCCGCTGATCTCGACGCCGGGGCCGGAGAGGATCTCCCGCAGGCGGGCGGGCTGGTCGCTGGCCACGGTCACCGCGTCCCCGCCGTGCATGCGCACCAGCTCCCGCACGGTGGTGTCGGCCAGCAGACGTCCGCGCCCGACGATGATCAGGTGGTCGGCGACCAGTGCCATCTCGCTCATGAGGTGGGACGAGACGAAGACCGTGCGGCCCTCTTCGGCAAGTCCGGTGAGCAGGTTGCGGATCCACAGGACTCCGTCGGGGTCCAGCCCGTTGACCGGTTCGTCGAGCATGACGGTGGCCGGGTCACCCAGGAGTGCCGCGGCGATGCCCAGGCGCTGGCCCATACCGAGGGAGAAGGCACCGGCCCGCTTCCTGGCCACCGCCTGCAGGCCGGTCAGTTCGATGACCTCCTCCACCCGGCGGCGCGGAATGCCGTGGGTGTGGGCCTGCACCATCAGGTGGTCGAACGCGGACCGGCCCGGGTGGATCGACCTGGCCTCCAACAGCGCGCCGATCTCCTGCAACGGCGCGGAGTGCTGGGCATAGCGCTTGCCGTTGACCTTCACACTGCCGCTGGTCGGTGCGTCCAGTCCCACGATCATGCGCATGGTGGTGGACTTGCCGGCACCGTTCGGGCCGAGGAATCCGGTGACGGTGCCAGGCCTGACGACGAAGTCCAGGCGGTCGACCGCCGTCTTCTCGCCGTACCGCTTCGTCAGCTGCTGTACCTCGATCACGGTCACTCCCTCACGTCTGGCCACTGGCCTCTACCGGGCTTCGTTCACCGGTAACGCTAGGAGTCCGGGAACCGGAGACCTTGGTACCCAGGAGAGCAATGACGGGGAGGCGGTGGTACCGCGGTACCACCTGGAACGTCCGTACCGTGCCCCCGGGTTCGGTGGACGGAACGCGCGATGTCAGTGGCCGTGGCCCGCGACGCACGCCCGACGCACGGCCGCGTACGAGCACCGCTGGAACCGCTTCGAACCGCTCCCCGCAGCGCAGGCCTTCCCGGCCGCGTCCCCCTCAGTGGCGGCACCCCGAAGCCGGCGCCGAGGCGGGGTGCCCGCGAACCGTTTACTCGACGGCTGTCAGACGCGCGCTGATCCTGCGTGCGTCAGCCCTGCGCGCCACCGGATCGGCGTGACGGTACCGACCGTCCTTGTCGTCGGCCCCGGCCGGCTCCGCCCGGGACTATGAGCGCTCCATCACATGCTTGAGCCTGATCAGGTCGGCGAACACGGCCTCCGCATCGCGTTCGAAGTCCACGTCACTCGTCCCCGGCTGCCGGCGAAGAGTGAACACGACCTCGCACCCGGCGCCGTCGACGGTCACCCGCACCGGATTGTGGAAGGTCTCACCCGTGGGCAACGTGACGTCGTGGTCGAGTACGCCGAACTCGTTCCTGGCCGCGAAGGCGACCACGGCCCGCCCCATGGGTGACTCCACGATCCATTGCCCATCGACCCTTTCGACGGAGCTACACAGCCCGGGAGCCCACTCAGGCAGGTTGGACGGGTTCGACGCGTAGTCGTACACCTCCTCGGCGAGCCGATCGATATGTGTGCTGATGTGCCGGGAGTCCGAAACCTCGGTGTCCATGGCCGCGACGCTATCGGGCCGCTGCCGACGCCGTCTTGAACAGATCGGTCACGGCAGGCAGGTGGTCGGTCGAGGATGAGGACCCGCCCGAAGGAGGCGTACACCACCCGCAGCAGCGTCGACTCCGGATCGGTGCCGTGGAGCGGCACCGCCACCGGGATGAGCGCCCGACGGGATCGGGTCCAGGCACTCGACGGTGGAGGCGGTCACCGCCCACGGCACGGGGACGGAGCCGATCACCACACCCGGGGACACCACCCCCAGGACCACCACCAGACCAGCCGGACCGGCGAGCCCGCGCAGCGCGGTGACGGCGCCCGGGCCGCGCCGACCGGGGCCCCGCCGGGACCGGTACCGGTCCCGGCGGACTCCCCCTTCACGGACGCGATGACCGACGGTGTCACGGGAACAGCGCCTCCAGGTCGGGCTTCTTGTCACCGAAGAGTCCGTCCTGCTCACCGAGCGAGGCCAGCTTCTCCAGCGAGGCCATGTCGTACTCCGCGGGCCACGACGGCAGCGTCAGGTTCTTCAGCACCTCGCCGTCGATCTTCGTGTAGGTGGTGAGGATCTGCCGCGCCTCGTCCGGGTGTGCGGAGGCGTACGTGAGCGACTCGGTCATCGCCTCGGCGAACTTCTTCACCAGGTCGGGGTTTTCCTTCGTCAGCCGGGTCGAGGTGAAGTAGGTCGCCAGCGTGAGCTTGGGGTCGGTCTCGGCGAACGGCGACGTGACGACCCGGGCTCCCTGGGACTTCGCGATGGTCAGCGCCGGCTCGGCCATCCAGGCCGCGTCCACCTGGCCGCCGTCGAGGGCGGCCGGCATCTGATCGAAGGCCAGTTCGACGAACTCCACCTTGGAGGGATCACCGCCGTCCTTGCGGACCGCCTCGCGCACCGTGGTGTCACCGATGTTCTGCAGGGTGTTGACCGCAACCGTTTTTCCGGCGAGGTCCTTGGCCGACTTGACCGGGCTGCTCTTCTTGACCGCCACGCCGCTGACGTCCGCCTCGGTGTCGCCGGTGGTGGCCGAGCCGTTGGCCACCGACGTCACCGGAACTCCCTTGGTCTGGGCGATCATCAGCGACGTGGTGTTGCTGAAGCCGAACTGGAACTGTCCGCTCACCACACCGGGAATGATCGCGGCGCCACCCTGGGCGCTCTCCATCTTCAGATCGATGCCGCGGCTGCTGAAGAAGCCCTTCTTCCGGCCCAGATAGAGCGGTGCCACATCACCGATCGGAACGATGCCGACCTTGACCTCGGTGGCCTTGCCGCTACCCGAAGGCAAGGAACCACTCGTCCCGCCGGACGAGGATCCGCATCCGGCCGTACCGGCGACCGTGACCACTGCTATCGCAAGCCCGAGAATGCGCCGTCGCATAGGGCTCCTCCTGACGGAAGCACGAAAGGGAAATGGTGCGCATTTTGCGCATTTATGAACTGAATTGAGCGAGTTGGGCGGACGCTATGCCGTTGCCGGACAAGTCGTCAATGGAGGCTCTGGGGAATTTTCAGTGGACTTGCCCGGCGCTTCCGTCGGCACGCGACGAGGGGCGCCGTTTCATCGCGCGGGGCAGCTCGCCGGCCACGAGGGCCCCGGCTGATGTTGTGCAGCTTCTTGACGCGCGCAATCTACACGCCTACCTTCGCGGTGTCATTCCCCCGGACGAAGAAGACCGCGAAGGCCTGATCCAGCCGCCGGGCCGGGCTCATACAGAACGACCGCACAGGTCGATCCGTGGAGCGGCCCGCTTTCCGGTGGCCGCGCTCGTCGGACAAGGAGGCCTCTCCCGCGCTCCTGCCAGGAGCGCGGGCGGGTCCGACCGCGGACCGCACCGCCGTCACTCCCGGACCATCCAGGTTCGCGGCCGGTCCCGGACGGGACGCCGAACAAGTCGCACTGCGCCCGCCCCCTCTCCTCGCCAGGAAAAAGGAGCTCGCTTCGTGAAGTCCCGCATCCTCAGACGTACGCTCGTCGCCCTGGCGGCGCTGCTGCTCGCCGCGCCCCTCACTTCGGCTGCGCAGGCGGCAGGGACCGGCGCCCATCTCGAAGGCACGCTGCCCTCCGGTGCGACCTACGTGATGGACAGGCCGGAAGCCTGGAACGGCACGGTCCTGTTGTACAGCCATGGCTACAACCCGGCCGGGCTGCCCAATCCCGCGCGGAACGCCCCCGACGACTCCACCAAGTCCCTTCTGCTGAAGGAGGGTTACGCGCTCATCGGCTCTTCCTACGCGAGCAACGGCTGGGCGGTGAGCGACGCGATACCGGACCAGCTCGCCACACTCGACGCCTTCACCTCGCACTTCGGCCCGGCCCGGCGCACCATCGCCTGGGGCACCTCCTACGGCGGGCTGGTGACCTCGCTGATCGCCGAGCGCCACCCTGCACGCATCAGCGGATCGCTGTCCATGTGCGGCCTGCTCCAGGGCGGCGTGGCCAACTGGAACAACACCCTCGACGCGGTCTTCGCGCTGAAGACACTGCTCGCCCCCGGAGCGGACATCCGCCTGACCGGTCTGGAGAGCCAGGCGGCCGCCGCCGAGGCGTCCGCCACTCTGGCCGGCGCCGTCACCGAGGCCCAGAACACGGCCTCGGGCCGGGCCCGTATCGCGCTGGCCGCCGCCCTTCAGGACATCCCCGGCTGGAACGACCCCTCCCAGACTCGGCCGGGACCGACCGACTGGGACGCCCAGCAGGCCAACCAGTACCAGGCGCTCATGCTGCAGGTGAGGTTCCCGGCCTTCTCCTGGCGGCAGGAGGCCGAAAGCCGGGTCGGGGGCAACATGTCCTGGAACACCGGCGTCGACTACGCCACGATGCTCCACCGCTCCCCGCTGTACAAGGAGGTCGGCGAGCTCTACTCCAAGGCCGGTCTGTCCCTGCACGGGGACCTCGCCACGCTGAACCGCGCACCCCGGATCGCCGCCGACGCCGAGGCCGTCGAACGGATGGCCCGCACAAGCTCCTTCAGCGGCCGGCTGACCAAGCCACAACTGACCGTGCACACCACGGGTGACGGCCTCATCCCGGTACCGGCGGAGAACGCATACCGCAGGGCGGTCACCGCCGCGGGCTCCGCCCCCTTGCTGCGCCAGGCCTACGTCGACAACGCGGGCCACTGCACGTTCAGCAGTGCCGAGCAGGCCGCCGCCCTGCAGGCCCTGGAGACCCGTATCGCCACGGGCAACTGGCAGGGCGTCGGTCCCGCCGCCCTCAACGCCCGCGCCACGCGGGCCGATCCGTCCGTACCCGCGCGCTACGTCGGCTACCGCCCGGCACCGTTCCCGCGCCCCTACGACCTGGCCCACCCCGCCGACCGGTACCGGCCCTGAGTCAGCGCCGCCCGCCGTGCCCACGGCGGGCGGCCGTCCCCTTGCCGACGAGACGCTCCCCCGGGTGAGCCGCTCCGGCGGGGACGGCGTTGCACCCCCGCGCCGCCCAGGACTCCCCGAGTGGCCCCCCGGCTGCGCCCCAGTCGCCTGTCACTTCCCGGCCGCGTGCCCGACGACGGAGGCGACGTACTCGAAGGCCGTGGCCTCGAGGAGTTCACGCAGTTCCCTGGCGAGTTCCTGGGCGGCCTCGCCGTGCCAGCCCGTCGGCAGCAGTTGTGCCGGCAACCCCGGATCCAGGTAGGGAAAGCGCATCCACTGCTCCAGGGCCAGGGTGTGGACGGCGAAGGCGTCGCCGGGTTCGGAGATACCGCCCGGTTCCCTGACGGCCGTCAGCACCGGGGACCAGGAGCCCAGGTACTTGTCGTACGAGGCGGCGAGTTCTTCCAGGTTCCAGGCGCGGCGGGCGAGCTCGGCGGTGTCGCCGAGACCTTCGTGGCGGGCGGTGAAGGCGTCGACGTACTGTTCCAGCCCGAGCCTGCGCACCCATTTCAGAACAGCGGGAAGGACACGGGCGGGAGCGATCCACAGGCCGCTGTCGAGCTGGCCCATACCGAGCCACACGAGTCGTTTGCGCAGGGTGTACCGCTTCTCCCGCTCGGCTTCGGGGACCGAGAAGGACACGATGGCCCAGCCGTCCTCCAGGCGGGCCGGCGACAGCGGGGCGTAGACGACCTCGTCGCCCTCCTCGAAGATGAGCTGCGCCTTGGCGGTCGCGGCATAGCCGCGGACCGTGCCGCGCCGCTGCGGCGCCAGCAGGTCGCGGCGGGTCATCCGGGTCACCGCCGAGCGCGTGGCCTGGGCCGGTACTCCCAGCCGCTCCATGAGCGTGATCAGGTCGGCCACCGAGCACCAGCCCCGCACCAGCGGCGAGTAGCGCCCGTAGACGGCCAGGACCAGCAGCTGGGTGCTGTTCTTCGCCTCGTCCTGCGGTAGATCCACACCCAGCTTCATACCTCATCTCGCTCCCCGGCTTCACACACCCCCGGTTTTATGTCGCACTGCTTCCGGTCGCGCGTTATCCGACATACCCTGTGCCCGTTCCACACCGCCACGGCGGAGGTACCACCGAGGAGACACCACCCGTATGAAGCGCGAGATCTACGACACTGAGCACGAGGACTTCCGGGCCATGGTCCGGGCCTTCACCGCCAAAGAGGTCACCCCGCACCTCGCCTCCTGGGAGGCCGCCGGCCAGGTCGACCGTTCTCTGTACCGGGCCGCGGGCTCCGCCGGACTGCTCGGACTGGGCGTGGAGGAGGAGTACGGAGGAAGCGGCGTGGACGACTTCCGCTACAACGCGGTGCTCAACGAGGAGCTGTGCCGTGCGGGCGCCACCTCGGTCGCCATGAACATCAACGGCTTCACCGATCTGATCGCCCCCTACTTCCGCGAGCTCGCCACCCCTGAGCAGAAGGCTCGCTGGCTGCCGGGGCTCACCGAGGGCACCCTGGTCGCGGCCATCGCGATGACCGAGCCCGGCGCCGGCAGCGATCTGCGTGGGATACGTACGCGTGCCGAACGGACGGCGGACGGTTACCTGCTGAACGGCACGAAGACCTTCATCAGCAACGGCGTCCTCGCCGACCTCGTGATCGTCGTGGCCCGTACGACCGCCGAGGACGGGCAGGAAGCGCTCAGCCTCCTGGTGGTGGAGCGGGGCATGCCCGGGTTCGAACGCGGCCGCAAGCTCGACAAGATCGGCCTGTCCGCCCAGGACACCGCCGAACTGTCCTTCACCGACGTCCCCGTTCCGGCCGCCAACCTGCTCGGCGAGGACGGACACGGCATGGCGTACCTGAAGCGGAACCTCCCACAGGAGCGCGTCAGCGTCACCGTGATGGCCGCCGCCACCATGCGCCGCGTCCTGGAGGAGACCATCGCCTACACCCGGGACCGCATCGTCTTCGGACGCCCGCTCTCGTCCCTCCAGGCAACCCGCTTCACCCTGGCCGAACTGGCGACCGAGACCGAGATCGCCCAGACCTTCACGGACCGCTGCATCGGCGAACTAGCCGCCGGCCGCCTGACGGACACCGAGGCCGCCATGGCCAAATGGTGGGTGACCGAACGCCAGCAGCACCTCGTCTCCCGCTGCCTGCAACTGCACGGCGGCTACGGCTACATGACGGAGTATCCGATCGCCAGGGACTTCGTCGACACACGCGCCACCACCCTGTTCGCCGGCGCGACAGAAGTCATGAAAGAGATCATCGGCAAGTCGCTGCTCCGCTGACGGTGCGGCACAGGCCGCACGCCGGACCCGGCGGCCGCAGCCGCCCCTCATTTCCCCTCCCTCTCAGGCCTCTCGCCGCCACTCCTCTTGACACACCCTCAGAGAGGCCTCTAGCGTCTGGCCGAATTTCCGAACATTGTTCTAAATCCCGAACAAACTGGGCCAATGGCCTTCCTGCGGCCAATGACCTTCCTGCGCCTCCCCCGTCGCCGACGGAACGCGACGACTTCCGAGCACACCGCACGGCACGCCACGTCTTCCCCGGCCCGTTGGCCCACCACGCGCTCCACGACACGAACAAGGATGTCCCTGTCATGAGCATTCCCCCCATTTCCGCCGGCGTGGAACAGCAGCGACGCCCCGTCCGGCAGCGCCTGCGCAGGCGTTCTTCTCTCGTCCGCCGGCTGTGTGCCACGGCGACGGCGCTCACCGCCGTCATCGGCGGTGTGACGGTCGGAACGGTCGTGGCCGCGCCCGGCGCGCAGGCGGCCACGGCGACGTTCACCAACCCGCTCAACAGTTCCGGCGCGGACCCGTACATGACCTACTACAACGGCAACTACTACCAGATGACGACGCCGTACAGCGGGCCGCTGACGATGCGGAAGGCGCCCACCATCGAGGCGCTCAAGGCAGCCTCGCCGGTGCCGGTGTTCAGCGCACACGCCGCCGGCCGTGACCGCTACGTCTGGGCACCGGAGATGCACCTGCTGGACGGCCTCAACGGCAAGCGCTGGTACATCTACTACTCCGCCGGTACGGGCGACATCGAGGACCAGCGCGTGCACGTGCTGGAGAGCGCCGGAACCGACCCGCTCGGCCCGTACACGTACAAGGGCATGATCTTCGGTGCGAACGACTGGTGGGGCATCGACGGCAGCGTGGTCACCATCAACGGCCGGCTGTACTTCACCTGGTCGGGGGTGCCGACACCACAGTGGGCCGGATCCGACCCGAGCATCTACATCGTCGCGTTGAGCAATCCGTGGACCGTCACCGGATCCCGTACGCAGATCTCCACCCCGACCCATTCCTGGGAGAAGCAGGGCACCCCGATGAACGAGGGCCCGGTCGCGTTGCAGCACGACGGGAAGACGTTCATCGCGTATTCGGCGAGCGCCTGCCAGGGCCCCGACTACAAGCTGGGCCTGCTCACCCACACCGGCGGCGACCCGTTGAACGCGAGTTCCTGGGTCAAGAGCACCGAGCCGGCCTTCCAGCGCAATGACGCCGGCAGCGTGTACGGTCCGGGCCACAACGGCTTCTTCCGTTCCCCGGACGGCACCGAGGACTGGATCGTCTACCACGCCAACTCCTCGTCCTCCCAGGGCTGCGGCACCACCCGTACGACCCGGATCCAGAAGATCACCTGGAACGCGGACGGATCTCCGAACCTCGGCGTCCCGGTGGCCACGGGCACCGCGCTGACCGTGCCCTCCGGCGAACCCGCGGTGACGTACTACCGGCTGACCAACCGCAACAGCGGCAAGGTCATGGACGTCCAGGCACCCAACACCGACAACGCGGTGAAGATCGGCCAGTACACCTGGAACGGCAAGCCCTGGCAGCAGTGGCGCTTCGTCGACCTGGGCAACGGCTACTTCCAGATCGAGAGCCTCAACAGCGGCAAGTGCCTGGACGTGAACAACGTGTCCACCGCCGACGGCGCCGGCATCATCCAGTGGCCCTGCCACTCCGGCACGAACCAGCAGTTCCAGTGGGTCGCCACCGACGGATACCACCAGCTCAGGGCCCGCCACAGCGGCAAGTGCGTCAACGTCGTGGGCGCCTCGACCGCGGACCTCGCCCTGCTCGAACAACGAACCTGCGGCACAACCGCCGGCTTCCACTGGTCACGTACGTGAAGGCACCCCTGACCCTGCTCCCTCCTGATCGAGGCACCGCACCCGTAGAAAGACAGGGAATACACATGTCCGCGTTTCTCTCGCGGCTGGTGGCGATACTGGCCGCCGCCTGCCTGCTCTTCACCTCCCAAGCGCTGACCACACCTCAGCGGGCCGCCGCCGCCGACCCCGGCTACCTGATGGCGCACTTCACCGGGGAGGGGTCGACCAACCAGCAGATCTACCTCTCCCACAGCACGGACGGCCTGCACTGGAACGACCTCAACGGCGGAGGCATGGTCCTGCGCTCGACGGTCGGCACGCGGGGGGTGCGCGACCCCGCCCTGGTCCGCTCGCCGGGCGGTGACCGGTACTGGATCATCGCGACCGACCTGTGCATCAGTTGCGGACAGTCGTGGGACGACGCCATCAACAACGGCAGCCGCAACCTCGTGATCTGGGAGTCCAGGGACCTGGTCACCTGGTCCGAGCCGTGGCTGCTCAACGTCGCCGGCGCGATCCCCGACGGGCGCAACGCGTGGGCGCCCGAGGCCATCTGGAACCCGGAGACCAATGACTACGTCCTGTACTGGGCGACGAACGCGACGCTGGGCGGCGTGACGAAGCACCGCATCCACTACGCCCGCACCACGGACTTCCGTACCGTCACCACCCCACAGGTCTACATCGACCGCCCCGGTACCCAGGGCATCATCGACACCCAGATCGTGGAGGTGCCGTCAGGCGTCGGCGACTACCGCTATGTACGGGCCTCCGGCGACGGGCAGATCACGCTCGAAGGCAGCAACTCGATCCTCGGGACCTGGACGAACCTCGGCAACCTCTCCGGCATCGGTCTGACCGGTTCCCAGGTCGAAGGTCCGATGTGGATGAAGTTCAGAGATCGCAACGAGTGGGCCCTGTACCTCGACCAGTACGCCTCGGGACGGGGCTACATGCCGGTCACGACGACCAACCCGTCCGGTTCGGGCACCTACCGGCTTCCGGCGTCGGGGAGCTACACCATGGGCGGCACGAAAAAGCGCCACGGCTCGATCCTGAACCTGACGGCGGCCGAGGAGAGCCGCGTACTCGCACGCTGGCCCAACACCGCGATCAACCGGCTCCAGTCATTCAACTTCCAGGACCGGTACGTGCGACACGCCAACTTCAACGTGCGCATCGACCAGAACATCACCAACGCGGACGCCCAGTTCCGGCTGCGGACCGGCCTGGCGGGCTCGGGCACCGTCTCCTTCGAGTCGGTGAACTTCCCCGGATACTTCCTGCGGCACGCCGGGTTCGACTTCCAGCTGGCCTACAACGACGGCACCACCCAGTTCGCCCAGGACGCCACCTTCCGCCAGGTCGCCGGGCTGGCCGACTCGAGCTGGTCGTCGTTCCAGTCGTACAACTACCCCGACCGGTACATCCGCCACTACGGGTTCCAGCTGCGGCTCGACCCGATCACCACCGCGACGGGACGCGGTGACGCCACCTTCCGTGTGACGAGCTGACCCGCGCCGATCCCACTCGGTGACGGCCCGGGGCGGGCCGTCACCGGGCTCGGAGCACGCCGTGACCGTCGGACGGAGCCCGCGGTGCGGTGCGTCGGGCGACGACGGCCAGCGCCGCGACCGTCGCGGCGACGAGAACCGGGTGCCCGACCAGCCACGTCTGGATGCCCTCGAAGGGGTCGGACGACGTCAGGGTGGCGCGTTCGAGCATCCACGAGATCGAGAACACGAGTCCGACCAGTGCCACGCCGATGCGGAACGCGGGGTAGACGGCGGTGCGGGACAGGACGATCAGCGACGGCATCATCAGCACGACCACCAGCAGCTGGGTCAGCTCGATGCCCAGGTTGAAGCCCAGCAGCGTGGTCACGAGCGATCCCCGGTCGAGACCCAGGCCGCCGATGAGCGAGGCGAACGCCAACCCGTGCACGAGCGCCCGCGATGAGCACCTCGCCACGAGCCACCAGCGGCCGGACGGCATGGACCGCGGAGACCGCGATCGAGAACGCGATCAGTGTCTCGACCGGCCGGGACGGCCACTCGATCACCCCCGCGGCCGCCAGTGCGAGGGTGAGCAAGTGGCCGACGGCGAACGCGGTGACGACATGCACGACACGGCCGACGGCGCGCCGGGCCGACGGGGCGGTGCGCCATCGGCCCCCGGTGGCCACCAGCGGGGCCGGGATGAGCAGCATGAGCAGGAACAACAGGTGATCGGTGCCCTCGCCGACGTGCTCGATGCCCAGGCCCGCCGTGGTGGCGAAGCCCCGCAGCCACGAGCCCTCGCCCGCCGGGACCTCGAGGCTCTTGGTCGTGTGGTCGAAGATCCCGAGGGTCTGGGCGTCGTCGGTCTTGAGGATGCCGCGGTCGAAGTCGTGGCGGACGGTCGCGATGATCCGGTGGGTCAGCAACTCCTCGACGATGACGTCGTAGCGCAGCCGGAAGTTGGTGACCTGGCCGTCGGGCGGACGGATTGCGAGCGGGTGGACGAGGTGCGGCGTCGCGTCGATCGTGCGGACCGACGACGACGTCGAGGGCGAGACGCGTGAACTCGGTCTCCTCGTCGACGAACTCGTCGAGCTCGCCCTGTCCCGCAGCCGCGACGAAGCCGAGGAACCCGTGGAACTGGCCGCGGTGGCCCGGCGCGCCGCACAGCGCGTGTACCGGCGCACGGGCCGACTCGTCCTGTTCGACGCGGACGACTGTGTGGTGCTCGGCCGCCGTCAGGGACTCGAACGCGCGGTGGGCAACCTGCTGGAGAACGCAGCCAAGTTCGACGCCGGCAGTGACGAGCCGATCGAGGTGCACATCCATCAGGGCGTGATCACCGTCTGCGATCGTGGGCCGGGCATCCGCCCCGACGACGCGGAGCGCGTCTTCGACCGCTTCTACCGTGCCGACACCGCCCGCGGGCTGCCTGGCTCCGGACTCGGCCTGGCCATCGTCCGTGATATCGCGGAGGCCCACGGCGGCACCGTCTTCGCGAGCACCCGGCCCGACGGCGGGGCATCGGTCGGGTTCACCGTGGACCCCTCCCGGCTCCTGCCGGACCCGGAACCGGCGCTCGCCGAGTCGCGTGACGAGCGGCTGTCACCCGAGCGCCCTGCCGAACGGCGCCCGGATGAGAGCCGCGACGCGCACCCGTACCGGCCCGGACGAGCCTGACGTCATCGCGCTCTCCACTGTCTTCGACCATCGCGGCAACGGCACAGCCCGGCTGGCGCGCCCAGTGGCGGCGGCCGTGCGGCGTTCACCACCATGGGAGGCCCCTTGGCCGGACGGATGCGCTGCGGCGCGCGTGGCCGACCACGCAGGGAGACACGCCGGCGCAGATGGGCTGGTTGCCCGCAGCCGGCGCCGGGGCGTCAGCCGTGCCCGTGCTCCGCCGAGCCGCTGTCCTCCGTGTGCTCGTCCTCCTCGGCGGCCGTGTCGCCGCCCATGCCCGCCTGGACGGTGAAGCTCGCGGTGCGCACTTCGCCGTCGTGCTTGAAGTCGAGGAAGAGACGGTAGGCGTTGGCGCTGGGGGCAGTGGCGGTGAAGGAGACGGTGGGCCCGGGCTTCGTGCTGGTGTCGCCGGCTTCGCTGTTGGGGTGGACGTGCAGGTAGGCCAGGTCTCCGGCGCGCAGTGCGACCAGGTGCCCGTACGCGCCGAGGTAGGGCTGCAGGTCGGTCACCGGCTTGCCGTCCTCGCGGACCTCGAAGGTCAGGTCGCGGGCGGAGCCGGTGTCGAGGTTCCCACGCAGGGTGACCGTGTAGCCGTCGACCTCGCTGGTGCTCACCTGCTGGGGCAGCTCCTGCGGCTCGTATGGCCCCGCGACCGCCAAGTCGGTGCCCAGGGTGAGGCTTTCACCGTCCTCGGCGGCCGGGGCGAAGTCCGCGAGGAGGCGGTAGTCGCCGGCCGTGGGCAGGTTCACGGGCATGCGCCACGTGCCATCGGCGGAGCGCGTGGGGTGCAGGTGGCGGTAGACGGTCAGGTCGCGGGAAGCCAGGATCAGGTGGAGCTCCTTCTCCTGCTCCACCTCGTAGTCGGTGACCGGTCGCCCCTGCGCGTCGAGGATGGCGAACCGGATCTCGGTGCTGCGGCCGCGCTCGATCCGCGGGGTCTCCAGGTCGATCGAGTAGCCGTGGGCCGAAACCTGCAGTCCCCCGGGTACTTCCGCGGCATCGTCCGCGCCGCCGGCCTCCCCCACCTCGACCTCACGGCTGGTTCGTGTACCCGGTTTGGTATCCGCGTCGTCGGATCCGGCGAGGCTGCCCACACCGTACGCCGCGCCGAACACGACGGCGAGTGCCGCGGCGAAGCCGGTGATCTTCGGCCAGGTCTTCATCAAGGTCTCCCGGGAAGGGCCGACAGAGGGAACGTCACCCGAGGAAAGATATACCCCCGCGGGGTATCCGGCAACCGACTTGGTGAGTACCACCGGGAGGTATGCCATCTACCCCCGGGGGGTATATGGTCGACCCCCAGGTCCTGCGGCTGAGTTGCGGGCGGGCAGCACGGCCGCGCGCCCGCAACAGCGGCCGGACGTTCGAAAGCCGGGGGGTGAGCGCGCCGAGCCCGGCGGTCGCTCCTCCAACCTGAATCAGTCGCTCCTCCAACCTGAATCAGGGGAATCGAGGGATCACCGCATCCTGCCCGCCCACGCCCCGGGCGACCATCTGCACTTCAACGACGAGGGGCTGAAGGCGATGGCCGACGCGATCGACCTGAACGACCAACGTTTCACCGGCGGACGGGGCGCCGGACACAACGCCGCCTGACCCTCTCCCCTGGATGACCGCCGCCTGGCGGACCAGGGCTACGTACGACGCGGCATCTCCGACGGGTTGTGATCGCGACCCGGTCGGTGGCGTAGGCGGCGCGCCGTCCTGTGCTCACACCGGACGGCGCACAGCTCAAGGCGGCTGAGGCTGGTTCCTTCCTGATGGTTCCTCGACGCGGCCCCTTGTTCGAGGCCACCCCGGCGTCAGGACTGACCGTTGCCCGCGATCCCCAGGGCCGTCCGAGTCGCCGCGGGTTCATACTCCGGGGCGACGTCCGCCAGCACACTCAGAGCGGTGCGCGCCAGATGGCGGGCGATCAGGCGTGCGGCTTCGGCCGGGTCGCTCAGGCTCAGTGCCTCCAGGAGCGCTTCGTGGTCTGCGTGTGCCCGGCCCCATGAGGCGGGCGCGCCCAGCTGAGCCAGGCGGATGTAGCGCTCGCTGTGTTCGCCGAGCGACGCGAGCATGCGCTGCAGGTGTGGCCCCACTGCCTGGGTGGCGATGTGGTGGAACTCCTTGTGCGCTGCGTGCCACTCGTCCGGCCGGTCGTTGCCCGCCAGTTCCTCCATCCGCTTCAGGGCGCCGCTCATGCGCTCGATGTCCTCAGCCGTGAGTGACTTGGCCGTCATGCTGACAGCGAGCGTTTCGAGCATGATGCGAGCCCCGTAGACAGCGTCCAGGTCCTCGGGGTCCACCGCCCGCACCCGGGCTCGCTGGTCGGGCCGCGCGTCGATGAGCCCCTCTTCCTGGAGCAGCCGGAACGCCTCACGCATGGGCGTGCGGCTGACGCCCAGCTTCCGGGCCATCTCGGCCTGGAGCAGCACCGACCCCGGAGGCAGCTCGCCGCTGAGGATCATGGCTCGCAGCCGTCCGTGGACGTCGAGGGCCAGGCGGCGCCCGCCCGCGGCCGCTGCGGGGCTTTCGCCCGACGGCACGGACTCTGCCTGCGCCCCGCCCCTGCTGCCGGCCGACCGCTGTTCCTCGGGGGACTCGTTTCTGCTCCTGCTCACGCCGGGAGTCTACCCAAGGTGTATGCAGCCAATACGGAAAACCCGTTCAACTCGACTATGAAAGCTCACTTGGGCGTCATCGTCCTGGTTCAGGCGATGGGCGACTGTATCCACCTGTGGGGCCAAGCAAGGACCTGCTCCAGGCTGTCATTTGGATCGTCCCGGCGTCGCGTGCCCTGGCACGCACGCCCCCGAGCTTCGTAGCGCCACGGCAGTTCGCCCTCGCCCACCTGTGTGCCGACGCCTGTCGCCGCGTAGAAGGCGGGGAAGTCGCAACTGACCGGGAACTATCCGCCCTGCGGCGAGCAGCACACCATCCAGCGCCTCCGAGAAAAGGGCGCCGCCACCGTGGTCCCGAACGCCGACCACCAGTTGCGCGCGCTGTCCGGTCCGGGCCGACCTGCAGTCAGTGATGCCCGGCCACGCGTGGTGGCGGCTCGGGCGTCAGCACGTGAGTGTCTGTCGCCGACGGCAGGGCAGCCCGGTTCGGCGGTGTCGTTCCGCAGGATCTCCGCCTCGGCGACGGCTTGCGTCAGCGCCCCTGGGCGGGGCCGATCAAGGAGGGAAGTGGGCAGGGGGGCTGCCAGTCCGGAGTGAAGCGGCGGCGCAGGTCGGCCACCGCCTCCATGCCGCGCAGGGTCACCTCCGGTGAGGTCGACAGGCCGGCGGGCCCGAGGAGGCCGGGGACCGCGGCCCTGACGGCGGCCTCGGGCAGACCGTGCCGCAGCAGAGCCGCCTCGACGCCGGGCGCGCCGGAGGCAACCAGTTCCTCGGTACTTCTGCCGCACACCTCGACGTAGGCGCGGGTGTGCCACGCGGTGGCGGTCTCACGCGGGGCGACCACCACGTTGGTGAGGAGATCGGGGGCGACCTGAAGATGGCCGCCGACACGCGGAAACCCCTGCTCGGCGGCCAGGACGTCGAACGGCGGGTGGAGTGTGGTCCCGTCCACAGCGTCCGTCGGCAGAGCCTGAAACCTCTGCAACGTGCCCCCCACCGGGACGAGCCGGTCGTCGGCCACCGGCGAACCGGTGACGTCGGCGAGCACGGCACGCAGCACGAACGCGAAGGCGCTCCGCGCGTTGTCGACCGCCCACCGGTCCGTCGGCAGCGGCGCTCCGGGACGCCGGTGAACAGCCAGTTCCCCCATGCCCTCGGCCCGGACGGCCACCGGATCCCGCTTCAGCAGCCCACGCAGCAGGTGGTCGGGAGAGGTGTGCATAAGGTCGTAGTCGTCATTGTTCCAGCCGGCCATCTGCTGGTCGGAGGACACGACCTGCACGAGGTCCACCTCCAGCCCGGCCTGCTGGAAGTACCCGGAGTCGATGGCGTGGTGGAGATGCACGTTGCCGGCGCCGGGGAAGACGCCGACCGTCAGGTGTCGGGTGGGCTCACCGGGCGGGCGGAGCGCGCTCAGCGGGGGAATCATGACGAGCTCCCTTGCATGGGATGGTTCCTTCGAGTCAGGGGGCAGGGGTGTGGAAGGCCGTCGGCCCGGAGCGTCCCGGCGGTCACGTGACAACGGTCAGGCGGGCTTTTCTTCCTGGTTGGTGATGAAGTCAGCCGGTGCCTCGGGGCTCCAGATGGCGGCCGGGAGGTCCTCCCAGTCGTTCGGCTGCCAGTTCTCGGTGATGCAGTCCATGTCGCTGGAGTACTCGATCCAGCTGCCCCAGGGGTCCTGGATGTAGTGGAAGAGGTTCGAGCCGAGGGTGTGGCGGCCCAGCCCCCAGCCCTTCGTGTAGCCCACGGAGGCCATGTTCTGTGCGCCCCTGGCGATCTGGTCGATGTCGGACACCATCCAGCTGGAGTGGTGCAGGCCGGGGTGCTCCGCCGGAACGAAGCCGAAGACATGGTGGTCGCCCGGCCCCGAGTTCATGAAAACGGGCCCGCCCACGATGCGGTCCGACAGGCGCAGCCCGAGTGTGCGGGTGTAGAAGGCCTCGGAGGCGCTCACATCGGTGCTGAAGATCAGCATGTGGCCGAGACGCTGGGGCCGAGTCTTCTCGGTCGCGTTCAGCCAGCGGGCCTGGTCGATGCGGCGGACCCGGTCCCCTACGTTGGCGTCCTGCGCGTCCGTGGTCCCGAATGCGCGCCAGGGGGCGATTCCCTCGTCACGGAGGTTGACCAGGTTGCCCTCGCGATCGCGGAACCACAGCCCGCCGGGTACGTCGGCCGGTGCGTCCAGCAGCTTCAGGCCCAGGCCCTCCAGATGGCGCTGCCACTCGGGCAGCGAGTCCGGGTCCACCGCGAACGCCACGTGGTGCAGCCGCTTGACCGGCCCCTCCGTCAGCACCGTCTGGTCCTGCTCCCGGCCGTCACAGCGGATCACCACCGCGTTGCCGCGCTCCGCCGCCTCCAGCCCGAACGCGCGGTAGAAGTCCGAGCCCGCATCGAGCGACGGCACCTGGAGTCCGTAATGCAGGAGACCTTTGACACGCAACATGTGCACTCCTCATGGTTCTGGTGAACCCGCATCCCGCACGGGCACCGAGCTAAGTGTGTACACCTACAGGGCTTGCAGTCCAGGTGTTCGGTGCAACCTTTTCCATTCCGAGGGGCGCAGATCATGTGCGTCACCCCCTGGCGCCCAGGCTCCCGCGGGGCCGGGAGTCAGGACCTCGATGACCTCGCGCGCCACACAGGCCAGGTGCTGCGTGATCAGCCGCGCGGCCCTATCCGGCCCCGGCTGCGACCGGGGCGAACAAGCCGTAGCCGGGCACCAGCCTCCCGCCGCCGGCCGCCAAGCACCAAGCACCAAGCACCAAGCACCAAGCACCAAGCACCAAGCACCCCGAACCCTACCCTTCCTCTCTCAATGTGTATGCACTATGGTTCTGCTGCTTCAGAGAGCCGCCTGCCGGAGGAAACATGACACCGTCTGAATGGTCGCTGGTGCAGTACCGGGTCGATGACTCGGCGAAAGTCGCCGTCGGTGCGTATACCGACGGAACCGTGGTCCAGGGGCCACCCGGGACCGAAGGCCTCACGCTGATGGAAGTGCTGGGCCGGTGGGAGTCGCTCGCCCCGATGTTCCGTGACTGGACGCCGACGGCGTCCGACGCCGTCGCGGGCGCCCGACTCGCCCCGCCGCTGACGTATCCCAACAAGGTGCTCTGCGCGGGCGCCAACTACTGGGACCACATCGCCGAGATGGGCTGCGAACGCCCCGCTGAACTGGGCGACCCGTTCTTCTTCCTCAAGCCGCCGACGACGACCGTGACGGGACCGGGGGACCCGGTGCCGCTGCCCGCCTACCCGGGCGCCCACGTCGACTGGGAGGCCGAACTGGCCGTCGTCATCGGCCGTGGCGGCCGCGACCTCGCGCCCGAGCAGGCCATGGACCACGTGGCCGGCTACATGGCGGCGAACGACGTCTCGGCCCGGGACCGGATCAAGTCCGCCAAGCCGGTCGCCGAGCCGTTCGGCTTCGACTGGGTCAGCCACAAGGGACAGGACGGGTTCTGCCCGCTCGGCCCCGGGCTGGTGCCCGCCTGGCAGATCACCGACCCGCAGAACCTGAGGATCCAGCTCAGCGTCAACGGCGTGCTGAAGCAGGACTCCTCCACCGCGCAGATGATGGTGAAGATCCCCGAGGTGATCGCGGCGGCCAGCCGCATCACCCGACTGGAACCCGGGGACGTCATCCTCACCGGCACACCGGCCGGCTGCGGTGTACCGCGCAGGGAGTTCCTGGCTGCCGGGGACGAGATAGTGATTGAAATCGAGCGGATCGGCCGCCTCGAGAACACGGTGGTGGCGCCATGAACGACACTTCACCCCTCTCCGAGCTCGGCTGGTCGGAAGCTCTGTCGGTTCCCGCAACCATGAAAGCGATGATGTTCCGCCGGTTCGGACCGCCCGACGTCCTGGAGCAGGCCACGGTGGACACACCGCGCCCCGGCCCCGGAGAGGTCCTCGTCCAGGTCGCCGCGGTCGGTATCGGCCGACTGCTCGACCTCACGGCCCGCGCGGGCAACCACCCCTACGCCAAGATCGAACCGCCCCACATCCTGGGCGCGGACCACGCCGGCACCGTCGCCGCACTGGGCGAGGGCGTGGACTCCGTACAGATCGCCGACCGCGTGGCCGTCCTGCCCGGTGTCGCCTGCGGCACCTGTGCCTACTGCGCGGAAGGCCGTGAGGAGGTCTGCGACTCCCTGACCGTGATAGGCACCCACCACCCCGGCGCCTACGCGCAGTACTGTGCGGTGCCGGCGCGCAACGTGCACAGGGTCCCGGACGGCATTCCGGCCGCGATGGCCGCCTCGCTCGCGCTCCTCGGCCCGGTCGCCGCCAACCAGATGTCCCAGGCAGGACTCCGCCCCGGACACTGGGTGCTCGTCCAGGGCGCCTCCTCCGCGCTCGGCTCCACGACGGCCGCCTACGCCCGGCACCTGGGAGCGAAGATCATCTCGACCTCCCGCTCGGCGGAGAAGCGCGCGGCCATGGCCGCGGCGGGAGCCGACGTCGTGCTCGACACCAACGCGCCGGACTTCGTGGAGCGCGTACGCGAGGCGACCGGCGGCCGCGGCGTCGACATCGCCGTCGACAACCTCGGTGACCCGGCCGTCTGGGACGCCACCATCGACTCCCTGACCCGCGGGGGCACCGTGGTGACCTCCGGTGCCTTCCTCGGCGGCCAGGTCAAGATCGACCTGCGGCGGGTGTACTCCGACTGCCACCGCATCATCGGGGTCCGCACCGGCAACCCGGCCTCGGTGAAGGAACTGTGGACGCAGGTGGAGAACGGCTTCCGTGCCGTTGTCGACCGCACGTTCCCCATCGCCCGCGCCGCCGACGCCCACCACTACATGGAGGAGGACAACAGCCTCGGGCGTGTGGCGCTCACATTGCGCACCGAGGACTGGGACGCGTAACGGCACCCGGCCCCGGCCCCGGCCGGTTCCCGATGGGACGACCGTGGGGACGCTGCGGATCAGTCGTCCCCACGGTCGTCCCACCGGGGCTCCCTCGCCGGGGCTCCCCACCGCTGCGGGCCCCACCGCTGCGGGCCCGACGCTCCGCCGCGAGAGACCAGCGCGCCCTTTTCTCGCAGCCTCACAACGAAGGGCGCCTGAACCGGACTTACGCCCGGCAGGCGCCCTGTGGCACATCAGTGGGGCCGATCAGTGAGGATCGCCCGGAGTGCTCGAGCCGGCCAGCCATTTCGCGCCCTCTTCATAGAGGCGCCGCACGACCTCACCCGTCAGGCCCGGCAGCCCGGTCCTCACCGTGAAGCCGGCCTTGGTCTGGAGATAGCCGAGATGACGGTAGCCGACGGGGAAGCGGCCCAGCAGCCGCGGATCCAGACTCAGCGTCGCGGACGGATCGACCACGTCGAGCCGGTCCTTCTCGTAGATCGGCTGCCGACGCACGATCTTCCACGCGCCCTCGTGGCGCGCGCAGAAGTCGTAGAAGCGTCCCGTGCAGACGACGTCGACCTCGACACCGTCGACCTCGGCCCTCTGGTTGATGGTCATCTTCGTCTGGGCCACGGCACGGTCGCCGACGACGTCCGCGGTGTGACCGCCGAGGAAGTGGAGGATGCTGACGCCGTTGTCGAAGCCCTCCCGGCTGATCGCGATGAAGTCCGTCGCCCGGCCCTGGAACCACGTGGCCGTCATCCAGCCGTCGTCGGGATGCCACACGGTGGCGAACCGCTCCCAGTCACCGGCGTCGCGCCACAGCGCCCAGTCCTCGACGAGCTGACGCAGTTCGCGCTTGTCCGTCTCGATGGTCGGCATTCAAGACCTCCGTTGCATGCAGTGAAAGAAATCCGCAGTGACGATCGGGCCCACTTCATGCACATCCGATGCGGAGCGGTGAGCGATGACCGAGAGCCCCGGACCGGCGGAGAAAGCGTCGAACGCGTCGAATAAATACACCGACGGCCGACGGCGAAACGGCATCGGAACGGGGCCTGTCAGGACGGTAATACCGTACTCGCACCCAGTCGAATCAGTATTTCGCATGCGATAGATGGACGAGGTGAATAGTCGGCGTGAACAGCGACACTCGACCAACGAACACCGTTACCGGCCTGCACCGGGTCGACCTCAATCTGCTCCCGCTGCTCGCCGCCCTCCTCGAGCACCGCAGTGTCACCCGCGCCGCCCAGGCGGTCGGGCTGACCCAGCCGGCCATGAGCAACGCCCTGCAGCGGCTGCGGCGCACCCTCGGCGACGAGCTCCTCGTCCGGGTCGGCCGCCACTACGTGCTCACCACGCGCGCCTGCGCACTGGCCGGTCCGGTCAACCTGATCCTGGAGACCGCGACCAACCAGGTGCTCACGCCTCCGACGTTCGATCCCGCGACTTCGGACCGTACGTTCCGCATAGCCGCGACCAGCGCCACGGCCCTGCCCGTCCTTCCCGCCCTGAGCGCCACGCTCGCCCTGTCCGCGCCGGGTGTCCGCCTGCAACTGGAACCGCCTGAGTCCTTCATGGCCCTCACCCGCGCCGACGGGACGGCGGACGTGACGCTGCTGCCGGACACCGTGCCGACCACGCTGCCGAGGGAACGGCTCTACCACGAGGACTGGGTCGTGGTCGCCGACGCGAACAACGAGCGCATCGGCGCGACGCTCACCGTCGACGACCTCGCCCGGCTGCCTCACGTGGTGTTCGAGTGGGAAGGAGGATGGGTCGGCGCTCAGCAGGCCCTGGCCCAGCTGATTCCCGATCTCGTCGTCCAATGCGTCGTCTTCGAGTTCCTGATGATCCCCCCGATGGTGCGCGGCACGCCCATGATCGCGCTGTTGCAGCGCCGGCTGGCCCAGCGGCTGGCGGCCCAGAACGGGCTCAGGGTGATGGAATCGCCGATTCCCCTGCCGTCGCTCGACATCGATCTGGTGTGGAATCCGCGCACTGCCGGCGACCCCGGACGGAAATGGCTCCGGAAGCAGCTGATGCGCGCGGTTCATTAGCGACGTGATTGCACATCATTTCCAGCATTCATTGGACTCATTCCTCGGCTGTACTTAGCGTTCCGGCGAGAGCCCGTTTATGAGCGACGCGATACGCGCTCTCGTGGACCATCGCCGAACCCGAGGAGGAGAACCGTCATGTTCCCGCTGAATGCCTGGTACGCCGCGGCATGGGACACCGAAGTCGGTCGCACCCTGTTGCCACGCACCATCGGCGAGCGACCGCTCGTGCTGTACAGAACGGCTTCCGGAAAACCGGTGGCGATGGCCGATGCCTGCTGGCACCGTCTCGTGCCCTTGTCGATGGGCGAGTTGCACGGTGACGAGGTGGTCTGCGGCTACCACGGCCTCGCCTACGGACCCGACGGCCGCTGCACCCGGATGCCTGCCCAGGAGACCCTCAACCCGTCCGCCGCGGTCGCTTCGTACCCGGTGGTGGAGCGGCACAGGTTCGTCTGGGTCTGGCTGGGCGACCCTGCGACGGCCGACCCCGACCTCGTCCCGGACCTGCACTGGAACGACGATCCGCAGTGGGCAGGGGACGGTGAGAGCATCCTCCTCGACTGCGACTACAGGCTGGTCCTCGACAACCTCATGGACCTCACCCACGAGCAGTTCCTGCACGCCGACAGCCTCGCCAGCGACGAGCTCTCCGAGGCCGAACCCGACGTGGCCCACGACGACCATTCGGTCACGCTCACCCGGTGGATGCCGGGGATCGAGGCGCCGCCCTTCCTGGCCATGCAGATGCGCCGCAGGAATCCCGCCTACGACGGGCCCGTCGACCGGTGGCAGGTCATCCGCTTCACCGCTCCCTCGACGATCACCATCGACGTCGGTGTCGCGCCGGCCGGATGCGGGGCACCGGAAGGCGACCGGAGCGCCGGTGTCAACGGCTACGTACTCAACACGGTCACACCTGCCACGGCCGGCACCTGCCACTACTTCTGGGCCTTCACCCGCAACTACCACCTCCACGACCAGAGCCTGACCACCCTGCTCCGCAACAGCGTCTCCCGGGTCTTCGGTCAGGACACCGAGATGCTCAACGCGCAGCAGCGGGCGATCGAGGCCAACCCTGGACACGAGTTCTACAACCTCAACATCGACGTCGGCGGAATGTGGGTGCGCCGCATCATCGACGCGCAGGTCGCACGTGAGCAGGGACGAGACCGCACACCCCCGAGCCGCCTGGCGGCCGTAGCGGCCACGACGAGGGAGACGGCATGACAAGCACCCCCGACACGGCGGTCGTGGTGACACGCACCGAACTCGTCCCGGACATCGTGGAACTGGTGCTGCGCCCGTCCGGACCGGTCCGGTCGGTCCCGCCGGGCAGCCACATCGACATCACGGTCCCCTTGCCGGGCGGGCGGGAGCTGCGCTCCTACTCGCTGGTCGACCGGGGCCACGACGACGGCCTGCTCCGCATCGCCGTGCGTCTCCAGCAGGACGGGCGTGGGGGATCTCGGTGGATGCACGACCTGCGCCCCGGTTCGGAGGTCGGCTTCGCGGGCCCGATCGACGAGTTCCCGCTCAGCCCGGGCCGGCTGCCGAGCGTGCTCCTCGCAGGCGGCATCGGGATCACGCCCATCGTCGGGCTCGCCCACGCGCTGCGCACACGAGGCGCCGACTACCGGCTCGTCTACGCCGGCCGGTCCCGCGACCAGATGGCCTTCGTCGACGACCTCGAGCGGGAACATCCCGGCAGGGTCAGGGTCTTCGAGGACGGACACGGGACCTTCGCCGACCCGGACGAGGTCGTCGCGTCGGTCCCTGACGGTGGCGTGTTGTACGTCTGCGGCCCGATGGGACTGCTCGTCGCCGTCCGTGCGGCCTGGGAGCGCGCCGCCAGGCCACCCGGGGGTCTCCGCTTCGAAACGTTCGGCACGAGCGGCGTCCTCCCGGCCACACCGTTCCGCGTGGAGGTTCCCGCGCGCGGCCTGAGCTTGGACGTACCCGTCGGCACGAGCCTCCTGGACGCCCTGCAGAGCGCCGGGGTGGAGATGATGTACGACTGTCGCCGGGGCGAGTGCGGCCTGTGCAGAGTCGCGATACTCGACGTGACCGGCAAAGTCGATCACCGGGACGTGTTCCTCTCGGAACGTCAGCGCGCGGAGGGCCGGGCGATGTGCGCGTGCGTGTCGCGCGTCGCGGGAGGGGCCCGCATCACCATCGATTGCTGAACGCGCCGACCGGTGTGGCGGCTCCCGCCGCTACGCGGGAACGCCGGAGCGCCCACGCTCCCCGGACGAGCCCCCACGCTCCCCGGACACTCGCGTGGGCGGCAGGTCCTGCTCCGTCCGGACGCGCTTGCCGTCGTGGAGACGGCGGGCGCCCCGGCGCCGGGCCAGGGCGGCGACGAGTCGCAGGCCGCGTCCGCGCCGCGAACGGGCAGGCCGCCGACCGCGGTCGGCGACGTCCCCGTCGGCTCAGCCGGCCGCCAGTGCTTCCCGCACGGACGACTCGGCGTCGTGCCCGTAGATCCACCCGTTGTGGGCGAAGGGGTCCGCGCTCGAGAACGAGGCGTCCCTGGCCTGCTGAGCGGGGCCGTCGGGCAGGTGGTTGCTCTCCGCCCTGCCCCGGCTCATCTGCTGCACGCGGGTGGCGCGCGGACGGCGTATGCCCTCGTACCGGCGTAGCGCGGCAGAGGGGTCTTCCGGCTGGCCGACCAGGCAGCCCGCCAGGACGGCGGCGTCCTCCATCGCTTGTGCCGCTCCCTGGGCGAAGAACGGGAACATCGGATGCGCGGCGTCGCCGAGCAACGCGACGGGGCCGTTCGTCCAGCGGGGCAGCGGATCCCGGTCGAGCAACGCCCACCGCCCCGTACGCTCCGCGGCCGCCAGCAGCGCCCGTAGGTCGTCGGACCACCCGGCGAACTCGGCGCGCAGGTCCTCGATGCGTCCCTCGGCCGACCAGGATTCCGTCGTCCAGTCGTGCGCGGGCCCGAACGCGACGATGTTGATCTGCGCGCCGGCGGAGATCGGATAGTGGACCAGGTGACGGTCGGGACCGAGCCACAGCGTCTGGACCGGACGGCGCGCGAACTCCGGCGCGCTCCTGGCCGGTACGAGGCATCGCCAGGCGCAGATGCCCGAGAACCGCGGTGAGCCCGCCTCGGTCACGTACTGTCCCACGGTGGTGTGGACGCCGTCGGCGCCGACGACCACGTCGGCGACCGCCCGTGTTCCCTCGGTGAACGTGAGCTCCACTCCCGCCTCGTCCAGTCGGCGGAGGCCTGCGAGACGTGTCCCGAGCCGCAGCGACGACTCCGGGACCGCCGCCCGCACCGCGGCGAGGAGATCGGCGCGGTGCGCGACGTAGCTCTGCTCGCCGAAGCGCTGTTCGCACTCCTCGCCGAGGTTCTGGGAGAAGAGCACACGCCCGTCCTCCCAGCGCCGGAACTCCCACCCGACCCGCAGCGGCACCGCGCGTTCACGGAAGTGGTCCAGCTGACCCAGGCTGCGCAGCAGCCGCACGGCGTTCGGGGAGACGACTAGACCCGCCCCGACCTCGGTGAGGGCGGGCGCCTGCTCGTAGACCGTCGCCTCGATCCCCGCCCGGTGGAGGAACGCCGCGGTGGCGAGGCCGCCGATTCCTCCGCCGACCACGGCCACGCGCAGGCCGGGCGTTCGTCTCCTGTCCTCGCCGGTCATTCACAGGCTCCTGTCGTCCGAAGCGATGCCCGGCCCCGCGGTGTCCGCGGGAGCGAGGACGATGTCGAAGCGGACACTCGACCAGGACCGGCCCGCGAGGTCGCGGCCGTCGGGAGCGGGTGTGCCCGCGGGGTGTTCCACGAAGTCGTGGATCAGTGAGTCCTTGACACCGAACACGGCGTCCCTGCCGAGGAGTTCGTCGCCACGGACGAAGATGTGGGTGATCAGGGTCCGCCTGCCTTCGGCGCGGACGTCGAAGTGCAGGTGCGAGGCACGCATGGGGGAACGGCCCACGGCGGCGAGGAGCGCGCCGACCGGACCGTCGTGCGGAATCGGGTACGGGGTCGGGGTGATCGCCCAGAACCGGTAGGTGCCCGTCTCGTCGCTGAACAGGTGGCCTCGCGCCGCGGTGCGGTCGTCGTCGTACTGCACGTCGTAGAAGCCGTCCTCGTCGGCCTCCCACACCTCCATGCGGGCCCCCGGCACCGGTTTCCCGTCGGTGTCGGTGACCGTGCCCTCGACCCAGCACGGCTGCCCGGCGGCGCCGAAGGACATGTCTCCGCCCAGCGGGATCTCGGGTGAGCCCTCGACGAAGAAGGGGCCGAGCACCGTCGCCTCGGTCGCGTTCGCGTACGCCTCGTTGTTGATCGCGATGGTCTGCATGGACGCCCCGAGCACGTCCGACAGCAGAATGAACTCCTGCCGCTTGTCGTCGGTGATGTGCCCGGCCGCGGTGAGGAACCGGATCGCGGCGTCCCACTCCGCCTCGGTCAGGCGCACCTCCCGCAGGAAGGCGTGCAGGTGCCGGGTCAGGGCCTGCATCAGTTGCTTCAGCCGCGGGTCCTGGGCGGTCTCGAACGAGGCCACGACCTTGTCCACCAGGTCCTTCTCGCGTGCCTGTTGCTCGGCGGCCACCTGCCCGGCCGCCCCGCTCGTCTCAGTCCCCATGAGTTCTCCTCGTCATCGAGTTCGTGGTCGTCGAGTTCGTGGTCGTCGAGTCGTCGGTCATCGTTCGCGGATCCGCCCCCCGCCACGCCGCACGCAGCAGACGCCGGATGTCTTCGGCCGTCACCGGACGCGGATTGCCGTCCGGCACCACGTCCAGGACCGCCTGCACGGCGTCCTCGGCATCGGTCTCCTTCAGCCCGTAGTCGCGCAACGCCCTCGGCGCGTCCACGTCACGCCGGAGCCGCTCAAGCCCGTCGATCGCCGATCCGGCACCGAACGCGGCCGCGATCCGCCTCTCGGTCTCCGGAGCGGCGGGGGCGTTGAACGCCAGGACATGGGGCAGCACCACCGCGTGGGTCTGGGCGTGCGGCAGGTCGTACATGCCGCCCAGGACATGGCAGATCTTGTGGTGCAGCCCCGAACCCGCCGACGAGAACGCGACCGCGGACAGGTATGTCCCGTACAACGTCTGCTCCCGGCCCGGAAGGCCGGCGGGGTCGGCGACCACCGCGGGCAGGCCCGCCGCCAGCGCACGGATCCCCTCCCCCGCCAGCGCCTGGTCGATCGGGTCCACGCGGGGGCCCCACATCGCGTCGACGCAGTGCGCCAGCGCGTTCAGCCCCGAAGCGACACTCATCGGCACCGGCAGCGACACCGTCAGCGTCGCGTCGTACACGACGGAGCGCGGCAGGACCCGTACGTCGACGCCGGTGGTCTTGCGTGCCTGCTCGGTCAGCCCCCACACGCTCGTGGCCTCCGAGCCCGCGTACGTGGTGGGAACGGCGACGATCGGCAGCCCGCCGGTCAGCGCGATCGCCTTCGCCAAGCCGGTGGTGGAACCACCACCGACGCTGAGCAGCAGATCAGCCTGGCAGACGGCCGCAGCGTCGCGAGCCCGCTCGGCCACCTCGATGGGAACGTGCATCACCACCTCGTCCCACCGCAGCACGACCGGCAGACCGGCGGTGACCGTCTGCGCGAGCTCCGCCTCGGCGGCTGCCGCGATCACCATCACCCGCGAGGCGCCGAGCCGCTCCACCTCGGCCCGCACCAGTGCCGCCGCCTCACCCGAGGCGAAGCGGACCCGCTGGGCCAGGCTCTCGTGCTCGAAACGCAGCAACGATCCGTTTTGTGACTCGGCTTGTGACTCGGCTTGTGGCTCGGCTTGTGGCTCGGCTTGTGGCTCGGCTTGCGACTCGGCGCCATGGCCGCCGCCTCGCGACGTCTCGGTCATGCGCATGCCCGAACTCCTTTCGGCTGTAGCTCTGGAAGAGAGACTCCGGGGCGGAACCCACGAGGTCATTACGATGTCCGCTGAACGGACAGCTTCCTGTCCACGGCCGTCTGCCGACCGGAGAATGACGGAGGCGGAACGCCCGCCACCACGGCGAAAGGACCCGACACGGCCAACAGCGGCGACCGCGGTCGCACAGTCACCTCCCGGGCCCTGGCGATCCTGGACGCGTTCACGCAGGGACACCCGGAACTGACCCTCGCCCAGATCTGCCGCCTCGCCGGCCTCCGCCACGCCACGGCCCACCGACTGGTCGGCGAACTGACGGCGTGGGGAGCGCTGGAACGCCTGCCGCGCGGCTCCTACGTCATCGGCCTGCGCCTGTGGGAGCTGGGCACACTCAACCCGCGAGGACTGCCCCTGCGCGTCCGGGCGATGCCCATCATGGAGGACCTGCACGCCGCCACGCAGCAGCACGTGCAACTGGCCGTCCTCGACGGCACCGACGCCCTCGTGGTCGAACGGATCTCCGCTGCGGGAGCGGTTCCCGTGGTGTCCCAGGTCGGGGGACGGCTACCCCTGCACGCGTCCGCCGTCGGGCAGGTGCTGCTGGCCCACGCCGACGAGGGGCTGTTCCTGGAGGTCGTACGGAACGGCCTGACCCGCTTCACACCCAGGACCATCACCGACCCGGCCACGCTGCGGCTGACCCTGGCGGAGTGCCGCCGGATCGGTGTCGCGGTCGTACGCGAGGAGATGAGCCCGGACGCCCATTCGGTGGCAGCACCGGTCACCGACACCAAGGGCCGCGTGGTCGCGGCCCTGTCCGTGGTGTGCGCAGAGGCCCGAACCCATCTGCTGGTACCCGCTGTTGTGCTGGCCGGCCGTGGCATCTCCCGGGGCCTGGGCTCCGGCAGCATGCCGTAAAACAGCCGCCTCAGATGTGCATACACATTGATGCCTTGCCGTGCCAGAGTTAGACCCCGCACCCACAACATGCCTGCTTCCTGCCCACAACCCTTTACAGCCCCGTAATAGTGTGCACACTTAGCGGTGCGAGATGAGCCACAGGCGATGCAGTCAGGCCATCGACCAACGACACTCGCTGATCCGGGCCGCGTGTGCCTTCAGCCTCCGCATGCCCGGCATGGCGCCGGTCGGCCTGCGGCTGCCACCAACGAACTCACGCACGCCGCATCCAAGGGCGAGAGAGACGCACACCCACAAGCCATGTGAGAGGAATCGTCATGCTCGAAGACAGTCGCGGAGGTCGTGGCAACGCCACCTGGCCTCCGGTGACCTTGCTGGTCCTCGCGATCTGTGGGATCGCCATCGTTGCCGACGGGTACGACGTCGTCATTTACGGCGCTGTCATCCCGTCCCTGCTGCACGAACCCGGGTGGGGCCTGACCCCTGCCGGCGCCGGCCTGATCGGTTCCTTCGCTCTGATCGGGATGCTCATAGGAGCCACGACCGTCGGCACGCTCACCGACATACTGGGCCGACGCAGGATGCTGATCGGCTGTCTGATCTGGTTCTCGGCGATGACGGGCCTGTGCGCGCTCGCGACCTCCCCGGAGGTGTTCGGTCTCTTCCGGTTCCTCGCCGGCCTCGGCCTCGGCGGCGTACTGCCGACCGCCAGCGCTCTCAGCGGTGAATACTCACACCCCAAGACACGCAACCTGGTCTTCGCGATCATCTTCAGCGGCTTTCCCGTGGGCGGCATCATCGCCGCTTTCACCGGGATGTTCGTGATACCCAGGTTCGGTTGGCAGGCGATGTTCCTGCTCGGTCTCCTCCCGCTTGTCCTGGTCGTGCCTGTGGCCCTGAAGTTCCTGCCCGAGTCGATCGCCTTCCTCCGCGCCAAGGGCAGGGACGCCGAGGCGGAGAAGACAGCTCGGCGCTGGGATATCGCTCTCGAAGGCACACCGACCGAAGCATCGGCGTCGGCCCAGTCACCGACCGGAACCGGCCCGGGCAGCATGTCGCCTGTGAAAGCCCTGTTCTCGCGCAATTACGTCGTGGCGACTCTGTGTTTCCTGGCCATGTCGTGCCTGTGCCTGTTCATGATCTACGGATACAACACCTGGCTCCCGGAGATCATGCGCCGGGCCGGCTACTCCTCCGGTTCCGCGCTCGGCTTCCTCCTCATGTTCAACCTCGGGGCCGTCGTCGGCCAACTCCTCATCTCCCTGGCCGCCGACCGAATCGGCTCGAAGCCGGTCATCGTCACGACCTGTCTCCTGGCCGGCGTCGCCGTGATCCTGCTCAGCCTGCGGCTGCCCACGGCAGTGCTGTACGTGGCCGTCGCGCTGGGAGGCGTCGGAGCGATGGGAACGCAGACGTTCGTCCTCGCCTACATCTCCAAGTACTACCCGGTACGGATGGGTGCCACAGCGTTGGGCTGGGCGCTGGGCTTCGGCCGCCTCGGCTCGATGCTCGCCCCACCGCTGCTCGGACTGATCATCGGGGCCGGGCTGGCGTACCAGTGGAACTTCTACGCTCTTGCGGTACCCGGCGTCATCGGTGCCGCACTCATCGGACTGGTTCCCCGCGCTGCCGGAGAGGCAGCCCCGGTCGGGCACGCGAGCACAGACGGGACGGTGCGCTCCCTGCCGGAGCCGACCTGATCCGCATGCCGAGGGCAGCCTCGGCACCGGCTGGGCGCCCGGCACGGGGTGCCCAGCCGGTGTCCCCTCCGGGGCAGCAGCGGCGGCCGACCCGCCGGCTTCGACGAGAAACCAGTACAAGCGCCGCAACGAGGTCGAGCGGGCGGTCAGCCGGCTCAACGCCTCAGTCGGTGAAGGGATCTTCCAGCGTCGGGATACACGGAGACAACAGCGTCTCCATGTGCTGCGTGACCATGCCCCGAACGAGCCTGAGCACGCGTACCTCGTTCTCGTGACCCGGGTCCTCGTCATCGCGAACGTGGAGGAGCCCGTAGGAACCAGGGGCAACCACCGCCACATGCTCAAACAGTTCGACAACATCAGGCGACGAGCGGTGATTGGAACAGCCCCCGAGGTGGATGAACGGCTCGCCGTTCATCCACCTGAGGTCAAGCAAGTAAGGGCTGGCCATCCGGGCGATGTGAAGCCGAAGCTCATCGACGATCTGCCGCAGACGGGCCGCATCGCCGTCATCAACTGCGGTCTCGCGGACTGTGATCCAGCCGTGGTACTCAAACACCTCACGATCCTAGTCAGAGCTGGACGTCATCGCTGCAGACGAATCCCCAGGGCCGTCTCCGCACACTACCGATGCTGACCCATTGCTCGCGGCCTGGTCTTGAGGCCCGTGTCGGGTTCGCTCGCCTCGGAGATCTCCTCCATCGAGTCAGGGAGAGACGATCGTGCGGTTCGGCCGTAGGAATGCGGCTCCGGTCGGATGGCCAAGGGCCTCCAGTGTGTCCGCCGGTCGAAGAACGGAGAACCCGATGTCCGAGCACTTGATCGAGGACCTGGTCGCGGACTCGGTCCGCGTCCTGGACGGCCACGCCGACCCGGACGACCCCCGCGTCCGGGACTGGTTCGCGGCGCTGTACGGCTTCCAGGGCGGGTACGACTGCTCGTTCACGCACTGACAGTGATCACCAAGGTCCTCGACGGCTGCCCGAACACGCCCATCGAGGTCACCCTCGCACGGTGCGGCATGCCAGGGCCGGTCGTCAGTCCTGACCAGGAGTCAGCCGCCACACTGTGAGGTCGAACCTGAAGGCGGTGGAGCAGGACAGCGGGACCGTCGTGCCCAGCACATCGACCGTGGCCGCCGTGTGAAGCTGTGTGTTTGTGCCCTTGGTGATCACATAGTGGCCCGCCGGGTCCTCGATGACCTCGTGCACGGGCTTGGGCTTGCCCACTGCGGTGTAGGTGCCGCTGATGACCGCGTCGCCCGCCGGCTCGGCCGTATCGTCCAGCTTCCGGACTGGGATGTCGGCCGTGATCGTTCCGTTCGAGAGCAGCGTGGTGTCCTCTGGTCCGTAACCGCCGCCGTACTCTCCCTCCGGCGTCTCGACCGACACACTGGCGTGCGAGCCGAACGCGGAGTTCTGGTAGAGGTCCACCGCGACGAAGACGCCTGAGGACTGCCCGGCGCAGGACAGGGCGTAGCCCTTCTCGATCGTCTTCGCCGGCTGGGATCCGCTCTCCGCATGCGGGGCGGCCTGCGCGGCACCACCGCCGACGGTGACGGCTGCCCCTGCACTGATCAGGCAGGCCAGCGCGGCTCGTGTCATGTGTCTCAACTCGGTCCCCCCTCGGGCTCTGGGCCCTTGTGCGTCGTTTTACGCGTGTTGCGGGGTCTTAGACACGCCAGATGCGTGTTCGGTTGCGGCCAGGACGGAAGAGACGCCATGAGCAAGGCCATGGAGAATCTCGATGTCGCTGGACTGGTTCGTCACCGGGCCGAACGCACGTGCGGCCCGCTCCGCAGCCGGAGCTCGCGCAGTGGCTAGCTCAGCGAAGCCCGTCCGGCGCCTACGGGCACGGGCACCCGACTCCGCTACGCGGCACGGCGTCACCACTACCGCCACTCCGAACCCGTGATCTACCTTGCGAAGACACACTTCATGGCTCGCCACCTCACCGCAAACAACCGATGCCACTGATCCGTACCATCACTACGCCAGGACGACTTCGCGGTAGGCACCGGAGCTGCCCGCCCAGACGCCGCCGGGGCAGCGCACGCACTTGCCCCCGCAGCGGCCTCCAAGAGGCCCGCGCTGCGGCTGGAAAACTAAAGAAAGGTCAGCATCATGTCCGAGAGCACGACATCCCCCACCGAACTGACTTCCCAGTACCTGGCCCAAGTGGCCAGCGATCTAGAGCGCAACATCAAAGAGCAGGAACGAATCAGCGCGGAAATCGTGGCACTGCAGGAGCAGTTGTCCGCCCTGAAGAACGACCACACGGTACTGGTGAACATGCAGCAGGTACTCGGCGTCACATCGGACGATGTTCGGCCTGCGCCCGTGTCCGACAGCGCCTCCGTGCCCCCACCGCGCAAGAAGGCCACTGCCAAGTCCGCAACACCCAAGCGGACCCGTGCGAAGAAGGACACGGCCGCGGAGAGCCGTACGCCGGTCAGGAAGCCGGCCGCCGAGAAATCCCAGGACAAGACGGTCGTGAAGACGGCCCAGCCGACGCTGGTCGAACTCGTTCGCCGCCACCTCGCCGAACAGAGCGAGCCTCGCTCCGCCGCGGAAATCGCCACTGCACTCGGCCAGGACCATCCCGAGCGTGGCATCAAGGCCACCGTCATCCGCACCACACTCGAAGGGCTCGTCGCCAAGAACCAGGCCCAGCGCACCAAGCAGGGAAACTCCGTCTTCTACACCACCCCCGACACGGCGGAGGACGCTGCCCAGCCCCAGCCGCAGTCCGAGGCACAGCCCGACCAGGGTGAATAGAGCCTGCGGGCTGTCCACGCGTGCGGCTTCCTGTACGGCGCCTGGTGGTATGCGGTAGGTCCGTCCAGCACGAACTTCCTGCAACTGTCCGCTGTGGCCCCTTTGCCACCGCTCACCCGCGAGACATCACCGGCCCCGATGAACAGCTGCTGCAAAGAGTGAACCAGGACGCCCCGCATGCGCCGACAACGCGCGTCCCTGGTTCAGGCTCGGGCGCCCCGTCCTGGCCCTCCCCGATGCTCAGCCCCATCTGCCGTGGGTCCGGATGGGCCAGGTGATCGCGTCGATCTGTGGCACGGAACAGTTCCAGGGCACGCCCCTCATCGACGGCAGGACGGACGACCTATCGTGATGGAAGGGCACACGCGTTACGGCGCCTCAACACCGGAGACCCGGTACTTGCTCACCTCCGCGTCGCGGATCTGCGCCGCCTGCTCGGGTTCCAGACCCGCGCCACGGAAGCGTGCAAGATCCTCATCAGTCTCCCAGCGCTCGTACACGTTGATCCGGTCCGGCTCGATCAGGTCGGCCGACAGAGCGAAATCAAGGCAGCCGACGGCGGATCGGGCCTGCTCAACGGCCCTCGAGCATCCAGCCAGATATGCGTCGCGGTCAGCAGCGTCCACCCACAATTTCCCAGCAATAATGATCACGGTACTCCTCGCGTTGCGGCTACTCGCCTGATGTTGGTGTGCAGCGTGACCGCCTATCGGCATGGCCACTGGGGAGACAGACCGCAGTGGACCACAGAAATCATCGGTGGCCCGAGCTGCCAGATCGAAGAGACAGGCCCTGGCTGTTGGTTCCGCACAGCACAGAACACCTACTCGGTGCTGCACGGCGCCATGTACGCCCCGCAGGCGGCCTTTCGACCGTGACTCGGGCACCGGACGCCCGTACGGTCTGAACTGCATACGTACGGGAGACGGCGCTCAGCGCCGTGCGGGTGAGGCCAACTTTCCGATCTGAGGGCCAGTTGGACCTCCACAACACGGTGCTGCTGCCGCTCGACCAGGGCGACACCGCCACGGAGCTGGCCCGTCGACCTGCGGGCCAGCTGGCCTAGGGGACCTGGCGGCCCGCCCTGACACCGTGGCCGCGGCATACACCGAGGGGCAGCGCTGCTTGACGATGCGGCCCCATCCCTGCCCGTACATGTGGGGCAGTGCCCCGCGGATCAGCCGGAGTCCGGCGTTGTTGGCGAGGACGTCGGTGCCCGTGGCGGCGAGTTCGGCCGCGTCCAGGTCGGTGAGGTCGAGGACATGGGGCTCGACGGTGCCCGCGAGGTCCCGGGCCGGCCGGGCCAGGCCGGCGAGTGGGTCGAGGCCTTCGGTGTCCCGGGTGACGGCCCTCACCTTGGCTCCGGCGGCGGCGAGCCGCAGCGCGCGGGCACGGCCGATACCTCCGGCGGCGCCGGTGACGAGGGCCGTACCGCCGTCTAGGTCGAGCGGGAGGGCGTGGGGACCCGGGAGG
>NZ_VJZE01000500.1 GCF_009377205.1 Streptomyces phyllanthi
GGCCCGAGAGGTCCGCGTCGAGCTGGGACAGGTCGGCGTTGAGGGCTGCCATCAGCATCTCCATCTGCTGGAGCAGCCCTGTGGGCTGCGCGGGCAGGGATGGTTCCGGCACGGCTTCCTGGGACATCACGGCCTCCTCGGCCCTCGGCCCCGGCGTGGGGCCCGCAAGCGTCCCGGCAGCGGCCGCCGGTGACGGGCGCCGGGCGGTCCGGCACCGCCCACGCCAACGATCACCGCTCGGACGGGTCACTGCGCGAGTTCGGCGCGTTGCATCGGGTTGACGAATTTTCACTCGACCGGGGCGGCGGGGCGGGCGAGGGATGAAGACTGCTACAGATTTTCTAGTCGTTCATAGTCATATCTAGTCGTGTGTCTCAGATACTTTGGTCTTGTGAAGCTTTCGGAGTGGGCCCGTCAGCAGGGCGTGAGCTACCAGACCGCCTGGCGGTGGGTGAAGGACGGGAAGATGCCCGTCCCCGTCCGCCAGGCGCCGTCCGGGACGTGGCTGGTCGACGAGGTCGCCGTCCAGCCGTCCGGGCGTGTGGTGGCGTACTGCCGCGTGTCGTCCGCCGACCAGAAGACCGACCTTGACCGGCAGGCTGCCCGGGTGGTGTCAGGCGCGAACAGGCTGGGCCTGGCCGTCGCCGAGGTCGTCACGGAAGTGGGTTCGGGGCTGAACGGGCGGCGCCGCAAGCTGCACCGGGTGCTGTCCGATCCGCAGGCGGCGGTGATCGTGATCGAGCACCGGGACCGGCTGGCCCGCTTCGGCGTCGAGCACCTCGAAGCCGTACTGTCCGCGTCCGGCCGGCGCCTGATTGTCCTCGACCCCGCCGAGACCGCCGACGACCTGGTGCGCGACATCACCGAGGTACTGACCTCGATGTGCGCCCGCCTGTACGGACGGCGGGCGGCGAAGAATCGTGCCGCCCGCGCGGTGGCCGTGGCGACAGGCCAGGACGCCGAGTGAAGACGTTCCGTCCGCAGCCCGGGTTCGTGGTGCAGGCGTACCGGTACGCGCTGGACCCGAACGCCGCCCAGGAACAGGCGCTCTGCTCGCACTGCGGCGCCGCGCGTGCCGCCTACAACTGGGCTGTCGGCTGGGTGACCGCCTCCTGGTGGCAGCGCCGCGCCGAGGAGACCTACGGCGTCTGCGAGGAGGAGCTGACCGAGTGGCGGCCGTGGTCGCTGCCCTCGCTGCGGAAGGCGTTCAATGAGACCAAGCACACCGACCCCGGGTTCGCCGGCTGGTGGGCGGAGAACTCCAAGGAGGCGTACTCCACCGGTCTGGCGAACGCGTCGGCCGCGTTCGACAACTACGCGAAGTCGAAAAACGGCAAGCGCAAAGGTGCCCGGATGGGCGCGCCGCGGTTCAAGGCCAAGCGGAAGGCGCGCCTTTCCTGCCGGTTCACCACCGGCACCATCCGCGTCGAGCAAGATGGCCGGCACGTCACCCTGCCCCGGCTGGGCACACTGCGCACCCACGAACCCGCCCTCAAGCTCCTTACCCGCGTCCAGGCCGGGACGGCCCGGATCCTGTCCGCCACGGTGCGGCACGAGCGGGGACGCTGGTTGGTCTCCTTCCAGGTGGAGGTCAAGCGGGACCTTGAGCGTGTGGCGCGTCCGAATGTGGCGGTCGGGATCGACCTCGGGGTGAAGACCCTCGCGGTGATGGCCGACTCGACGGGCGAGGTCCGCACCGTGCCCAACCCCGGGCACTACGACCGGGCACGGGGGCAGCTGCGCCGCGCCTCCCGGATCGTCTCCCGCCGCCAGGGCCCCGACCGGCGCACCGGACGCAAGCCGTCGAAGCGGTGGGAGAAAGCCAACACGGCCCTGGGCAAGGTGCACCACCGGGTGGCGAACCTACGCGAAGACGCCCTGCACAAGCTCACCACCGCTGTGGCCGCCGAGTACGGCACCGTCGTGGCCGAGGACCTGAACGTCGCCGGAATGCTGAAGAACCGGCGCCTGGCCCGCAGGATCGCCGACGCCGGATTCGGGGAGATCCGCCGCCAGCTCGACTACAAGACCGGCCAGCGCCACGCCACCCGTCTCGTGGTCGCCAACCGCTGGTACCCGTCCTCGAAGACCTGTTCCGGGTGCGGCGCGGTGAAAGCCAAGCTGCTGCTGCACGTCCGGACCTACGAATGCGACGCCTGCCACCTGGTCATCGACCGGGACCACAACGCCGCACTCAACCTCGCCGCTCTCGCGGCAGCCGCAGTAACTGGTACCGGAGTGGCCGGAGACCAGGGCACCACCCAGGCGGTGTCGAAGCCTCGTGGAGCCGACCAGAAGACCCGCGCCACCCGCCCCCGCCGTAAGGCGGAGGCGGGGCGGGCAGGTGGCGCAGCCCTGCCGCACCAGCGGCAGACGGAAGCGAGAGACCGTACTCAAGCCGAAGCCCTCACTCTTTGGTGACGAGACGGACCTTCCGGGCCGAAATCCCCGGGATGCTGAGACCCGACTACGGTCTCGGCAACGGACCGGTGCGGTTGACCGGTATTCGAGCGTGCAGGATGGGAAACATGGATCTGCGTATCTTCACGGAGCCCCAGCAGGGGGCCGGCTACGACACCCTTCTCAGCGTCGCCAAGGCCACCGAGGACCTTGGGTTCGATGCCTTCTTCCGTTCCGACCACTATCTGCGCATGGGATCCGCCGACGGTCTGCCCGGTCCCACCGACGCCTGGATCACTCTTGCCGGACTGGCCCGCGAGACCAAGCGCATACGGCTCGGCACCCTCATGACGGCTGCGACCTTCCGGCTGCCCGGTGTCCTCGCGATCCAGGTCGCGCAGGTCGACCAGATGTCGGGCGGACGCGTCGAACTCGGCCTGGGCGCGGGCTGGTTCGAGGAGGAGCACACGGCGTACGGCATCCCGTTCCCGCAGGAGAAGTTCGCCCGGCTCGAGGAGCAGCTGGCCATCGTGACCGGGCTGTGGGCGACGGAGACCGGCAAGACCTTCAGCTACGAGGGCACCCATTACCAGCTGACCGACTCGCCCGCGCTGCCGAAGCCGGCGCAGGCCAAGGTGCCGGTGCTCATAGGCGGGCACGGTGCGAACCGCACGCCGCGGCTGGCCGGGCAGTACGCCGACGAGTTCAACATGCCGTTCGCCTCGGTCGAAGACACCGAGCGGCAGTTCGGGCGGGTGCGCGCGGCGGCCGAGGCGGCCGGGCGCAGGGGCGACGACCTGGTGTACTCGAACGCGCTGGTCGTCTGTGTCGGCAAGGACGACGCGGAGGTCGCCCGCCGTGCCGCCGCGATCGGCCGCGAGATCGACGAGCTCAAGGCCAACGGGCTGGCCGGTACCCCCGCCGAGGTCGTCGACAGGATCGGGCACTTCCAGGCGGCCGGCTCCCAGCGGATCTATCTCCAGGTCCTGGACCTGGCCGACCTGGATCACCTGGAGCTGATCTCCTCGCAGGTCCAGTCGCAGCTGTCATAGCCATGGCGCTGACCCGCGCCCCCAAGGGGCCGCGGGCCCGTTGGGGGTGCGGGGAACCGCGCGGCCAGCCACAGGCGGCCCGCAGTCGGCGAACTCCCGCGGCCCCACGGCGCTTCCCGCTCAGCTCAACGCGGTGTCAGCGCATTCTCACCGGCAGGCCGGCGAACCCTCGCGTGATGTTGTTGAGCGCGCGCACCGGTTCGCCGTCGAGTTCGATGCGCTCCACGCGCTCGGCCATCGCCTTCAGCACGGCGTGTACTTCGAGGCGGGCGAGGCCCTGGCCCGCGCAGGCGTGGTTGCCGAAGCCGAAGCCGAGGTGGTCGGCGGGGTTGCGGCGGACGTCGAAGAGGTCGGGGTCGGGGAAGTGACGCTCGTCGCGGTTGGCGGAGCCGTAACTGTGCAGGACGCGGGCCCCCGCCGGGATCAGCGCCCCCTCACCGAGGTCCACGTCGCGTGTCGTGACCCGGGAGAAGACCTGGATGGGGCTCTCCATCCGCACGATCTCGTTGAGCGCCGACGGGACGAGGGCGGGCTCGGAGCGCAGCACCTCCCACTGCTCGGGGTGACGGGCGAACAGCCAGACCCCGCTGGACAGCGTCGCGATGGTGGTGTCGAACGCGGCCACAACATAGCCCGCCAGCAGCCCGATCGCCCCCTCGACGGGGATCTCGCCGCGCCGGCGCGCCTCCAGCAGGTCCCAGCCGAAGCCGCCCGGTACGAGGTCCTCCTTCGCGACGACCTCGGTGAGGAACGCCATCAGCGCCTGCACCCTGGGCCAGGAGGCCGCCGTACGGGGCACCTCCGGGCCCGCCGAGTCGAACCAGCCCGCCGCCATGTCGAGCAACTGGTCCCGCCCCTCCTGGGGCCAGCCGATCAGGTCCATGATCACGTGTACGGGAAGGTCCTGCGCGAGGTCGGTGACCGCGTCGAACGAACCCCGCTCCAGCAGCCGCTCCACCAGCCCCCGCGCACGCCGGTCGATGTCCCCGGCCACCGGGCGCAGGGCGCGTGGCGAGAGCCGTTCGGTGAACAGCTTGCGCTGCTCGGTCTGTGCGGGCGGGTCCATGTGGATCAGAGCGCTGCTCCACGCCCGGTTGAAGTCGTCGTTGAGTCCTATGCCCTGCGCGGAGGAGAAGGTCTCCCAGTCGCCGAGCGCCGAGCGCACCTGCGCGTAGCGGGAGACGAACCACAGGTCGTGGCGGCTCAGGAAGACCGCGGGGCCGAGGTCGCGCAGGGCCCGGTACTGGGGGTACGGGTCGCTGAGCGCCTCCTCGCTGAACAGGTCGGCGTCGGAGGTGAGGGCGGGGGCGGCGAGGGTCACGGTGATCTCCTTCGATCGGTGAGGGTGTTGAGGGCAGCCGGTCAGGCGGCGGCCAGGGCGCGGAGCCGGGCGACCGGGATGCGGTGGTTGAGGGCCGCGGCGACCGGGTGGTGCGGGTCGTCCCAGCGCAGCAGCGCCGAGCGGGCCTCCGCCGACCCCTTGAGCACGGCCGGTTCCCCGGCGGCGGGCAGGACCCCGGCCAGCTTCACGGCGAGGCCGAACGCCTCGGTCCAGAAGTACGGGCGGGGGGTGTACGGCGGCGCGCTGTCGCCGTTCAGCAGGGCGGCGACCCCCGCCCTCGCCTGGCCGATGGCGCTGTCCCAGTGCGGGGTGCGGCGGAACCGCCCGTCGCCGGTGGGGAACGCCGCGACATCGCCCACGGCGACGATGTCCGGGGCGCCGGCCCGGCAGCGCTCGTCGACCACCACCCCGCCGAGCAGCGTCAGCCCCGAGCCCTCCAGCCACTCGGTGTTGGGCCGGCAGCCGACCGCGGTGACGACCAGATCGGCCTCCAGCCGTGTGCCGTCGGCCAGTTCGGCACCGTACGGCGCGGGTGTCACCCCGTCCGGAGCGACGACGGTCCGTACGCCCCGCTCGTATGCCGCCCGCCCGAACAGACCCGCGAGATAGGGCCCGAGCGTGGTGACGAGAGGCGTGCGGACGTCGACGACGGTGACGGACAGGCCGAGTTCGGCGGCGACCGACGCGATCTCCATGCCGAGGAAGCCGCCGCCGATCACCAACAGGCTGCGGGAGCGGGTGACTCCGGCCCGCAGCCGGAGTGCGTCGTCCAGGGTGCGCAGCGTCCGCTCGCCGGGATGGCCGAGGGTGCGGGCGCGGGCGCCGGTGGCGATGACGAGGGCGTCGTACGGGAGGTCGTCCGCGGATCCGTCGTCGTTCCGGACCCGTACGCGCCGTGCCGTGAGGTCGAGGCCCGTCGCGCGGGTCCCGGTGAGCACCTCGGCCTCGCCGCTCTCCGGCAGCACCAGCGCGCCGGCGTCCTCCGTGCCCTTGAGTACGCCCTTCGACAGCGGCGGCCGGGCGTACGCGGCCCACGGTTCGTCGCCGACGAGCGTGATCGGGCCGTCCCAGCCCTGCCCGCGCAGCTCGTCCACGGCGGTCACCCCGGCCAGGGAGCCCCCGACCACGACCGCGCGCCGCGTCCGCGCCGTCCGGGATGCCCCGCTGGTGCCGGCCGTCCCGCTGGTGCCGGCCGTCCCGCCGGTGTCCGCTGGGCCGGGGAGCCCGCCCGTGCCGACGGCGTCGACGGTTCCGGCGGCCCCGCCAGTCCGGTCCGCCCCGTGGGCCCCGCCGCTTCCGGTCGCCCCTTGTGGCCCGCCGGTCCCGCTGGTGCTGCTGGTCCCGCCGGACCCGCCGCTTCCGGGTGTCACGACCGGATCCTCAGCGCCGCCACCGGGCAGGCCCGGGTGGCCGCCTCGGTCCTGGCCGCCAGCTCGGCGGGGATCTCGGGCAGCAGGACGGTGACGACGCCGTCGTCGTCGAGTCCGAAGACCTCGGGGGCGGCCTGTTCGCAGAATCCGAAGCCGTCGCAGCGGGCTTCGTCCACCTCGATGTGCACCATGCCGACCACGATCGGCACGGGGGACGCGGGGGACCATGCGTGGTTCTACGGGGTGGGTACCTGGTTC
>NZ_VJZE01000501.1 GCF_009377205.1 Streptomyces phyllanthi
GGGCTGGGGCGGAAGGTTCGGCCTGTGGGTGTGTGTCGTCACGCTTGGGTGGCCGCTTCTCCTCCGCCGCTCCGCCCGTTTCCGGGCGTGCCGGAGGGGTGACCGCCTCTTGGGTGGTCACCCCTCCGGAATGTCTGTGGTTGTGAAGCGAGAGGAGCCTAATGGCCCTGTTCGTCGCGGCGACGCTGCCAGCGCTGTTCGATGCGGTCCATCATGGAGCGGCGCTGCCGTGAGTTCCGACGGGCACCGGGAGCGCCGGACGGCTGCTCACCGGGCTTCGGGGCCTTGCGCCAACCGGTGACGGCGAGCACTGCGCAGCCCAGCATGACGAGGAATCCCACCACGCTGACCCAGATCTGCTGTGCGACCATTCCGGCCATGAGGAGCGCGATACCCACGAGGAAGCCTGCGACCGCCTGGTAGACCCGTCGCCGGGTGTACGTACGCAGCCCGCTTCCCTCAAGCGCTGTCGCGAACTTGGGATCTTCGGCGTACAGCGCTCGCTCCATCTGCTCGAGCATTCGCTGCTCGTGCTCCGAGAGCGGCACGGAGTCCTCCTCATCGTGCGGTCGCCGGGGCGACCCGGGGGGTCCTCTTCAGGATAGGCAGGGAATCGCCCCCGTGAAACCCGCCCCTCTACGCCAATTAGCCAACCGGAATCCGCCATGGCGGCCCGAGTCGCTGAGGCGTACATGCCCCAGCGAGCGGCCCGTCATGCCGGAGGGTCTCCCTCGATCATACGGCCCCCGGCGTCCGATCGGGTGGCCTGTGGCGTACTCCATCCGCCACTCATCCGCTGATCAGGGACACACCCCTCTCAGGCCTCTGCCGCCCCCTGTGTCTCACCGAGCACATGGAGCTGCGTGGCCACCGAGTGGAACGCCGGCAGCTCGGCCGCCGCGGCCTCCAGCTTCAGCAGCGCGTCAAGGGCCCCCGGTTCGGTGTCCACGAGCACACCGGGGACCAGATCGGCGAAGACCCGCACGCCGTGCACGGCGGCGACCCTGAGGCCCGCGCCCTCGACGAGCGCGGTGAGCTGCTCGGCGGAGAAGCGGCGCGGGACGGGGTCACCCTCGCCCCAGCGGCCGTTCGGGTCCTCGAGCGCCCGCTTGGCCTCCTTGAAGTGCCCGGCGAGGGCGCGCGCGAGCACCGCTCCGCCCAGGCTCGCGGCGAGCAGGCTGAGGACGCCGTCGGGACGCAGCGCGGCGACCGCGTTGCCGATGCCCTCGGCGGGGTCGTCCACGTACTCCAGGACGCCATGGCACAGGACGGCGTCGTAACCGCCGCGCTCGACGACGTCGAACAGGCCGTGGGCGTCGCCCTGGACGCCCTGCACCCGGTCGGCCACGCCGGCCTCGGCGGCGCGGCGCTCCAGCGCGAACAGCGCGTTGGGGCTGGGGTCGACGACGGTGACCCGGTGGCCGAGGCGGGCCGCGGGCACCGCGAAGTTGCCGCTGCCGCCCCCGGTGTCCAGGACGTCGAGCGCCTCGCGTCCCGTGGCCTTGACCCGGCGGTCGAAGGCGTCCGTCAGGACGTCCCAGACCACTGCGGTACGGAGAGAGGCGCGGGGTCGCGAGGGGTCGGAGCGTGGCGACGTCGTCTGAGGGCGGTGGTGGGAGACGGGTGGGCGCATCGGGTCCGACACGGCAGTTGACTCCTCGGCGCGGCACCGCCTGCTGTACGGCGGAGCGATGGGCTTGCCTCCGCCCGTGCGCGGTGGCGGCGGAGAGTTGCTGGTGCTCCCACCCTATTGCCTCCGAGGGCCGTGTTCGATCGCGTGTCCCACGCGGCGAACGGGCCCTTCCGACGGCGGGTTCCGCCCCTGGCCCAACTCGTGAGGATTCGGGCCCCGATGAGCGGGGCTCAGGCGCGTCAGCCCGCGTCCGGGACCCCCGGGTCGTCGTCCTGCCGCCCCTCCCGGCCGCGCTGGTCCAGCCGGTCCTGCCGGGGCTGCGGCAGGACCGGCTGGAGGACCAGCATGCGCTCGACGAGCCGGAGGAACATCGCCACGTCCCGTATCAGGTCGTCGGCGTCGCGCCCGCTCGCCGCGCCCCGGATACCGGCCTCGGCGCGGGCGCGGCGGGCGGCTCCGGAGGCGAACAGCGCGCTCCACTCGGTGAGTTCGGGCGCTATCTCGGGGAGCACTTCCCAGGCGCTCCGGATCTTGGCGCGGCGCCGGGCATTGGGCTCCGGGCGGCCCCGGGCGGCGAGCACGGCGGCCGCGGTGCGCAGGGCGGCCAGGTGGGCCGTGGCGTACCGCTCGTTGGGGGTCTCCAGGGTGGACGCCTCGTCGAGTCCGGCGCGGGCCTGGGCGAGCAGGTCGAGGGCGGCGGGCGGGGCCGTGGCCCTGCGGAGCACGGGGTGCACGTCGCTCACCGGGCCGGTCAGTGAGGGGGCAGGGCCGGTGGCGCGGCGCCGGCGGGCGGCGGCTGCGTGGTAGCTGGCCATGACGAACCTCCTGTCGTCTGTGTGACGGCACGCCCTGATACGAGGTGCCGTATGTGCCCATCGTGGGGTATGGCACTGACAATCCGTTCTGACCTGCGGCTTTGCTTCGATCACAGGTTCGGGTTAGTTTTTGCACTGACCAGTCAGTTCAAAAGCGCGGAGTCGTGACCCGACTCCGGTTCGACGGGAGCGAGGGGGGACATGGACGAGCCTCAGGAAGCCTCCGGGATCGCCGTGAGCGCCGAGGGCTTCGGGCTCAGAGGGCCGCGCGGCTGGGCGTTCCGGGGTGTCGGCTTCGCCGCGGAGCCCGGCTCCCTCATCGCTATCGAGGGGCCGTCCGGGTCGGGCAGGACCTGTCTGCTGCTGGCGCTCACCGGCCGGATGCGGCCCGGCGAGGGTCACGCCGCGGTCGGCCCGCACCGGCTGCCCGGGCACATGTCCGCGGTGCGCCGGATCAGCGCCCTCGCGCACGTCCCGGGCGTCACCGACCTGGACCCGGCCCTGACCGTCGGCGAGCACCTGCGCGAACGGGCGCTCCTCGAGCGGAGGTTCGGCGGCTCCCTGCGGCGGCTCATCCGGCCGCGTGCCGAGCGTGCCGCGGAGGCGGGGCTGCGGGTGGACACCGCTCTGGCCGCCGCCGGGCTGGACGTGGGGACGCTGCCCAAGGGCCCCCGTACCGCCGTACGCGACCTGGAGCGTCTGGAGGCGCTGCGGCTGTCCGTCGCACTGGCGCTGATCGGCCGGCCCCGGCTCCTGGGCGTGGACGACACCGATCTGAAGCTCTCGGACGGCGAACGGGCCAAGGTGTGGACCCTGTTGAGGTCGCTCACCGAGGCGGGGACCACGGTGGTGGCGGTCTGCGGCGAGGCGCCGGAGGGCGCCGTGACGGTGTCCACGCGCCGGACCGGCGAACGGGCCGGCGAACAGGCCGACGCCGCACGCTCCGACGAAAGCACCGGCCCGCACGGCGCCGAGCGCGCCGACGAACAGAGCGACGACAAGGAGACGGCCGATGCGCCCGCCCAAGCTGGCCGCGCTTGAGCTCAGGCGGTTCGGCAGGGGGAGGCTCCCGCGCGCGGCGCTGGCCTCGCTCCTGCTGCTCCCCCTGCTGTACGGCGCGCTCTACCTGTGGTCCTTCTGGGACCCGTACGGCCGTCTCGACCGCGTCCCCGTGGCGCTGGTGAACGACGACGAGGGGGCCACCGCGGCCGGGAAGAGGCTCATGGCGGGCGACGACATCGCCGAACGGCTGCGGGACAGCGATGTCTTCGACTGGCACGAGGTGAGCGCGTCGGAGGCCCGCGAGGGTGTCGAGGACGGCACGTACTACCTGTCGCTGACCATGCCGGCGGACTTCAGCGAGAGGATCGCGTCCGCTTCCGGGGACTCCCCCGAGACGGGCGCGCTCCAGGTGCGTACGAACGACGCGAACAACTACATCGTCGGGCAGCTCTCCCGGACGGTGTTCTCCGAGGTGCGTACGGCCGCGTCCACGAAGGCGTCGCGGTCGTTCCTGGACCGGATCTTCATCTCGTTCTCGGACATCCACGCCGAGACGGAGAAGGCCGCGAGGGGCGCCGACGATCTCAAGGGCGGGATCGGAAAGGCCGAGAAGGGCTCCAAGGACCTCGCGGACGGTCTGAAGGACGCCAAGGAGGGCAGCGGCGCGCTGTCGAGCGGCCTGAAGAAGCTCCACAGTGGTGCCGGTGCCCTGGAGAAGGGCTCCCAGCAGGTCGCGGAGGGCACGGGGGCGCTCGCCGAGAAGGTGAGCGGGGCGGCGGACCGGGTACGGCCCCTCCTCGAGGACGACGGCAGGACGATCGCCGCCACCGCCACCCTGGTGGCCGACTCGGCGGGCGTGATCCGCGACCACCTCGACACCTTCGTGCGGACGGCACCGGCGGCGCAGAGCGGCACCCGTAAGGCGTCCGACACCCTGAACGGCGTCTACGAGACCCGCTGCGAGCAGCAGCCCGTGCCCGACCCGGCGTGCGACGACCTGAAGAAGGCGAAGGACGCGGCCGCCGACGCGGCGCGGCTCGCCGGGGACGTCAACACGGTGGTGCGGGACTACCACGACGACTTGGAGTCCCTCGACAAGGACCTGGCGACCCTGCAGCGGCAGGCCAGGGCCCTCGCCGAGGCGGCGCCCCACCTCTCCGAGGACCTGGACGACGCCGTCGCCAAGGTGAACGCGCTCGACAAGGGTGCCGAGAAGGTCGCCAAGGGCGCCGGGGCCCTGCACACCGGGCTGGGCACGGCGCGGACGGGCGCGGACGGCCTCGACTCCGGTGTCGGCGCGCTGAAGACGGGCGCGATCGACCTCAAGGGGGGCATGTACAAGCTGGTCGACGGCTCCGGGGAGCTCGCGGGCGGGCTGCACGACGGGGCCGAGCAGATCCCCGACTACGACGCGAGTGATCGCCACCGGCGCACCCAGGTGATGGCCGACCCGGTGCAGCTCGCCTCCAGGGACCTGCACAAGGCGCCCAACTACGGCACCGGATTCGCCCCGTACTTCATCCCGCTTTCCCTGTGGGTGGGCGCGATGGTGGCCTACATGCTGATCCCGCCGCTCAACCGGCGCGCGCTCGCCGCGGGCGCCCCGGCGTGGCGGATCGCGCTGGCGGGCTGGCTGCCGGTGGCCGCCCTCGGGGTGCTGCAGACGGGGGCCCTCATGGCGGTCCTCCACTGGGCGGTCGGTCTGGAGATGGCGCGTGCGGCCGGGACGGTGGGCTTCCTGTTCCTGGTGACGGCGTGCTTCGCGGCGATCGTGCAGTGGCTGAACGCGCGCTTCGGGGCGGCGGGGCGGATCCTCGTACTGGCCTTCCTGATGCTGCAGTTGACGTCCGCGGGCGGTACGTACCCCGTGCAGACGAGTCCGGACTTCTTCAACGCGATCCATCCCTTCCTGCCGATGAGTTACGTCGTCGGGGCCCTCAGGAGGCTCATCACGGGCGGCGGGCTCGGCCCGGTCTGGCAGGCGTGCGCCGTGCTGGCCGCGTTCACCGCGGGCGCCCTCGCTCTGACCGCCCTGGCGGCCCGCCGCAAGCAGGTGTGGACGCCGGCCCGGTTGCATCCGGAGTTGAGCCTGTGACCGCGCGGACACCGGCTGCTGTGAGAATCAGGGCCATGGAAAGCAGCACCGCCACGGGAGGCGGCAGCACGGGAGGCGGCGGCGGCCGTCGTGAGGCGACCCGGCAGAAGCTCTACGAGGCGGCCGTCACGCTGATCGCGGAACAGGGGTTCTCCGCCACCACGGTGGACGAGATCGCCGAGCGTGCCGGGGTCGCCAAGGGCACGGTCTACTACAACTTCGCCAGCAAGTCGGTCCTCTTCGAGGAGCTGTTGCGGCACGGCGTGGGGCTCCTCACCGCCTCCCTGAGGGAGGCGGCGGACCGGTCCGCGAAGGAGGGCGGCGGCACGGTGGCCGCCCTCGACGCGATGATCCGGGCCGGGCTCGTGTTCATCGACCGCTATCCGGCGTTCACGCAGCTGTACGTGGCCGAGTTGTGGCGGACCAACCGGGCGTGGCAGTCCACGCTGATGGTGGTGCGGCAGGAGGCGGTCGCGGTCGTCGAGGGCGTGCTGCGGAAGGGTGTGGAGAGCGGTGAGCTGAGCGACGAGATCGATATTCCGCTGACCGCGGCCGCGCTGGTGGGGATGGTTCTGGTGGCCGCCCTGGACTGGCAGTCGTTCCAGCCGGAGCGGTCCCTGGACGACGTGCATGCGGCGTTGTCGCGGCTGCTTCAGGGGCGGGTCGGCGGGAACCGGTAGCGCTGGGTGCCGGATTCCGTTGGGCGCGTGAATCCGTTGGGCGCCTGAATCCGTTGGGCGTCCGGAACGACGAAAGCGCCGGTCCGCTGTGGCCGCGTCCCCCGCGGGCCACCCCGAACCGGCGCTTCGCCGTGCTCCCCCTTGTTTCCCCCGTACTCCCC
>NZ_VJZE01000502.1 GCF_009377205.1 Streptomyces phyllanthi
GGCCCACCAGGGTCACCAGCCGCCCCGCGACCAGCAGTTCCCCCACCCGGGCCAGTTCCTCCTCCCGGCCGACAAAGCTGCTCACCCGCGCGGGCAAGCCCGTCCCGGCGGCCTTGCGCATGGCACGGGGCCGTACTTCGGAACGCACCTCTCCGCGCAGGACCGTCAGGTGAATGCCCGTCAACTCGGGCGAGGGGTCGGCCCCCAGTTCCTCGGCCAGCAGACGCCGTACGTCCTCGAACACCGCGAGTGCCTCGGCCTGACGGCCCGCCCCGGCCAGGGCCCGCATCAGCTGCCCCCGCAGCCGCTCCCGTAACGGATGGTCGGCCACCGCCTCCCGCAACTCCGCCACCAGCGCCGCATGCCGCCCCAGCGCCAGCTCGGCCTCAGCCAGGTCCTCCACCGCGCCGACGCGCTGCTCCGCCAGCCTGACCGCCTGCGCGGCGGCGAACGGCGCGTCCGCGACATCGGCGAACGCGGGTCCCTGCCACAACCCGACCGCCTCGCGCAGCAAGGCCGCCGCGTGGTCGTACTCACCCGCCTCCAGGGACCGGCGCCCCTCTCGTACGAGCCGCGTGAAGCGATGCACGTCCACCTGTTCCGGATCGGCCGCCAGCAGGTACCCGGCCGAATGCATCTCGATCGGCACCGTCACCCCCGCCGCCCGCAGTCCCCGGCGCAGCCGCGACACCTGCGACTGGAGGGCGTTCACGGCACCGTCGGGCGGCTCCTGGCCGTACAGGCCGTCGATCAGTTGCTCCGTGCCGACCACCCGCCCCGCGTTCAGTGCCAGCAGGGCGAGGAGTGAACGCGGCCGCGGCCCACCGATGTTCACCACCGCCCCCTCGCCCGACCGCACCTGAAGTGGTCCCAGCAGGCTTATCCACATGGACCGATTGTCGCGCACCCGTCCCGCCGCACCTCGGAATACGTCCCTGGGCAACGGGGTTTTCGGGCTGGGCGCTGCTGATCCGCTTCCCACCCGACCGCGCCGCCGTGGAGGCCCAGACAGTGGAGACGGCGGAGATGGCGGAGACGGCGCTGGGTCGCTGCTGCCGGCACGCGCGAGGGCCCGGGATCGCCCCGCTCCACCTCGGGTAAGGCGCAGAGGGGCGTCGGTCGGTCCGTTTGCCGGCTACGGCTTCCGGGCGGGTCCGTCCTGCTCGGCGATGACCTGTCTGTCCGCGTGGGGCACTGGATCCCGGTGGTGTCGCCCAGTGCCCCGATGCCTCCAGCGGTCCTGTGGGGCTGCGCTGAAGGCACCGCGGGGGTTTCGTTCCACTGGTGCGGTGCGGTGCGGTGTCAGCGTGGACGGAGTCCATGTCCGAGCCTGGAGCCGTCTACTCCTGGTGGCGGTGCAGCCGTCCGTGGTTGCGCCACCAGGCCACCTTCCCGTCGGGTCCGCGCACGAAGTCGGAACGCGTGCCGATCGGCTTCCCTTCGGGGTCGAGGTCCAGTCCGAAGTCCCTTCGGTAGAGGGCGACACCGAGTTCGCCGGTCTGGCCCTGGGTCGTCTGGGTACCGCGCAGCCTGCCGTCGTGCCGGTGGAGCTCGATGACGGTGTCCTCCACGGCGCCCTCATCGTCGATCCGCTGTGCCATGTACCGGCCCTCGTAGGGTGCCGGTTCCTGGCCGCTCATCGCCGTGCTCGTGGCCGGCAGGTTGGTCACCCCGGCGAACCGGCTCAGGGCCCAGTCGTCGGTGAACAGCTCGTCCCTGAGCTGCTTCCCGCCTTCTGAGTTGGTCAGCAGGGTCAGCGCGAAGCCGCGGCGGGGAACCATCAGGAAGCCCGAGATCTGGCCCGGCCAGGTTCCGCCGTGCTGCACGATCCGCGGTCCCTGCGCCGTCGGCCGGAGCATCCAGGTGACTCCCATGCCGTCGAGCTCGACGACCAGCGTGCCGCCGGGGCCGGGCTGTGAGCGCATCTGGACCAGCGAGGTCCTGCTCAGCAGTCGCGTGCCGTCGGGGGCCGTGCCGTTGCCGAGGTGGAAGCGGGCCCAGCGCAGTTGGTCGCGCGCGCTGGAGATCAGGCCGCCGGTCGGCGCGAGGCTGCGTGGCTGGGGCCACAACGACGGCTCCAGCACGGGGCTGCCGTCGACGACGTTGTGTGAGGCCGCGATGGTGAAACCCACGATCTCGTCGCTGAAGAAGCGGCTGTGGTCCAGCCCGAGCGGATCGATGACCAGACCGCGCACCGCCGCCTCGTAGGTTCTGCCGGTCACCACCTCGATGATCCTGCCGGCCACGCACAGTGCCGCGTTGTTGTAGGCGAACACCTCTCCGGGGGAGGTGAGTTGGGGCAGGCGGGCCATCGACGCCACGAAGTCGGCCAGCGCGTCGTCGCCAGGGCCGAAGTCCTGGTAGTCGTCGCCCAGCCACCCGGCACTGTGGTTGAGCAACTGCCGCACGGTGACCTGCGCCGACGCGGCCGGGTCGGCCACCGAGAAGCCGGGCAGGTAGCGGCGCACCGGGGCGTCCAACTCCACCTTGCCCTGCTCGACCAGCCGCATCAGCGTCGTGCCGGTGAAGGTCTTGGTGGTCGAGCCGACCCGGAAGACGGTGTCACCGTCGACCGGGACGGGGTTGTCCACATTGGTGACCCCGTACCCCTTGATGTACTCCTGGCCGTCCAGGAGCACGCCCACCGCCGCCCCGGGGATCGCGTAGGCCTTCATGCCCTCCTCGATCCTGTCGTCGAGCGCGCCGAACAGCGCGCTCGCCTCGCCGCCGGAAACACCGGATCGTGGGGACTCGGCCGACGCCACCGCTGGAGTCAGCCCAACGGTCGTGCAGCCCGCCGCGGCCGTCGCCCGCAGAAAGCCGCGGCGAGACCACTGCGCGGACGTGGCGGACGAGAGCGTTTCATCCACGGGTACCAACTCCCGCGGGGCCGATGGCGAACGGCTTGGGTTTCATCGCGGCCACGCATCCGGTGTCGGGGGTGTCGGGGTCGTCGTAGAAGGAGGTGATCACCTGTGCGCCGCACCGGTTCAAATACGCCCCGTGGGCGACACCGGGGAGGGTCACCACCGTGGAGTGGGACAGCGTCCCGGCAGCGTAACGGCCCCACTGGGCTCCGGTCTGGGCGTCGAAGCTTCCGGAGAGGGCCAGGGTCGGGATACTGCTCCGCGTGACCGCGCGTATGGAGGCGGGTGCCTTGGGGACGTCCCAGGCCTGGCAGCCCTGTCGCAGGAACGCCAACTGGGGCGGCTGGGCCAGGACCGAGTGGGGGAAGCCGGGAAAGGCACGCAGCCCGTGGGCCAGTTGTTCGCGCGGGGTCTCGTACGAAACCCATTCGCTGCACCACACACTCAGCGACAACCCATGAGCGAACACTCCTTCCGTGCCCGGCAGGCGGGTGGCCGCCCACTGCTCGGCGATGCGCTGGGGGCGGCCGTGGGCCAACTCATCGACGGCCGAAGGGAAGATGGCGGCCTCGTGACTGGCACGGACCATCCAGTTCAGCAGCGCCCCGCCGTCGAGCACCACCTTCACCGTCCCGACCTCCGGCACCGTCACGTTCGTGGTGACCGGACGGGCCTCCAGCTCACGCACCAGGCGGGTGAAGGTGGCACCGAGGTCCGGGTAACGCTGCCGGCAGGAGGGCTGGTCTGCGCAGGCGCTCAGGATGTTGTCCAACGCCTCCTTCACGCTGCTCCACGTCCACCCAGGCGTCGCCACGGACGGCGGTACGACACCGTCGAGGGACACGGAGCGGATTCCTTCCGGGAACATGCGCATGTAGGTGAGCGCCAGATCCGTCCCGTAGGAGTGCGAAAACACGTTCCACCGCTGGACCCCCAGTGCCCTGCGCAGATCCGCCACGTCCGCGGCGCTCTCCATGGTGTTGTAGGCGGCGAGATCGACCCCCTGGCCTGTCAGGCGCTCACGGCACTGGGCCGCCGCCTGGACATACCTGCGGCCCGTGGAGGGGGCGTCATAGCGCAGGTGGACGCGCTGCTGGTAAAAACGGTCGATCTCAGGACATGTCAGCGCCGGCGGGGACGAGAGCGTCCCGCGCTGGGACATGACGACCAGATCGCGGTCATGGTTCAGACCGGCCTCGGTGAGCAGCGGGATGTCCCCGATGGCGTCCGCGCCGGGCCCTCCGGCGAAGAACACGATCGGATCGGGGCGTGGTCTCGGCGACGTCGAGGGGACCATGGCCACGGCCAGGCGCAGCGTACGCCCATTCGGGTGGGCTCGGTTTTCCGGTACGACGAGGAACCCGCAACGGGCCTCCCTCAGTTCCTCGGACGTGGTCGGGCACGGAGCGGGCACGAACCGCGACGACGGCCGAGCCTGCGCCTTCGGGGGCTGGGGCAGGGCGAGCACGGTTCCGGGAAAGATCCAGTGGCCCCGGTCGCTGGAAGCGCGTCCGTGCCGGTGAGCCTCGTCCTCGATGGCCTCCCGGTTGAGGGTGTAGACGCCGTCCCACCGCAGAGCGTCGCCGAGGGTCTGCCGGGCGATGTCCCACAGCGTGTCCCCGGGGGCGACGGTGTGTGTGGCGGGCTTCGGGCTCACTGGCGTGGGCTCACCGGTCGTCTGCCCCGGCGACGGAGCAGCCTGTGGGCTGGTCCTGGGGCCGTCCTCCCGCGCCGCGGGCTCGGGGCGGGTGATGGCCGCGCCGGACGTGCCGCGGGCCGGGGCTGCGCACAGCACCGTCAGACTGGTCAGGCACATGGCGGCTGCGGCGGCTGTGCGGGCCGTGGGCCTGCTGCGTATGGGCATGTCGTCCCTTTCGGATCGGTAACCTGTGGCGACACGGCCGGCACGGACCGCACTCGTCACCACGCGGTTGGTGGTCGTCACACACCACGCTGCAAAGGCCACACGTGCACCGCACTCCGATAGGTCCAATGGGGTCATGCACGCACTCGCCGGGAAGCATCCGGTCGACGGCCGGCAGAAGACCGGAGCGCCACGAGTCCACCCCGTCCGGAGTCCGCCGGGGTCCCGGAACCTCCAGGCGAAGACGCCGGCACCGGCGTGTGCACCGAAACCCTCCACGCCGGGCGGGCCCTGGGCCCCCGCCCGGCGCAGCCCTGGACGCCCGCCCGGCGCGAGGATCCGCCACCCGGCCAGTCGGTACGACGTGGGGAACGTCCTCACCACCGACGGGGCATGCACTCGCCCCGCACACGGATGGCGTGGGCGGGCCGGCTGGTGCGGGTACGGTCAGGGGCTCCGTGAGGGGGACGAGCTCGACGTCGAGGCCGCTGCGCCGGCCGGCACCAGCCAGATGCCCCTGCGCACGTATCCGCCGGGGGAAGCCGCCGGCTACAAGGTCCTGGAGGAGTGGACAAGGCTGGGCTTGGGCTCGGCGATGGTTCCCCGCTCCAAAGCTCACCTCGCCCGACGTCCCGCACCGGCGGCTGCTGAACCAGGGCCGTGAGGTACAGATCTCCTTCGCATCGGTGTGGAGCGCCGACTCCTCGCTCGCTGCGGACCTTCTCCGCCTGGCCGACGGGCTCGCCGCCGCCCGCTGGCCAACTAGCTATACGCGCTGCTTATGCCCTGATTCAACGAGATCCTCTACCGGACCTCATCTGAAGTGCCTAACTTGGCTGGCACGTTGCGGTACACACCGCTCCGCTCATTCCCTGCCGATCGAGCAAGGCATAACCATGGCATATCGTGAGATCACACTGCGGGTGGACCCGGCCAACCGAGTCGCAAGCCGCCGACGTCCACGCCAAGTACAAGCAGCCGTTCCCGGACACCACCCCGGGCGCCATCAGCAAGCGGCTCCTCGTCCGCGACGAGGACGTCCAGGGTCTCGACCGTTCCAGACCGTGGCCGACGTGAAGGCGTACCCGGCGAGCGACCTGTTCACCCGCGATGCGGTCGGTGGCCTGTCCCCGCTGCTGATGGCCGCGCCCGAGGTACGGGTCTACGACACCGTCTGAAGTCTCTCAGCCCTCGGGCAGCGCTCCCCAAGTGCCACGGTCCCGGCACGCGTGACGGGCTCATGGCCCACGACCGCACCGGCCGCGGCCTGCGTTCTCACGGAATCCGAGCCGCTGCCTCGTGGCCGCCGCCGGCCGGGCCCCTGAAGTCTCAGCCGTCCGACGCCGCCGGTTGCCGACCATGCTGCGCGTGGGCATCGCTTGCCTCGGATTCCCGCCGTGAACATCTCCGCGGCCACGGCATCGGCACCGCCGAACAAGGCCTCGCATCCGGCCTGGTCAACGCCGGCCCCCCGCACCGGAGGCACCGTCGTCGGCTTCGCCAAGCGGTGACCACGCGCCATTCGAGCCCGGGCAACTCCAGCCCGGCCTCAAGCCCGCCCTGCCCACCATCGCCGGACCGACGCTGCTGGGCGCCCTGATCGCCTGCCACGCCTGGCGGAGAGGGCTGCCCGCACCTGCC
>NZ_VJZE01000503.1 GCF_009377205.1 Streptomyces phyllanthi
CCGAAACCCCCGCCGACCTCGCCGGCCGGACTCTGCCCGTCCCTGTCGGCGCCGACCACCTTCTCGACGCATTCACCTTGCCGCGCCTGACACCCGACCCTACGGAGGCACCATGAGCGACCTGGAAAAGAACCTGGAGAAGAACAAGGCCACAGCCGAGGCGTTCTACGACCTGATGTTCAACCAGTGCCGCCCCGCCGAGGCCATCGACCAGTTCGTCGGCGACACCTACATCCAGCACAATCCACACGTCGGCGACGGCAAGCAGGCGTTCATCGACTACTTCGAGCGCATGGCCGCCGAATACCCGGGCAAGCGGGTGGAGGTCAAGCGCGCCTTCGCCGAAGGCGACCACGTGATCCTGCACTGCCACCAGACCTGGCCTGCCGAGGAGTACGCCGGCATCGACATCTTCCGTTTCGACGTGGCCGGAAAGATCGTCGAGCACTGGGACGTCCTCCAGCTCGTCCCACCGACCTCCAAGAACGGCAACACCATGTTCTGACCGTCCACACCGGCCGAGGCGCAGGGGGAGAAGGACGCCCGCTCCTACTTCGGTAGGAGCGGACCAGTCACAATCGGTTCTCCGGTGCTGGGGTGGAGCAGAGAACACCTTCTATGTTGAGGGCCGGGCCAAGCCCGGCCCGTATGAGACGGTCGCTCATCCGGCGACAGCCAACCCTCACTTGAAGGTACCGTGCATGATCACCGTGCGCCTCACCAGACGCCTCAATGCCCACACGACCCCCACCCCCGCGGGGAGATGACGTGCGGGTACTGCTCGTCGAGGACGACCAACTGGTGGCCGACTCTCTGCTGCGCGCCCTGCCGCGGTACGGCTATGAGATGGTCTGGGCACCCACCGGCGAGGAGGCGCTCCTCTCGGAGTCGACGGGCATGGTCCTGCTCGACCTCGGCCTGCCGGACATCGACGGGCTGGACGTCTGCAGAGCGCTTCGGACCCGGAGCGATGTGCCGCTCATAGTGGTGAGCGGGCGAGGCTGCACGACGGAGATGACACCGCTGACGAGAAGTATCAGCGCGCTCCCCACGGCCACGCGTCGGGCGATCCCGGGGAGCGGGTCGTGCCGGTGGTCCGTCCGACGCCGGTCGGTCCGCCCCGACTTGTTCATGGGCACGCCCGTGGTCCTGATCACCGGACGCGTTCGGTGCCCCGGCCTTCGCCGTCCTCCCCTCCCTGCTCCAGGATGGACTCTTCCACTTTCCCCGATGCGCATGCTCACCTTGCTCGTCTCCGCTCGCACGTGGCGGCCTGATCCGGCGGCCGCTGCCCGTGTCCGGCCTCGGGACCCCACACCGCTCCGGCTGTCATGCCGGCCGTACGAGCCCCACGTCGTAGGCGAAGATGACAGCCTGGACACGGTCCCGGGCACCGATCTTGGCGAGGATGCGACTGACATGGGACTTCACGGTGGTTTCGGCCAGGTGCAGATGTTCGGCCACCTCGGCGTTGCTGTAGCCGATGGCGACCGCGGTGAGGACCTCGATCTCGCGTTCGGTGAGGGCTTCCAGCTGTCGCTTCTGCTCGGGGGTGTGGCCGGGCAGGTGTGTGGTGAAGGCGTCGATGAGTTTGCGGGTCAGCCCCGGTGAGATGACGGCGTCCCCGGCCGCGACCGCGCGGATACCGGCGAGGAGCTCTTCGGGCAGGGCGTCCTTGAGGAGGAAACCGCTGGCTCCCGCCCGCAGCGCGTCGTAGGCGTATTCGTCCAGGTCGAAAGTGGTCATGACCAGCACACGGGAGCGGCCACCTGAGGTGACGATGTGTCGGGTCGCCTCGATGCCGTCCATGCCGGGCATGCGCACGTCCATCAGGACGACGTCCGGGTGGAGTTCTGCCGTCATACGCACCGCTTCGGTGCCGTGCGTGGCCTCGCCGACGACGGTGAGGTCGGGGTGCTGTTCCATGAGCATGCTGAAGCCGAGGCGTTGCAGGGCCTGGTCGTCGACGATGAGGACAGTGGTCATGCCAGGTACTTCTCCGTAGGCGTGTTGGTGGGTGGGACGAGGTGCAGTTCCGCTCGGACGCTCCAGCCGCCCCGGGAGTTCGGGCCGGCGGTCACGGTCCCCTGGTAGAGCGCGGCGCGCTCGCGCATACCGAGGAGCCCCTGTCCCCCGTCGTTGCGAGGGCGCTTGCGCGGCGCACGTGGGGGACCGCTGTCCTCGACGGCGACACGTACCCCTCGGGAGGTCGCCACGACGGCCACGTCGATCGTCGTGGCAAGGGCCGCGTGCTTGAGGGTGTTGGTCAGTGCTTCCTGAACGATGCGGTAGACGGTGAGTTGGAGTCCTGCGGGGAGGCCGGCGAGGTCCCCCTCGGTGTGCAGGGTCACGGTGGGGCCGGCGGCCCGGACCCTCTCCAGGAGGGCGTCGAGGTCGGTCAGGCCGGGCTGAGGTGCCAGCGGGGAGTCGCAGGACGCGGTGCCGTTCTCGCGGAGGGTGCCGAGGAGTCGGCGCAGATCCGCCAGGGCACCACGCCCGCTGTCGGCGATGGTCCGGAGGGTCTCGGCGCCTCGTTTGGGTGAGGCCTCGGCCAGCCCGGCCGCCCCGTCGGCGAGACCGACCATGACGGCGAGTGTGTGGCCGAGGATGTCGTGCATCTCCCGGGAGATGCGTGCCCGCTCCGCCGCTTCTGCGAGCCGGGCCCGCTGGTCCCGCTCCACCTCCAGCCGCACCGCCCGGTCCTGGAGAGCGGTGATGTAAAGGCGTGCCACCCGGCCGCCCAGCCCCAGGCCCGCCATCGCGATCATGCAGATCGTCAGCATGACGGCCAGTGCCAGGGCGCTGGTGATGCGCTTGAGCTGGACGTCGGAGGAGAAGGCGAGGACGGTGACCAGCGTCTGGGGTACGGCGACCGACACGGCCCCGGCCAGAGCGAGGGGGGTGGCGAAGCGGGCCAGGTTGTACAGCATGACCAGCTGGGCGAGGAAATGTGCGTTGGTCAGCACGCCACATGCGGCTTCCGCCACGGAGAAGCCCGTGACGACGGCGAACACCAGAACAGGACGGCTCTGGCGCCACAGCAGCGGTACGGTGATTCCGGCCAGCAGGCCCAGTGTGACCGGGAGCGCGGGCCCCGGGCCGGGGTATTCCATCAGGGGCTGGAGGCCGAGCGCGGCGCACAGGACGGGCACCCCCCACCTCCTGACATGGGGATGCGCCTGGTCCGCCCGCCCCACCGAGGCCAGCAGGGTCAGGATCCGGTCCACAGTGCGGTCCTCCGAGCTGCACAGCAGGGTGCCGCGGTCGACGATGGGGTCCTTCGATGCTGAGGGCACGGCGTGTGTCTCCGAGGTACCGGCGAAACCGTCCGTCGCCCCTTGGGGGGAGTAAGGGGCGACGGACGGCGACTGGAGGGACGGCTCCCACTCCGTGGGATCACCGTGCGCCAGCCACTGTAAGCGGCGCGGTGGTCAGTCCTGGCCTCGGCGGGCGGGCTCGAGCGGCCTGTCCTGAGCGCTTCCCGGCTCGGCTTCCCCGCCCGGCCCGCTCGTGGCGGTCGGCCCGTCCAGGACGTGCCGCAGCTTCTCCCCCTCGACGTCCACGTCGGGCAGGATCCGGTCCAGCCACTGGGGCAGTGCCCAGGCCCGGCGGCCCAGCAGGGCCATGACCGCGGGCACGATCGTCATGCGGACCACGAAGGCGTCGAAGAGGACAGCCGACGCGAGCCCCAGACCGATCGACTTGATCAGTGCGGCGTCGGCAAGCAGGAATCCGGCGAAGACGGAGATCATGATGATCGCCGCGGCCGTCACCACACGTGCACCGTGCCGGAAGCCCGCGACCACCGCCTCGGTGGGCTCGGCACCGTGGACGTACTCCTCCCGCATCCGGGTGACGAGGAAGACCTGGTAGTCCATGGCGAGGCCGAAGACCACGCCGATCATGAAGATCGGCATCACGCTCACGATGGGCCCGGTCGTGTCGACGCCGAAGACGTCCTTGAACCAACCCCATTGGAAGACCGCGACGAGGACTCCCAGAGTCGCCGTCACGCTGAGCAGGAATCCCAGCGTCGCCTTCAAAGGCACCAGGATGGAGCGGAACACGAGCAGCAGAAGGATCACGGCCAGGCCGACGACCACCAGGAGGTAGGGCACGAGAGCGTCGCCGAGTTTGTCGGAGACGTCGATGTTCAAGGCCGTCGTACCGGTGATCACGACCTCCGCGTCCGTGGCCTTCAGCACGGCCGGGGCGGTGGTGTCACGGATCTCCCCGACCAGGTCCACCGTCTCCTGGCTGTTCGGGGAGCCCTTCGGGACGGCCCGGATCAGTGCCACGTCGCCCGAGGTGTTGAACACGGCCGGGCTCACGGAGGCGACGTCGGGCAGCTTGCCCAGCGCCGTGACCGTCTCCCCGGCGGCGGCCTTCGGGTCCTTGCTGTCCCGGGCGTCGACGACGACCGTGAGCGGGCCGTTGTAGCCCGGGCCGAATCCCTTGCTCAGCGTGTCGTAGGCCACCCGCTGTGTGCTGCCCGCAGGAGCCGTGCTGTCGTCGGGCATGCCCAGGCGCATCGACAGAGCCGGGACGGCCAACACGCCGAGGGCGGCGACCGAGACCAGAAGCGCCCGCCACGGGTGGCGGATGACGTGCCGTACCCAGCGCACGCCCATCGGCTCGCCCTCGCCGCGCTCCAGCGCCCGCATGCGCTTGGTCTGGAGGTTGCCCTTCATGATGCGCATCCCGGCGAAGCCCAGTACCGCGGGCAGCAGGGTCAGGGCGACGACCACGGCCACGACGACCGCGAACGACGCCGCCAGGCCCAGGTCGGACAGCAGCCGGATGCCGACGACGCTGAGGCCCGCCAGCGCGATGACCACGGTCAGGCCGGCGAAGACGACCGCTGATCCGGCCGTGCCAAGGGCTCGCCCGCAGGCGTCCTCGGGCTCGTGGCCCGCCCTGATCTCGCTGCGGTAGCGGGAGACGATGAACAGGGCGTAGTCGATGGCGACCGCCAGGCCCAGCATCAACGCGAGCGTCGACGCCGAGGAGCTCATGTCCCATATGGCGGTCGCGATGGTGATCGACAGGATCGCGACGATGACGCCCAGGAGCGCGGTCAGCAGTGGCAGGCCGGCGGCGAGCAGAGAACCGAAGGTGATCACCAGCGCCACGGCGGCCACCGCGAGACCGATCAGCTCGGCCGCCTTCGCGCCCTCCTTCTCGTTGACGGCGTTACCGCCCAGGCTGACCGCCAGACCCGCTTTCTCGCCCTTGTCGGCGACGGCGTGCAAGGCGTCCCGTGCCTCGGTGGTGAGGTCGGCCTGGGCGACCCTGTACGTCACCTGGGCGTAGGTGATGGTGCCGTCCTGGCTGATCAGACGACTGGCGTAGGGGTCACTGACGCTCGCCACCTGGGGAGCCTTCTTGAGGTCGGCGATCAGTGACTCGACCTCGGTCCTGTCGGCCCCGGACGTCAGCTTCTGTCCGTCGGGCGCCTCGAAGACGACTCGCGCGGTGGCACCCGAGGCAGAGGCCTGGGGGAACTCCTTGTCGAGCAGGTCCAGTGCCTTCTGGGACTGGGTGCCGGGAATGGTGAACTGGTCCGACGTCGTGCCGGACACGCTCGCGGAGCCGATGCCGACGACCGCCAGGATGACGATCCACAGCATCACCACAAGGCGGCGTCGCCTGAAGGCGAACCGGCCGAGTCTGTAGAGGAAGGTGGCCACAGAGGTACTCCCACCTGGGAAACAACGGGATGGATGACGAGAACTGGGTGGGTCTGCGTGACCCGTCCATCAAGCTAGGCGCGGAAATCCGGCCACCTACGGCACCGGGGAAGCGAATCCGGCGCCGTCGCCTCCTACCTGGGTACTAATCGCGTTCCTCCCAAGGCACTCGAGACGCCCGCACGGCAGCCCGTATCCCCTGCTGATCGCCCCGCTACCCCGTGACCGGTTCGGCGCAAGGGTCGGGTGGTGGAGCAGGAGGACTCGGTGGACGATGGGCAGGCCCAGTCCTGTTCCCTCGGTGGTGCGGGTCCGTGAGGTCGGCGTACGGCTCGATGCCCGCGCTCACCATGAGTGCCGTTCGACGGACTTGTCGCCCTTCTTGATCACTCGAGTGTCATCCGGCATCGGCGTCCGCAGGGGCAGGATCCGGCGGCTGTGGGGGAAGTTACGAGGCGTTGGTGAGCTTCTGGATATCGGCGGGCAAGGGCATGTCGAGGTCGGCCACGTAGATCTGCATGGTGTCCGAGGAATCGACGACCGCGATGGCGATGCCGGGTTCGACACCGGGGAGAGGCGACGACGCTCACGCATCACGGCCAAGGCGTCCCGGACGCGGGACCGGGCTGCGGGTAGGGGTCGGGG
>NZ_VJZE01000504.1 GCF_009377205.1 Streptomyces phyllanthi
GCACACCCCGCCGCGCCGCGACACCGCGCCGTACGTCCACCACATACGCGACCACCGCGACACCGACCCCCAGCACGGCGAGCCCCGCCCCGGCAACCGCCGGAGACGTCACTCCGAGGCCCGCACCGAGCGCCAGCCCGCCGATCCACGCACCCCCGGCGTTCGCCAGGTTGAATGCCGCCTGGTTGGCCGAGGACGCCAGGGAGGGAGCCGTGGCCGCCTTCTCCATCACCATCAGCTGGAGCGGAGAGCCGGTCACGAACGCCGCCGTACCGAGCAGCGTCACCGCCAGGGCAGCCGTCCACGCCGTCCCCATCAGCACGGGGAACAGAGCCAGTACCGCCACCAGCGACACCAGACCGCCGAACAGCGTGCCCCGCAGCGAGTGGTCCGCCAGCCGGCCCCCCACGAGGTTCCCCACGGTCGCCCCGACACCGAACAGGGCCAGCAGCATCGTGACGCTCGCATCCGCGTACCCGGCGGCCGACGTCAGCATGGGCGCGATGTAGCTGTACGCGGCGAAGAGGGCCCCGAAGCCCGCGACCGTCGTACCCAGGGCGAGCCAGACCGGCAGGGAGCACAGGGCTGCCAGCTCACCGCGCAGTCCGCCGCCGGACGTGTGCCGGGGAGCCTCGTCGCGCGGCAACAGCAGCCCCAGGGACGCGATCGCCACCAGCCCGATCACGCTCACGCCCAGGAACGCGGCACGCCACCCGAAGTGCTGCCCCACCAGCGTCGCCACGGGAACGCCCGCGACGTTCGCGACCGTCAGCCCGAGGAACATCAGTGAGACGGAGCGGGCCTTGCGCTCGGGCGCCACCAGGCTCGTGGCGACCACGGCGCCCACTCCGAAGAAGGCACCGTGCGGCAGACCGCTCAGAAAACGGGCGGCCAGCAGCCAGCGTTCGTCGGGCGCGAAGGCCGACAGGGCGTTGCCGAACACGAACAGCGCCATCAGGGCGACCAGCACCGTGCGGCGGGACATCCGGGCCGTCACCGCCGCCAGCAGCGGAGCGCCGATCACCACGCCCAGCGCGTACGCCGAGACGAGATGCCCGGCGACGGGGATGGAGACGCGCAGGTCGTCGGCGACGTCCGGCAGGAGGCCCATCATGACGAATTCGGTGGTGCCTATGCCGAAGGCACCCACGGCGAGGGCGAGCAGGGCCATGGGCATGGGGAAGGGACCTTTCACGAGCGGGGGTTCCGTTGCATCGTATGTTCAATTACGGAACAAACCTGCCCGCGTCCTGTATTCCAGCTGAAAAAAGCCCAGTTGGGAGCGGGTGCTCAGGATCCCGACGTGTCGAGTTTCACCCGCGCCGCGATCGGCAGATGGTCGCTCCCCGTCGCCGGCAGCGTCCACGACGCCTTGGGCTCCGCGCCCTTCACCAGGATCTGGTCGATCCGCGCCATCGGGAACGACGCCGGCCAGCTGAAGCCGAAGCCGCTGCCCGCCGCGCCCTGCGTGGAGCGCATCTGCGCGGTGATGGCGTTGAGCGCGCGGTCGTTCATCGTGCCGTTGAGGTCACCGAGCAGCACGGTCGGCAGCTTCGACTCGTCCGCGATGGCCTCGCCCAGGGCGTCGGCGCTCTTGTCGCGTTGCCGGGCGGTGAACCCCGCCTCCAGCTTCACCCGCACGGAGGGCAGATGGGCGACGTAGACGGCGACCTTCCCCTCGGGTGTCGTCACGGTCGAGCGCATCGCGCGCTCCCAGCCCAGCTTGATGTCGACGGCCTTGGTGCCGCTCATCGGGTACTTGCTCCACAGCCCGACGGTGCCGACGACCTCGTGGTACTTGTACGTCGACTCCAGCGCCTTCTCGTAGACGGGCACCGCCGTCTCGGTGAGCTCCTCCAGCGCCACGACGTCCGCCCCGGAGGCGGCCACGTCGCGGGCCGTGCCGGCGGGGTCCGCGTTGTCCGCGTTGACGTTGTGCGTGGCGACGGTGAGCTCGCCGCCGCCGCCGGTCTTGTGGGTGAGGAGCCCGCCGAAGAGGTTCAGCCAGACGATCCCGGGCAGCAGCACGGCGATGAGCGCGGTCGCGGACCGGCGGACCAGCGCGAGGACGAGGAGGACCGGGACGAACACGCCGAGCCAGGGCAGGAACGTCTCCGTGAGGCTGCCGGTGTTGCCGATGGAGTTGGGGATCCGCGCGTGCAGCGCCATGACCAGGGCGAGGACGACCGCGAGGGCGGCGATGACCAGGCCCCGGCGCCAGATCCGCGGGTCCCGCCTCAGGCCGTTCCACAGGCGTTGAAGCCGAGCTCCCCCGCGGCCCGCACCCGTGCCGCCGCTGCCCGTCTCCGTCACAAACGCCTGCGCCATACCGTCGCCTCACAACCTGCCGTGCACATCGTCCCCCGCGTCTACGACCCTAGGGGATGATCGCCGTCGTTCCCGCCGCCCCATGGCGGCCGTACGGGCACCATGACGAATAACGCGACGTTGGGAGTTCCGAACGGGTGGCACGGGTGCGGGCTCTGTGACGAAATCAGCACACCGTACGGAAGTTATGAGCGCCGCTCTTGTGGCACCGCCTCGAGAATCTTTTGAATTTCAAGGAAGATTCCGACCAGAACGGCCCGCGCGTGCGAGAAATGTCACGCCGCGAATAAGCCAGCCACGCACGAATGAAACACGTACGAATGAGACACGTACGAATGAGACACGCGGAACGCGCAAGGGTCCGAAGATCCGTGAAGGTCTATGCGGCGCCCGGGCGCAGGCCCTCCAGGACCGTGTCGACGATGCGTTCGGGCAGGTCGTCGTCCAGTGTGGCGTCCGGGCGCATGACGGTGCGGACGAGGATGGGACCGGTGAAGAGGTCACTGACCAGCTCGATATCGACGTCGGCGCGGAGTTCGCCGTTTTCCTGGCCTCTGCGCAGTACGTCGGAGGTCGTGCGGCGCCTCGGCTCGATCACCGTGGCGTGATACACGGCCCAGAGCTTCGGGCTGCTTTTCATCTGGGCGTGGACGTTGTACAGGATCGCCGAGGAGCGCTTTCGCAGACCGTGCCGGCGCAGCGCCTCCAGGAGGACGACGAGGTCGTCGCGCATGGAGGTGCCGGGAAGCACCGGGTCGGCGGGTTCGGCGGCGCGCAGGACGTCGACGAAGAGTTCCTCCTTGCCGGCCCAGCGGCGGTAGATGGTGGCCTTGCCGACGCCCGCCGTCCGGGCCACCCGCTCGATGGACAACTCCGCGAGCGGCACGCCGTCCTCGAGGAGCTTCATCACCCCTTCGATGATGGAGCGCTCCACGGCCTCGCTCCGCGGGCGCCCCCGGACGGGGGCCCCTTCCCTGGCTCGGCTGTCGGCGAGGCTCACGTTCGGCTCCGTCCCTGTCGTTTGGCGTGGGGCCCTGGTCCTCGACGTGGGGCCCCGGTCGTCGGCGTGGGGCCGATTCTCCCGTCTGAACGACCGTGAGTGGCACTCGGTGCCCGAACCGCCGTGATCCGCCGCCCTGTTGATCCGCCGTCATCGGCGCCCTACTGGTCCACCGTCACCAGCTCCGTCCCGCCCTGCTCCTTCTGCTGCTCCGGCGGCTTCCCCGGCAGGAACAGCGCCACCACCACCGCCCCGAACAGTGCCACTCCCGTTCCGCACAGCGCGGTGACGTGCATCGCGTGCAGGAAGGCGTCATGAGCCGGGCCTATCAGGGCCTCGCCCTCACGGCCCAGCTTCGCGGCGAAGCCGAGGGTGGCCTCGATGGACTCGCCCGCCTCGTGCCGGGCGGCGGGCGGCAGGCTGTCCTCGATGCCCGAGCGGTACGCCGCCGACAGGACCGAACCGAGGACCGCGATACCGAGGGCGCCGCCGACCTGGCGGAACGTGTTGCTGAGCGCGGACGCCGAGCCGGCCTTCTCACGTGGCAGCGCCTGCATGATGACGACGCTCACCGGGGTCATGATGTGCGCCATGCCGGTGCCCATGAGGAAGAAGACGACCTCGAGGACCCAGATCGGCGTGTCCGCGTCCAGCGTGGCGAACGCGGCCAGCATCGCGGCGATCGTCAACAGCCCCGCCGTACACACCGCCTTGTTGCCGAACCGGTCCACGACCAGCCGGGCCCGGGGCGCGAACACCATCTGCGCGACGGCCAGCGGCAGCATCAGCAGACCGGTCTGGAGCGGGGTGTAGCCCCGGACGCTCTGCGTGTAGAAGACGGAGAAGAAGGTCACGCCCATGAGCGCGAAGAAGACCAGCGCGATGGCGCCGATGGCCGCGGAGAAGACCTTGTTCCTGAAGTAGGTCACGTCGATGGACGGGTGGTCGCTGCGCGCCTCGAAGACGACGAATCCGGCGAGCACGGCGAGCCCCGCCCCTATGGGCACGAGCACGGTGACATCGGTGAAGTCGGCGAGCTCGCCGCCCTTGATGATGCCGTACACCAGCAGGACGAGCCCGACGACGGACAGGACAACGCCCACCGGGTCGACGCGTCCGGGACTGGGGTCGCGGGAGTCGGGCACCAGCCACAGCATCAGCGCCAGCGCGAGGAGGACGATCGGCACGTTGATGAGGAAGACGGAGCCCCACCAGAAGTGGTCGAGCAGAAGCCCGCCGGTGATCGGCCCGATGGCGATGGCCAGGCCGACGCCGCCCGCCCAGATGCCTATCGCCTTCGGCTGCTCCTCCCGCTCGAAGACGTTCATCAGCACGGCCAGGGTGGCGGGCATCACGAAGGCGGCGCCGAGGCCCATCACCGCGCGGAAGGCGATGAGTTCGGCCGGTGAGCCGGACAGGGCGGCGAGCGCGGACCCGGCACCGAAGACCACGAGCCCGGCGATCAGGACCTTCTTCCGCCCGAGCCGGTCGCCGAGGAGCCCCGCGCTGAACAGCAGCCCGGCGAAGACGAGGGTGTAGGCGTTGATCGCCCACTCCAGCTCGCTCTGTGTGGCACCGAGGCCGGTCGGCGCGGGCGTGGAGATCGTCTTGATGGCGACGTTCAGGATCGAGTTGTCGAGCACCACGATCAGCAGGCTGAGCATCAGCACACCGAGAATCACCCAGCGACGCCGGTGCACGGCTTCGGGGACCCGTCGCTCGGCGGGGACAGCGGGAGAGGTCATGGGGACGACCCTAGCCACGTTTCGATACGGAACCGTCTCGTATTGAAAATCTTTACGAAGGCTTGGAGGGATGGTGACCGTCCCGCGCCCCCTCCGGCGCGGCCGTACGTGACCGAAGTCCCCCGCCCCGGTCTGGCCGCGGTCGGCACGAGGTGCCACCATGGAAGCGGTCCGGGGACGCCGTGAGGGCGCCTCGAGATGACAGAAGGAGCGTTGCGATGACGCAGCTTCCGGCTGCCCAGCAGCAGACCGCGCAGCCCGCGCAGGGTGCGCTCAAGCCCTCCGGCAGCGGCAGGGCCCTGTACGGGGGCAAGAGCACCCGGCGCATCACCGTGCGCGACCTCGCCGCCGCCAAGGAGCGCGGCGAGAAGTGGCCCATGCTCACCGCGTACGACGCGCTGACCGCGTCCGTCTTCGACGAGGCCGGCATCCCGGTCATGCTCGTCGGCGACTCGGCGGGCAACTGCCACCTGGGGTACGAGACGACCGTGCCCGTCACCCTCGACGAGATGACGATGCTGGCGGCGGCGGTCGTACGCGGTACGAGTCGCGCACTGATCGTCGGAGACCTGCCCTTCGGGTCGTACCAGGAGGGGCCCGTCCAGGCTCTGCGTTCGGCGACGCGGCTGGTGAAGGAAGCGGGCGTGGGGGCGGTGAAGCTGGAGGGCGGCGAGCGTTCGCACCGCCAGATCGAGCTTCTCGTCGAGTCCGGGATCCCGGTCATGGCCCACATCGGCCTGACCCCGCAGTCCGTGAACGCCATGGGTTACCGGGTTCAGGGGCGGGGCGAGGAGGCGGCCGCGCAGCTGCTGCGGGACGCCAAGGCCGTGCAGGACGCCGGTGCGTTCGCGGTCGTCCTCGAGCTGGTTCCGGCTGAGCTGGCTGCCGAGGTCACGCGTGTGCTGCACATTCCGACGGTGGGGATCGGTGCCGGGGCGGAGACGGACGCGCAGGTCCTCGTGTGGACCGACATGCTCGGGCTGACCGGGGGTCGGGTGCCGAAGTTCGTGAAGCAGTACGTGAATCTTCGCGAGGTCATGGGCGGGGCGGTCAAGGCGTTCGCGGAGGAGGTCGTGGGCGGAACGTTCCCGCGGGACGAGCACTCGGTCCACTGACGGCCCACTGACACTCGGTCCACTGACGGCCCACTGATCCTCGGTCCACTGACGGCCCACTGAACCACTGCCGCACCACCCCGCAGCCCGCCGATCTTCCCCCGTCGGCGGGCTGCGACTTTGCCCCACGGG
>NZ_VJZE01000505.1 GCF_009377205.1 Streptomyces phyllanthi
GCGGGGGCGGCGGACGGGTCGTAAGGCGGGCCGATGGCTGGATCGGAAGCCGGATCGGACGCCGGATCGGAGGCGGAATCGCGGTCGTTCACATGGTCATCCTGCCGTATGCGCCCGCGCGTGCGCGGGGAGTGGCGTTCATCACTACATGGCACTCAGTGCCGCACACTCTCCCGAAAGGTGGCACTCAGGGATATCGTTCTGCAATCGTTCTGTTGGATGACTGTCGCTCACACGGGGCATCACCCGGGTGACTGATGACCGCATCGGACCGCGATTGCTCGGAACCGCCCGATTCACCGCCCGCTTCCGACCGTGAGGAGCCGCCTGATGTCCGACTTCGTACCCGGGCTCGAAGGAGTCGTCGCGTTCGAAACGGAGATCGCCGAACCGGACAAGGAGGGCGGCGCACTCCGGTACCGGGGCGTCGACATCGAGGATCTGGTCGGCCATGTCTCCTTCGGCAACGTATGGGGACTGCTCGTCGACGGCGCCTTCAACCCCGGCCTGCCCCCGGCCGAGCCCTTCCCGATCCCCGTCCACTCGGGCGACATCCGCGTGGACGTCCAGTCGGCGCTCGCCATGCTGGCCCCGGTGTGGGGCCTGAAACCGCTGCTGGACATCGACGCCGAGCAGGCCCGCGAGGACCTCGCCCGCGCCGCCGTCATGGCCCTGTCCTACGTCGCCCAGTCCGCCCGCGGCCAGGGACTGCCCATGGTCCCGCAGCGTGAGATCGACAAGGCCCACTCCGTGGTCGAACGCTTCATGATCCGCTGGCGCGGCGAACCGGACCCGAAGCACGTCGCGGCCGTGGACGCCTACTGGACGTCGGCGGCCGAACACGGCATGAACGCGTCCACGTTCACGGCGAGGGTCATCGCCTCGACGGGCGCGGACGTGGCGGCGGCCCTGTCAGGCGCGGTCGGCGCGATGTCCGGCCCGCTCCACGGCGGCGCCCCCTCCCGCGTCCTGGGCATGATCGAGGAGATCGAACGCACAGGAGACGCCGAGGCCTACGTCAAACAGGCCCTGGACAAGGGCGAACGCCTGATGGGCTTCGGCCACCGCGTCTACCGGGCCGAGGACCCGCGCGCCCGAGTCCTCCGCCGCACGGCCCGCGAACTCGGCGCCCCGCGCTACGAGATCGCCGAGGCCCTGGAGAAGGCGGCCCTTGCGGAGCTGCACGCCCGTCGCCCGGACCGCGTCCTGGCCACGAACGTCGAGTTCTGGGCGGCCATCGTCCTGGACTTCGCCGAGGTGCCCGCCCACATGTTCACCTCGATGTTCACCTGCGCCCGCACAGCCGGCTGGTCGGCCCACATCCTGGAACAGAAGCGCACGGGCCGCCTGGTCCGCCCCTCGGCCCGCTACACGGGCCCGGGCACGCGGGACCCGCGCGAGATCGAGGGCTACGAGGACATCAGCCACTGACCTCGCCCGAAACGCAGACGACCCGCAGGCTCTGGGTCCCTCGCCTGACGGCGAGAAGCCGGCCGGACGTACCGGCGAGCCTGCGGGTCGGGTGACTGCGTTGGATTAGGCCGGCTGCACGCATCGCTCACGTGCCGGCCCGGCGCCGAACCGAGTACGACGACGGGCCACTAGCCCGCAGCCACCTCTTCCGTCCGGTATGCATACATCTGCCGAACCACCTCCCTTCCGAAGTGAGAGCCACTTTAGGAAGCCGAACCCCGGCGCTCAACCTATTTTCCGAGGGGATTACTGAGGGGTGTCCCGTCTCTGCTGCTAGAGCCTGTCCCACCCGGTCATGTGAGTCAGATGACGATCAAGCGGCCCAGTCGGATGGGCGGTCGCCTCAGTGCTGGATCAGACCGCCGACCGGGACAGGGCCGACGTGGCCGGTTGCCGGAACGGTCTGCGCCAGAGCGAGGCCGATGTCGACCAGCGATGACCGGGGGAGGCAAACGACGTCGGGGATCGGAGTCCAGACCGACTCGACGACTGCGCCGTTCGGCTCGGGCCGGAGTTGACCGCCGGTGATACGGACCTGGTAGAAGACGCCGACATTCTGGTGGTCCGGTCCGCCGGGGACGGTGCGTTCGGCTGCGGGGATCACCCTGGAGTCGACGCCCAGCAGGCGTTCGACCACCGCGTCGCAGCCGGTCTCCTCAGCAACCTCCCGGATGACCGCGTCGAAGGGATCTTCTCCGTGCTCGACCCTTCCGCCTGGAAGAGTCCAGATGGACTCGCCTTGTGGTGAAACGCAACGGGCGAGCAGCACCCGTCCGTCCTCGGTGCACACGGCGTACGCCGCCAGCCGGAAACTCATCCCCGTACTTTCACCCGGACCTGTCCCCATGTCCAAGCTCCGGGGGCCTGCCCCCCTGACCATCGTCAGGGGGGCAGGCCCTGCCCTTCGGCTCGGGTCCTCATCGTTCGCGCAGCCAGGCATGGTCGGCGACCGGCTCCTGCTCGCGCCGCAGTTGCTCGGCACGCTCCCGGCCGGCCCGGAGGAGTTCCTGGTACTGGCGCCGGAACCGGCCCGCGAACCAGGGCAGCGTCGCGGCGCACACGACCACGGCCACGAACCGGCTCCTCAGCGGGAGCCAGGCGGGTACGACGGACACCGCCACCACGCCGGTCGCGACCAGAGTGAGCACCACCGGTCCGGTCCGTCGGCGGCTACTCCACCAGCCCCGCCAGATCCAGCGCCGCCGCGATCCGTACCGCCACGTCCTCCGCGTACGTCGCGTCCGGGCGTTCGAACTGGGTGCGGCCGGGGCCGCGGAGGAAGGTGACGACGCCGAGGGTGCGGCCGCGGCTGCGGAGGACGGCGCACAGGGCGTGGACCGTGTCGGTGGGCCACTGGCGGGCGGTCGCCCAGGTGCGGGTGGCTTCGGGGCTGGTGTCGTCCGCGCTGGCGCGTACGGAGCCGGCGCGCTCGACGCACTGGAGGGCGGGGTGGCCCTTGGCGTACCGGACGGGCAGGCCCGCGTGTCCGGTGAGCTGGCTGGGGCCGGGGGCGCCGGACGGCGTGGCGGCGGCCCGGACGAGCCGTACCGGGGCATCGGCCGCCGTGCCGGTGCGCGAGCCGGCCGGGTCCCCGGCCAGCCGGTCGACGATCGCGTGGTCGGCGAACCCGGCGAGGGAGAAGTCCAGGTGGACGGTCGCGGCCTCCGCGGGGTCCTCGCACTCGGCGGCGGCGCGCGCGGCACGGTGCAGCTGGTTGGCGCGGAAGCGGAGCAGCGCGGCCTCCTGCTCGCTCAGCTTGGCTTCGGTGATGTCCTGGAAGAGCCAGCCGACGCCCAGCGGAACGGGTTCCTCCGCGAGCGGTGAGGCCAGCCGCAGGAAGCCGCTGCGCCAGCACCGGCGCTTCTCGCCCTCGGTGGTGCGCACGCCCACCCAGATCTCGGCGGGTGCGGGCGGCGCGCCCTCGGCGAGTACATGGGTGAGGGCGCTCTCGAGTTCCTCGACGCCCTGGCTGAGCAGCTCGCCCAGGGGGCGCCCGAGGACGGCCGTGCGTCCGATGCCGAGCGCGCGGGCCGCGTGCGCGTTCACCACGGCGGGCCGCAGATCGGCGTCGACGAGTACGACACCCCAGCTCGCGTCCTCGAACAGCGCTTCGCTCAGCGCTATGGATCGCTCCAGGTCGATCTGGGTGTGCACCTCGCTGAAGGCGCAGTAGACGCCGGCGGGCCTGCCGTCCGATCCGCGTACGGCGGCCGACTGGGTGCGGACGAGTACCCGTCCGCCGTCCTTGGTGAGCAGCGCGAACTCGTGCACCTGCCGTCCGGGGGCCCGCATGGCGGACATCAGCCGCCCCTCGACCTCCTCTGCGTCGGCGGTCCGTACGGCCCATCCGGCGAACCCGTGGCGTCCGACGGCCTCGGCGGCGGTCCAGCCGAGGATGCGCTCGGCCTCGCGGTTCCAGTGGGTGACGACCCCGTCGGCGTCGAAGGCGCACAGCGCGGCGTCCATTCCGTCGAGCAGCGCGGCGAGCAGGTCCGATCCGCGCTCGGGTTCGTCCGCCTCGACCGTGGCCTCGTCCCCGGTCCCGGGGTCGCCGCCACTGGGCTCGGGCTCGTCCGGCCCCAGCTCGTCCGTGGTCCCTCTACGCCGGGAAGCACTCACCTGAACCCCCTGCAGGCTGCGTCCGCACGTACGGCGCGTCGGTTCGTTACTCAGTAGTCATTCAACTCGAACGTGACTCAGCCCACACCGGGTTCCCGCAAGATTGGGGGAAATCGTTGTACACGGCACTCCCGGCCCAGGGCTCCGTACGCCGGTCGTGGTCGCTTCAGCGCACGTAGAAGATCCGGTCGCCGTACTCGCGCATCAGCCGGCCGTTCCACGCGTGGCCGCCGTCCACGTTGCCCGAGCGCAGGAGCGGGGGCTCGATGCCGCGGTCGGCCAGGGAGCCCGCGGCCGTGGCCATGACCGCCTGGAGGAGGGCCGAGGTGACGACGGTGGAGGCGGGGGCGAAGGGTGCCCCTATGCCCTCGGCGGTGAGTTCCGCGTCGCCGACGGAGATCTTGGAGTCGAGGACGACGTCGCAGTGGTCCTTCAGGAAGGTGCCCGAGACGTGCCGGGACGTGGTCTGTGAGGTGTACGCCACCGAGGTCACGCCGATGACCTTCACCCCGAGCGCGCGGGCGTTCACGGCCATCTCGACGGGGAGGGCGTTGCGGCCGGAGAGGGAGATGATGACGAGCAGGTCGCCGGAGCGGAGCGGGCTGGTGTCCAGGACCACGCTCGCCAGGCCCTCGACCCGTTCCAGGGCGGAGCCCAGCGTGGCGGGCGCCTCTACGCCGACCGCGCCGGGTACGGCGAGGAGGTTCATCAGGGCCAGGCCGCCCGCGCGGTAGACGAGGTCCTGGGCGGCGAGCGAGGAGTGCCCGGCACCGTAGGCGAAGAGCCGGCCGCCGTCGGCCACGGTGTCCGCGATCAGCGTGCCGGCCGCCGCGATCGTCTCCGCCTCCTCGTCCCGCACCCGCCGCAGCAGGTCCGTCGCGGCGTCGAAGAACTGCTCGGCCAGCTTGCTGTCGCCCATCCGAAAAGGCCTTTCCGGCTCTGGTGTTCCCCGTTGGTGGATGCGGATCACGGTGCGGTCTGGACCACTGCCCTGTCAATGGTCCCGGCTGACATCGTGTGACCGCGCCGGACATGGTCCAACCGTGCTTGCGACATGGTCGGTTCGGCCCCGCCGGGAGGGTCCCGCCGTCCTCACCGGTACGGTCATGACCCCGGTCCTGACCGCGTGGTTGCGACGACAGCGGCACGGTTGTCAGTGCTATCCGGCAGAATTGGACTTCGGGGGCCAGCGCACGCGCCGGAGAGCGGTCGAGCCTTCGGCAGATCTCATCAAGGGGCACGAATGTCCGGACTGATCGACACCACGGAGATGTATCTCCGCACCATCCTCGAACTGGAGGAAGAAGGTGTGGTCCCCATGCGCGCCCGCATCGCCGAGCGGCTCGACCAGAGCGGCCCGACGGTCAGTCAGACCGTCGCGCGCATGGAGCGCGACGGGCTGGTGTCGGTCGCCGCGGACCGCCACCTGGAGCTCACGGACGAGGGCCGCCGCCTGGCCACGCGCGTGATGCGCAAGCACCGCCTCGCGGAGTGCCTGCTCGTCGACGTGATCGGTCTGGAGTGGGAGCAGGTGCATGCCGAGGCCTGCCGCTGGGAGCACGTGATGAGCGAGGCCGTGGAGCGCCGTGTGCTCGAGCTGCTGCGCCACCCGACCGAGTCGCCGTACGGGAACCCGATCCCGGGCCTGGAGGAGCTCGGCGAGAAGGACGGCGCGGACCCGTTCCTGGACGCGGGCATGGTGTCGCTGGCCGACCTGGACCCGGGCACGGAGGGCAAGACCGTCGTCGTACGGCGTATCGGCGAGCCGATCCAGACGGACGCGCAGCTGATGTACACCCTGCGGCGGGCGGGTGTGCAGCCCGGTTCCGTGGTGAGCGTGACCGAGTCGGCGGGCGGCGTGCTGGTGGGCAGCTCGGGCGAGGCCGCGGAGCTGCGGTCGGATGTCGCTTCCCACGTGTTCGTGGCGAAGCGCTGAGCGACCGCAGCGCCGGGTGCGCACCGCTCCGCCCGTGGGGACGGGTTGCCGGGGCGGGAGCGGCGGGTGCGCCGCGGTGATGCCGCAGTGGTGTCGTGGTGATGTCGTGGTGGTCCCGCGCCCGCGGTCCGACCGAGCCCCCGTGTCGCGACCGTGATCCGTCCAGCATTCAACTGTTCGATTCTTTGGGATTTGGTTGTCCGAATCGCAGCGCTTACGCCGTTCGCGTGCGAGGCTTGCGCGTGAGGCATATGACCGGCTGTCTCGTATACAGATCTGCCGCTG
>NZ_VJZE01000506.1 GCF_009377205.1 Streptomyces phyllanthi
GGGATGTCGTGGGGATGTCGTGCGTGCCGTCGGCGAGTGCGGGGGCGGGCAGGGCGCGCCGGTCGAGGCGAACTCTCGGTTTCTCGGGAACTTCGGCGGCACAGCCACCGGATTGCATCGAAGTATGTGAAGGCGACGGCGGGCCAACAATGCCCCAGCTGCGGCAGAGGGTACGGGAGTCCCTCCGAGTCAGAAATTCGGCTACGGTTGCCGACATGGTCGGCCGTCCCCGAGGCGCCGTTGTCCTCACCGAGGAGGAACGGGCCGAACTGCTGCTGTGGACCCGTAGCCGCACCTGCTCACAGGCCCGGGCCCTGCGTGCGCGGATCGTGCTGGCATGCGAGGGCGAGCCCACCAACACCGCCGTGGCCAAGCGTCTCGGGGTCTCCCGTGACATGGTCGGCAAGTGGCGAGCCCGCTTCCTCGCCGAACGAATCGACGGCCTGGACGAGCAGCCCCGGCCCGGCCGGCCCCCCGCGGCCGACGACGACACTCTGGCACATGTCCTCGTCCGCACCCTCACCCCACCACCGCCCGGGGCCACGCGGGGCTGGTCGACGCGTTCCATGGCGGCCGAGACCGGTCTCAGCCAGAGCACGGTGAGCCGGATCTGGCGAACCCACCGCGCGCAGCCGGGGGCGCGTGTCACGGCCGGGCCGCGCCGGGCCTGGTCCCTGCCGGACCACGCCGAGGAGGTGGTCGGGCTGTTCATCGCCCCGCCGGTGTGCGTGCTCGCCGTGACAGCACCGGCAGGACGGGGCCGGTCCGTACGTGCTTCCGGGGCGGCCACCGCGGCCCGGCTGTGCGGTCAGGACCAGGACGCGGCCCACGTACTCGCCGTGGCCTGCGCCTTCGCGGCCCTGCGGGGCAAGCAGCACATGGAGGATTCCCCCGGGCTCCACACGTTCGTGGCACAGGTGAGGTCGGCGGCGGACGCCGGGACGAGCGTGCACCTGCTGGCGTACGGCGCGGAGGGCGCCCTCCAGCGGCCGGAGACGTCCTGCCGCTGGCACCATGTGCCCAGTCCCGAAGCGTGGACCGAGGAAGCCCACCGCCTCCTCGCCGCCGATGCCCGGCTCCCCCGCGAACCGGCGTCTCCCGTGCCCCGCCTCCGCAACGCGCTGCTGACCTGGTCCACCACCTGGACACCCTCCGCGACACCCTTCACCCGCATCGCCCCTCCGCGCCCGGCGTACGACATCCCGGCCATCTGCGGCCCTGACAACGACTCGAACGCTCCCGACCCGCGCACACTCGACCACCCCGGCCCGCTCGAAGCGGCGCAGATCACCACCCCCGACGCCGCGCCCGGCGCTCCCATCACCCCGGACCCCGTCGTCGGCCTGTTGCGCGAAGCCCTTCTCACCGACGTTCACCAACCAGGCGACCGCGTCCGTGAGGCCCCGCTCGCGCTCCGCCTCGGTCTCTCCCGCCGGGTCGTCCGCGCGGGTCTTCGAGCGCTGGCCGAGGAAGGCATGCTCGACCTGCTCCCCGGAGGCGCGACCGCGATTCCCGCCGTCAACACGAAGGACGTACTCGACCTCTACGCCCTGCGCGCCAGCCTCGGCGCGCTGCTCATGCGCCGCATCGCCATGCTCGGCCGCGGGAACCTCGCCCCGGCCACGGCGGCCCTGGCGGAGGTCCACGCCGCCGCCCGGGCCAACGACCGTCTCCGCATACGTGAGGTCGACCTGCGGTTCCAGGACGCCCTCGCCCGTATCGCGGATCTTCCCCAGGCCGCCCATACCTTCGAACGCCTCACGGCCCGCCTGCGCATGTTCGTCACGGTCCTCGACATGGACTACAGCCAGGCCTGCGACACCATCGCGGCCGAGGACACCGCCGTCCACGACGCGCTGTGCGACGCCGACGGGAACGAGGCGGCCCGTCTGTGGCGGGTCAAGATCGAACGTTGCGTCCGTTACATGATCGCCCAGCTCTCCGAGGACGACGCCGCTCCGTACCTGTGGACCACCTTGGCGGGCAGGCCCCGCCTGCTCCCGGGGGAGCCGCGAGGCGCGGCACGCTGACGCGGCGGACCGGGCGGCCGAAGGCCGTGCCGGCGACAGGGTGACCACACGGCGCGGTGGTCGGCGTCGCCCCCGTGCGACCACTCGACGACTTCGACCCGAAGATCGCCACGGCGATCGATGCGGAGTCGGCCCGGCAGCGCGGCACCCTGAAGATGATCGCCTCGGAGAACATCGCTCCGGTCGCGGTCATGGAGGCCCAGGGCTCGATCGAACTCGCCGGAGCCCCGGACCGTGTCCTGTCCATCGCGGCCTTCGACGCCGCGGCCACCGGCATCCAGATCCACGCGGGAGTCGCGGTGGACAGCCGGGCGCGGCACCTCCCAGGCCCCGCAGGCGTGAGGGGCGGGCACCGGCGGTCCGGTCCCGCCGGGCCGTCCGCCTCCCCGCGAGGGTCACTTCTCCAGTTGCTCGACCACGCGGCGGGACACACGGGCGAGGGTCCGGAGTTCGTCCGGGGTGAGGAGATCGATGAAAAGGCGGCGCACGGTCTCCACATGGCGGGGCGCCGCCTCCGCGATCGCCCTGCGCCCGTCGGGGGTGATGACCACGAACGTGCCGCGGCCACCCTTGAAGCACCCCTCCCGGCAGACCAGACCCCGCTTCACCATGCGGGCGACCTGGTGCGACATCCGGCTCTGTTCCCACTCCACGCTCCTCGCCAGATCCGAGGAGCGCATACGGCCGTCGGGCGCGTCCGCGAGATGGACGAGCACCCGGTAGTCGGCGGCCGACAAGCAGGACTCCGCCTGCAGGTCGCGGGAGACCCGCCCGTTGAGCTTTTCCTGCATCCGGACGAAGCAACGCCAGGCGTTCTGCTGCGCCGGGCTGAGCCATCGTGGTGTTTCGGTCACTCGAGATTCCCTCCTCAGCGCAGTTCCTCCTCCAGCCAGCGCAGGACGTCCGACGTCACCGGGTCGGCGATGTCGGCGAACTCGTCATGCCGCTTGAGGTATGTGGCCACGTACGGGCAGACCGGCACGATCCGCTTCCCGGACTCGCGCACGTCGACGAGCGCCCACCGAACCAACTCGGCGCCCAGGCCCTGGCCGGCGAAGGCGTCGTCGACCTCGGTGTGGAAGAAGACGCGTTGTGCACCGCGGTCCCGGTACGCGGTCAGCCCGGCGCGTCGGCCGTCGACCAGTATCTCGTACAGGCGTTCGGCGTCTGCCCGCTGGACGATCCGGACGGCGGAGGACTCACTCATGAGATGCCTTTCGTACGAAGGTCAGCGGCGCGGGGGATTGCCACGCGGCGCGATGACGGCGTTCGGCAGGGCGGGTGCCGGAAGGCGGCGTCCCGGATGGCCCTCGACCTCACCGAAGCGGTCGGAGCCCGCCTGCCACTCTTCCCGGGCCCGGACGATGTCCTCGTGGCTGCGGCCGATGTAGTTCCACCACATGACGATCTCCTCCTCGAAAGGAGGGCCGCCGAGCAGGATCGTGCGCGCGGGGGCGTCCGACTCGTTCACCACGGTCAGGGTGTCGGCGCCGCAGGGGACGTAACCGAGTTCCGCGGGTCGCAGCACGGTGTCGGCCAGGTGGACGTCCCCGCTGTCCACGAGGAGTCCGTGCTCGAAGGCGGGGTCCACGGCGAAGGTGACCGTCGCGTGCGGTTCGAGCATGATCTCGGCGCCGAGCAGAGGTGTGAAGGTCCGCACCGGCGAGGTGCTTCCGGCGAGCGAGCCAAGGAAGACCTTGAGCTCGGCTCCGTCGACCCGCACGGGGTCGGGCACGTGGTGCTGGAAGTCGCGAGCCGCGTTCCGGTGCTCATCGGGCAGCGCCACCCACAGCTGGACGCCGTGGATGACGGTGGTGTCCGGGGTGGAGACCTCCGAGTGGGCGATGCCGTGACCGCCGGTCATGAGGTTCATCTCGCCGGGCCGGATCAGGGCGTGCGAACCGAGGCTGTCGCGGTGTTCGATCTCCCCGCTGAACAGCCAGCTCACCGTCTGCAGGCCGGTGTGCGGGTGCGGGGGCACGTCCATACCCGTCGCGCCGGCGTCGACAGGGCCGTAGTGATCCGCGAAGCACCAGGCCCCGATCAGCGTCCGGGCGCGCTGCGGCAGCGTCCGGCGTACATGCAGGGCGCGCGGCCCGCCCAGGGGCACGTCGCGCGCCGGCAGCACATCGACCCGTGGCTCTTCGGGCGAGCGGTCGCCGTCCACGGCCGACCCGCATGTCAGTGCCGCGGGTTCGGCTTCCACGTTGCTCACCGGGGCCCCCTCTCCAAAGTAGCTCTAGTTGTCACATCAACTATCATGCCACGAGAGCGGGCCCATGACTACCGCACGCATCCGACGTGCGGTCCCGGTCCGCCCCCGAGGAGGCGCGAAGTGAGTGAGCACACCAACGGATCCGCACCGCGCAGGATCTTCGTCGACAAACAGAGTCCACTGGCCTTCCACGCCATGGTGAAGACCTCGGAGGCGGTGACCGCGACGGCCGCGGAGGCGGGGCTCGACCGCACGACCGTGGAGCTGATCAACCTCCGCGTGTCACAGCTGAACGGCTGCGCCTTCTGCCTCGACCTCCACACCCGAAAGGCGCTGCGTGCGGGCGAGTCACCGCAGAGACTGGGGGTCCTGGCGGCCTGGCGGGACACCGGCTTGTTCACCCCCTCGGAGCGTGCGGCGCTGGAACTGGCGGAGGCGACGACCGATCCGACCGGCTTCGCCGCTCACGAGTCCGCGTACGAAACCGCCCGCCGAGCCCTCACCGAGGACCAGATCTCGGCCGCGATCTGGGTGGCGATCACCATCGGCGCGTTCAACCGCGTGTCCATCATGAGCAAGCATCCGGTACAGGCGCCCCGCCAGACCCCGGCGCCACTTGATTGACGAGTCATCTATGCCTTGTCTAAGGTTCCAGTGTTGATACATCAACCACAATCTGGTGGCCCGCTGTTCCTGCCTGGGCCGCTCGGAAGGAACCGATCCATGTACGTCACCGCCGCCGTTCTCAGCGTGCTCCTCGCCCTCGGGTCGCTCGCCGCGGGTGCGCCCAAGGCGCTGCTGAAGGGCGACGTTCCCGCCGCACTCCAGTCCCACATGGGGCTGAGCGCGGGCTTCGTCCGCTTCATCGGCCTGGCCGAGGCGGCTGCCGCCGTCGGACTGGTCATCGGGCTTTTCTGGCAGCCGCTGGGTATCGCGGCCGCCACAGGTCTCGTCATCACCATGATCGGGGCGGTGGGCTTCCACGCCAAGGCCGGCGACTACACGGACCCCGCCACCCGGAACAACGCCCTGAGCCCCGTCGTCTTCCTGCTCCTCGCCGTGGCCGCCGCGGTGACGCTCGGACTGGCCATGTGAGTCCGCCACGGGCGGGGCGGTGCACCCGAACCGGTGTCACCGCTTCCCCGCCCGGCCGGATCCCCGGCTCAGGCCAGCCCCGCCCGGCCGGATCCCCGGGTCGGACCAGCCCCTCCCGGCCGGATTCCCGGCTCAGGCCAGATCTTCGTCCAGCTTGCTGATGACGCGCTCGGAGATCTCGGCCACGACCCGCAGCTCGGCCGGCGTGACGTGGTCCATGAACAGTTCACGTACCGCCTCGACATGGCGCGGGGCGGCGGCCTCGATCGCCGCACGCCCGGCGTCGGTGATCACCACGAACGCGCCGCGCGCGTCCTCGGCGCACTCTTCCCGCACCACCAGGCCCCGCCCGGCCATCCGCGCGATGTGGTGAGACATCCGGCTCTTCTCCCACTCCAGCGCCCGCGCCAGATCCTGGTACCGCTGCCGCCCCTCCGGCACGTCCGTCAGATTGACCAGCACCGCGAAGTCCGCAGGCGACACCTTCGACTCCGACTGCAGCATGCGTCCCAGACGCCCGCCCAGCCGCTCATGCAACCGGACAAAGCCTCGCCACGCGCGCTGCTCCTCCGGCGTCAGCCACCGCACTGTCTCTCCCATGAGGAAAGTCTAAACGTAGTTGACAGTTCACCGAATAGTCCGGGGCCCCGTCGCGTCCCTGTCCCTACCGCCCGGCCGAAGCGGTGAGCGAGCGTTCCGCCCGGATGGCCTTGTCGGTGCGTGCGTAGCGGCAGCCCCCTCGGGCTTCGGCGGCTCTTCCAGCAGTCCTTCGTTCACCTTCGACCCCCTCGCCACTGCCGCGCCTGACGAGAAGGGCACCGTACTGCGGTGGTCCCCGTCAGCCACCGAACTGCTGGGGCTCACCGCCGCGGACGCCCAGGGGCGCCCAATACGGGACCTGGCTGCCGACCCTCAAACCGGTCATCCCGGCGGGCCGGGTGGGCCTGCCGGGA
>NZ_VJZE01000507.1 GCF_009377205.1 Streptomyces phyllanthi
GGTCACCCCCACCGACTGATCGTGCGCGCCCCCACCGACCCCGCGCGCCCGGGTCAAGACTTACGAAAGGCGGTGGGAGCTTTGCGGCTCTCACGAAGAGGCCTGCTGCGTGCGGGTCTGGCCGGTACGGCCGCCACGGCGCTCGGCGGCCTGGCGTCCGGCTGTGCCGTTCCGACCGGGTCGACCGGGCGGAACATGGTCCTGTGGTACTGGAGCGGCGGCCTGAGCGAGACGGTCGTCAAGAAGGCCAGGGCCCGCTACGACAGCGTCCACCTGGAGGCCGTCCAGATCGGCGGCTACTACCGCTCCAAGCTGATCACCACGATGACGGGCCGGGCCCACATACCCGACATCGCGGGGCTCAAGGGCGAGGACATGGCCTCGTACCTGCCGAACGCGGACCAGTTCGTGGATCTGCGCACGCTGGGCGCGGAGAAGTACAAGGGCCAGTACCTGGACTGGAAGTGGGACCAGGGCATCGCCGAGGACGGCACGATGGTGGGCTTCCCGATCGACTGCGGTCCCATCGCGCACTACTACCAGCCGGCGGTGTACGAGAAGGCCGGGCTGGCGCACGAACCCGGCGACGTCTCCAGGGAGATGGACACCTGGGACAAGTTCTTCGCCGCCGGTGAGCAGCTGAAGAAGCGCGTCCGCGCCTACCTGCTCGTCGACATCCTCGCCGTCTTCGAGAACTCCGTCTGGCAGGGTACGAAGCGGTACGTCGACGAGGACCGCCAGTTCATCGGCGACCAGGAGCACGTCCGTACCGCCTGGGACCGGGCCGTCGAGGCCAAGAAGCGCGGTCTGCTGTCGAGCATCGTCAACGGCACCCCCGACTTCAACGCGGCCACCGAGAGGGGACTGCTGCCCACCCAGCTGGGCGCCTCGTGGGCGGCCGGCGACCTGAAGCTCGGCCTGCCGAAGACGAAGGGCAGGTGGCGGGTGGCGAACTGTCCGGGCGGGCCGGCCAACAACGGCGGCTCGTTCCTGTCGATCACCAGGGCCTGCCGGGAACCCGAGCGCGCCTTCGAGATCATCACCTGGCTGCTCAACGCCGGCAACCAGGCCCAGGGGTTCATCGACGCGGGCCTGTTCCCGTCGACCCCGGCCTCGTACGAGATGAGCAAGCTGCGCGAGCCCGACCCGTTCTTCGGCGGCCAGATCACCATGGACGTCTTCGGCCCGGCCGCGCAGAGGATCCCGGTCGCCTTCAACAGCCCCTACGACGTGGCGCTCGGACAGCCGATCAAGGACGAGATGAAGAACGTCGGCGTCCTCGGCAAGGACCCGGAGAAGGCATGGAGTGACGCCATGAGCAAGTGCCGGCGGATAGCGGACCACCTGGGGGTGAGCGTCTGATGGCGACCGCCCCCGCAGTGGACAAGCCTCCGGTGACCGTGGTGGAGACCGCTGTCACCCGGCCCAGGACGGGCATCCGCAAGTACTGGCACCTGTATGTCGCGATCTCCCCGTTCTACCTCCTCTTCCTCGCCTTCGGGCTCGTCCCGGTCGGCTTCTCGCTCTGGGTCTCGTTCCACCGCTGGGACGGCCTCGGCTCGATGGAGTGGGCGGGCCTGTCGCAGTACCGCTATCTGCTGAGCGACAGCGACTTCTGGGGGTCGGTCGGCAACACGATCGTCATCTGGTCGCTGGCCACGTTCCCCATGATCTTCCTGGCGCTGGTCACGGCCGTGATGCTCAACTCGGCGGTCCGCTTCAAGAACGTCTACCGCTTCGCGTACTTCCTGCCGAGCGTCACCTCGATCGTCGCCGTGGCGATCATTTTCGGCTCGGTGTTCTCCACCAACTTCGGCCTGGTGAACGCTCTGTTGCAGGCGATCGGCCTGGACCAGGTGGCCTGGCTGAACACCCCGTGGGGCATCAAGGCCGCCATCGCCACCCTGATGACCTGGCAGTGGACCGGCTACAACGCGATCATCTTCCTCGCCGGTCTCCAGACGATCCCGGGCGAGCTGTACGAGGCGGCGCGGGTGGACGGCGCCGGAACCGTGCAGACCTTCTTCCGGATCACGCTGCCCCTGATGCGCCCGGTGCTGCTGTTCGTGCTCGTGATCTCCACGGTCACCGGACTGCAGAGCTTCTCCGAGCCGCAGGTGCTGCTGCAGACCACGGCCAACGAGTCGACGTTCTCGGGCGGCCCCGACCACGCCGGCCGGACGATGGTCCTCTACTTCTTCCAGCAGACCTTCGACAACAACGACTTCGGCTACGGTGCCGCCGTGGCCTGGGGCATCTTCCTGGTCGTCGTCCTCTTCTCGATCATCAACTGGCGTCTGGTGCAGCGCCGAGGCGAAGAATAGGAAGGCCGGTCACCATGGCATCCCTCCAGAACACCCGTCGCCCCAAGGCCATCAGGGGCACCCGCACCCGGGGCATCGTCCTCCATCTCTCCCTGGTCCTCGGTGTGCTGCTGTCGGCCTTTCCGTTCTACTGGGCCGTGATCATGTCGACGCACACGTCGACGGAGATCTTCTCCTACCCGCCGAAGCTGCTGCCCGGCTCGCACTTCCTGGAGAACGTCCGCCATCTCTTCGAGAACATCGACTTCTTCGGATCGATGCTGAACTCGCTGCTGGTGGCCACCTCGGTGACGTTCCTGGTGCTGTTCTTCGACTCGCTGGCCGCGTTCGTCTTCGCCAAGTTCCGGTTTCCCGGGCGGCGCGTGCTGTTCGCGCTCATGATGGCGATCTTCATGGTGCCGGCGCAGCTCGCGGCGATCCCCCAGTTCGTGATCATGGCGAGAATCGGCTGGATCGGCTCGATGACCGCGCTGATCGTGCCGGCCGCGGCGAACGCGTTCGGCATCTTCTGGATGCGCCAGTACATGAAGAGCGCCATCCACGACGAGTTGCTGGACGCCTCGAAGCTGGACGGGGCGGGCTTCCTGCGCCAGTACTGGCATGTGGCGCTCCCGGTCGTCCGGCCGGGTCTGGCGTTCCTCGGCATCTTCACGTTCATGGGCCAGTGGAACGACTACGCCTGGCCGCTGATCGCCCTGACCAACCCGGACAACGTGACCCTCCAGGTCGCCCTGTCCCAGCTCAACGGCGTCCACGGCACCACCGACTACGGCATGGTCATGACGGGTGCGCTGCTCGCCCTCGTCCCGCTGCTGATCGTCTTCGCCATCGGCGCCAAACAGATCATCGCCGACCTCGGCAAGGGAGCCATCCGGTGATGTCCGGCGATCCGCTGATCGCTCTGCGCCCGTGGGAGGCACCCGAGGTGACCTCCTGGGGCAGGCTGCCCATGTGCGCGGTGGACCGCCGGGAGAGCGCCCTCTTTCTCGACGGCCGGTGGCGCTTCCAGCTGCTGCCGTCGCCCGGGGCGGAGCCCGGCCCCGAGTGGTCCTGGGCGTCCGTGCCCGGTGCCTGGACGACACAGGACGCGGACGACCTGCCGCAGTACACCAACTTCCGTATGCCGTGGGGGGAGTTCCCGCCCGGGTCCCCCGCCGCGAACCCGACGGGCGTGTACGAGCGGGAGGTCGACATACCCGCCGACTGGGCCGGGCACCGGATCGTGCTCCAGGTCGGCACCGCCGAGAGCGTGCTGCTCGTGCACGTGGACGGCCGGCCGGCCGGTGTCTCCAAGGACTCCCACCTCGCCGCGGAGTTCGACCTGTCCGGCGCCGTACGGCCCGGGGCGCCCGCCACCGTACGGCTCACCGTCGTGAAGTGGTCCGACGCCTCGCACATCGAGGACCAGGACCAGTGGTGGCACGGCGGGATCACCCGCTCGGTGCTGCTGTACGCGACGGACCCGCTGCATCTCGCGGACGTGACCGTACGGGCGCGGTGCGACGGTGAGCTGCGGGTGGACTGCCAGGTGCGGTCGACGGCGGGGGCCCTGCCCACCGGGTGGTACGTCACCGGATGCCTGGACGATCGACCGACCGGGCCTGTGCCGGACGCCGCAGGGCAGGCGGGACCTACGACACAGGCCCTGGCCCAGGACGCCGAGTTCGACCGGCTCAATCTGGAGGACGGCCGTGTCTCCGAGTTCCTCGGCGAGGCCCGGCTGCACCTCACCGTGGACGGGGTGCGCACCTGGACCGCCGAGACACCCGAGCTGTACGGCCTGACCGTACGGCTGCACCGGCCCGACGGCTCGGTCGCCGACACCTCCGTCCACCGCGTGGGCTTCCGCGAGGTCGAGATCCGCGGCCGGGACCTGCTGGTCAACGGCGAGCGGATCTACATCCGGGGCGTCAACCGGCACGACTTCCATCCGCTGACGGGGCGGACGGTGTCGTACGAGGACATGCGGGCCGACCTGGTGACACTGAAGCGCTTCGGCTTCAACGCGATCCGCACCGCCCACTACCCGAATGACCCCGCGCTGTACGACCTCGCCGACGAACTCGGCTTCTACGTCGTGGACGAGGCGAACATCGAGTCGCACGACCACGCCCACGAGCTCGCCGACGACCCGCGCTACACGTCCGCCTTCGTGGATCGCGTCTCGCGCATGGTGCTGCGGGACAAGAACCACCCGTCGGTCATCATCTGGTCGCTGGGCAACGAGTCCGACTACGGCGCCAACCATGACGCGGCGGCCGGCTGGGTACGGCGCCACGATCCGACGCGGCCGATCCAGTACGAGGGCGCGGCCAAGCTCGACTGGGCGGCGACGGACGACGCCTCCGACATCGCCTGCCCGATGTACGCGCCGGTCGAGGACTGTGTGGCGCACGCGCTGTCCGGTGAGCAGACCCGGCCGGTCATCCAGTGCGAGTACTCGCACGCGATGGGCAACAGCAACGGCACGCTCGCCGACCACTGGGCGGCCATCGAGTCCACCCCGGGTCTTCAGGGCGGCTTCATCTGGGAGTTCTGGGACCACGGCATTCTCCAGCGGGTGAGCGACGGGAGACCGGCCGGGCGCGCGGGCGCCGGACTGTATGACAACGGTGTCGCCGGGCCGGGTCTGCGCTGGGCCTACGGCGGCGACTTTGGTGAGGTGATCCACGACGGCGCGTTCATCGCCGACGGTGTCGTCTTCCCCGACCGCACGCCCAAGCCCGTGATGTACGAGCACCGCGAGATCGCCGCGCCGGTGCGGCTGTCCGTCGAGGGCGAGGGGACCTGGCGGGTGCTGCGGGTGCACAACCGGCAGCACTTCCGCGATCTGTCGTGGCTCGCCGCCGAGTGGGAGTTCGCCGCCGCCGACGGGGGCAGCTGGACGGTCCCGGCCGAACTGCCCGGGGTCCCGCCCGGCGGCTCGGCCGTCATCGACCGGCCCGAGGTGCTGGACGGGGCCGGGGAGATCTGGCTGACCCTGCGCGTGAGGACCGCCGTCGACGAACCGTGGGCGCCGCGCGGCACCGAGGTGTGCGGTCCCCAGGTGCTCTGGTACGAGGCGGACGCGGGCGAGCCGGTGGTGGGTGAGCCGGTCGTGGGCACCGAGGACGACGACGCGGACGGGACCATACGGGACAGCTTCGGCCACCTCGTCCCCGGCACGGACGGCCCGTGTTCCGGCGCCCGCCCGGAGACCGACGCCGACGGACTGCTGCTGCACCCCCTGTTGACCGCCCCGCCGCTGCTGAGCCTGTGGCGCGCCCCCACCGACAACGACGTCCTCGGCGGTATGGCCGACCGCTGGCGCGCGCTGGGCCTGGACCGGCCGGTGCGCGAGACCGTGTCCGTCGAGCGGAAGGGCGCCCGGGTCCGGGTGCGCTCCCGCTGGCTCACGGGGGCCGGTCCGGTCGAGCACGAGCAGACGTTCAGCGCGCTGCTGGACGGCCGGGTGTTCGTCGAGGAGAAGGCGGTGCTGCCCGAGGGGCTGAGGGACGTGGCCCGGGTGGGCACCGTCTTCGAGACCGTCGCCGGGCTCGACCGCTTCGCCTGGTACGGGCAGGGCCCCTGGGAGAGCTACCCGGACCGTGCCGCCGGGGCTCCCGTGGGCCACTACACGGCCTCGGTGGACGAGCTGTTCACGCCCTATCTGCGCCCGCAGGAGAGCGGGGGCCGCCACGGGGTGCGCCACTTCTCCCTCACCGGCGACGGCGGCCACGGGCTGTCCGTGCGCCTTGACGAACCCCGCCAGGTCTCCGTGACCCGTTACCGCGCCGAGGACCTGGCCGCCACCGCGCACCACGACGAGTTGGTGCCGCTGCCCGGCTGCGTGGTGCACGTCGACGCGGCCCACCGGGGCCTCGGCACCGCCTCGTGCGGGCCCGACACCTCGCCCGCCTACCTCGTACCGCCCGGCACCCACCGCTGGAGCTGGACCCTGCGCACCCTCTGATCCCC
>NZ_VJZE01000508.1 GCF_009377205.1 Streptomyces phyllanthi
GGTCGGGATCTTCCCCGGGCTGCTCCGCGGAGCTGTTCTCCTCGACGACTTCCTCGTCCTCGTCCGCGTTCCCGTCCTCGTCCGGTGCCGGAACCGCCGCCTCCGCCGCCTTCGCCGAACCGGCCGTGCCCACCCGCTGCCGAGCCGCCACCGCCGACAGCCACAGCCGGTGCAGCTCGAGCCGCTCCTCCGGTGTCGCCTCGCAGAAGACCGCGAGCCGCTCCACGGGCGCGAAGTCCTGCGGCACCGCCTCGCCCGCGCAGTACCGGTGCAGCGTGGAGGTGTTCATGCTGACGCGGCGGGCCAGGGAGCCGTAGGTCCGGCCGGTGCGGTCCTTCAGCCGGCGCAGCATCGCCGCGAACTCCTCGACTTCCTCCCGTATCGGCACCGTTCCCCCGTCGTCCGCCCGTCGTTCGCCCGCGATCCCGTATCCCAGGCACTCATGTCCCTGCACGTCAGATGGACTGGGATGGTTCCACCGTCGGTAAAGGGGGCGGCAGTTGTTGCGCCGGACTCCGGTGACCGCCGATGCTCAGCGGTGACCAAACGCCCTCCGGGGCGAAGCAAGAAGGGGAAGCCTTGATCCACCGCATGCTGGGAAGACCCAGAACCTACGCCGCTGTCATGGGCGCGTTCGTCATGGCCGCAACCGTGCCGCTGCTCGCGCCCACGACCGCCCATGCCGCGAACGCCTGTCACCGGAACAACAACATCCTGGTGACCGCCGAGATCAAAACCCACTATCCCGTGACACTTCACGGCGCGACCATCAAGCTGTACAGCGAGCGGAGAAACGGAGCCGCGTTCTTCCAGACGGTCGGCGCGAGAGCCGGGGACGTCATCTCCATCCACCGGACCCACCGGGTCGCCACGGGAAGTGCCGAGCACTACTGGTGGACCAACTCGCAGGCGGGCTCCTACGACTACTGCGAGACCACGGCGTCCCGTGACGGTTTCGTGCGAACCGAACGGATCGACGGAGCACACCACGGTGTGCGGGCCTGCCTGCGGCGAAACGGCAACCAGCAGTGCGCCAGCTGGTGGTACGCCGACAACGACGACGACTCCGGCGACGTCACCTAGCCTCCGCGTCACCGTCGACCGACGTGGCCGCCCTCCCGTCACGGGGGGCGGGAGAGCGGCCCAGCAGGCGGACGGCCACAGCCTGACCAGTCAGCTACTCGACTACTCGACTACTCGATCACTCGAAAACGGGGAACAGACATGAACAGCAGGACCCGCACCGCTCTCACCGCCGGCGTTCTCGCCGTCGCCCTCGGCCTCGGCGCCACCGTTCAGGCCTCCGCCGGGACCCCGCGCAGCGTCAGCGGCAAGCCGTCCGAGTCGGCACAGGCGTCCGCTGCCGCGCCGCGGTCGGTCAGCGGCACGCCCGGCCAAGCGGTGACCCGGGTCGCCGACTTCTACGGCGCGTACATCGACGCGAAGGGCGACTACACGGACCCGGATGTCACGCTGGCCACCGCGCTCCGCAAGCACTACCTGACGCCCGACTTCGCCAAGCGCCTGGCGGCCTGGGAGAAGAAGAACGCGGCGGACGGCGTCCTGCGTGCCCAAAACGTCCCGACGCGGTGGACGGTGACCGACAACGGCACCATGGGTCACAGCCATGAGGTCATCGTCACCCTGACCTTCGGCAGCGGAGAGACGACGCAGAAGACCAGGCTCTTCGTGCTGGTGGAGCGGTACAACCACATCTCCGCCATCGAGACCACGAGCACCCGCTGACGGCGGAGCCGCTCAGTCCTCCGTCGTCGCCGTCGGTGTCGATGCCTTGCGCAGGGTTTCGATGCAGCTCGTGAGGGCCTGTTGGAGGGCCACCAGCTGGTCGAGCATGTCGTTCTCGTAGATGTCGTCGAGGTCGTCCGCGTCGTCGAGGGTCAGTTCCTCGAAGACCTTCGTGGCCTTCTGGAGGCTGCTGTAAAACTTCGTACGGCGCTCCTGGACCCGCAGTTCGGGGTCGGCCTCGACGGCCTCGGCGACGAGCGACTTCACGGTGTCGTAGGCCTCGGCGGCCCACTCGCCCGGGTTCTCGTCCTCGTCCAGCTCGTCGAGCAGGGAGAGATGGCGCTCGGCCTCGGCGCGGAGCTCGGCGGGGGCGTCGATCGTCTGGCCCGCCGGGGTCTTCACCTGCCCGCTGTCCACGATCTGCCGGACGTACCCGATGCGGTCGGCGGACCGGTTCTCGGTGGCGACCGCCTTCTTCAGCTCCTCGGTGCGGACCACGTCACGGGCCAGCTCGGCCTGGAGGGAGGGGTCCTCCCGCAGCCGGTCGAGCAGCGCGGCGCGGGCCGCCTGGGCCGTGGAGGGGTCGGCGAGGATCGCGGCGCGCAGCGCGGTGGGGTTCTCCGCGACCTCCAGCGCCTTGGTCGGGCGGATGCCCTCGGCCTCGGCGGCCGCCGCGATCGCCGTACCGCGCACGGACGTGGCGCTGTTGCGGGAGCTGTAGTACGACAGCCACACATCGGCTTCCGGCAGGTCGATGTCGACACCGGGGACGAGGGCCTCGAACTGCGGGACCAGACCGTCGTCGGCCGCCATGTCCCACGCCTTGTAGTAGCGCATGATCCGGTCCGGCGAGCACCCGGCCAGCAGCGCGAACTCCTTCGCCGACACCTTCGGTGTCTCCCCGGCGGCCTGCCCGCCGGGCCGCACGCTCCGCGCCACCTTCAGCGCGAACGCCCAGCCACCGGTCCGCGCGTACGCGCCGAACTCCCGCGCGTCCAGCGCCACCGCCTCGTGCACGCCGGACACCTCGGGCACCTCGGACACGGGGGCATCGGCGGTCTCGCTGGCCTCGGGGGTCTCGCTGGTCTCCGCGGCCTGGCCGGTTTCGCTGGTCTCGGCGACCTCGACGGTCGCGGCCGCCTCGCGGGACTCGGCGGCCGGCTCGACCCAGTACCCCTCGTTCTCGTCGTTCTCGGACGTCGGGTGGATCGCCACGGTCAAAGGACACTCTCCCGGGAAGTACGGTACGGACGAACGCGCATCGTATAGGAACCCAGGTCAGCGCTCTGACACGTTGGCCGTGAGCAGGCGGAGCAACTGTCGGGCCGTGGCGTGCTGTTCGGGGGTCAGGCCCATGGCGTCGCCGATGGCGAGGGGGACCGTGCCGGCGCGGGCGCGCAGTTCGGCGCCGGAGCCGGTGAGGTGGATGGCCACGGAGCGCTCGTCGTCGAGCCGGCGCTCACGGCGGATCAGGCCGTTCGACTCCAGGCGCTTCAGCAGCGGGGAGAGGGTGCTGGACTCCAGCTGGAGCGCGATGCCTAGGTCCCGTACGGGGATCGCGTCCTGTTCCCAGAGGACCAGCATGACCAGGTACTGCGGGTAGGTGAGGCCGAGTTCGTCCAGCAGGGGCCGGTAGCGCGCGGTGACCGCGCGGGAGGCGGCGTACAGGGCGAAGCACAGCTGGTCGTCCAGGAGGAGCGAACCCTGCTGGGTCGTTTCGGGGCCGGCTGTCGTCACGGTGGTGCTCCTGGTCGTCGTTCCCGTCGTTCGAGTCCTCTCGATTGTATAGGGCGGCAATTTGTCGAGTACGAATTAGTTGTGCACAATTCAATAGCTCGCTATTGTCTTCCGTGTGCCGCCCACTCCGGCAGGACCGCCGACACCAGCCCCCACGCGGCACCCCGATCCGAGGAGATCGACCGCCATGACCGACAGCGTCCAGACAGTCCCCACCGTCCAGACCGCCGAAGCCGCCCAGACCGCCCGGGCAGCCGTCCGTCCCGTCCTGGAGCCCGCGGCCGCCGCCTTCGCCGAGGCGACCGCCAACCCGCCGTACCTCTTCGACCTCGGCCCGGTCGACGGCCGCAAGGTCGTCGACGAGGTGCAGTCGGACGAGATCGACAAACCCGCCGTCGCCGAGGACTGGGTCACGGTGCACGACGGCCCCACCGGCGAGGTCCGCGTACGCGTCGTACGGCCGGTGGGAGCGACCGGCGCGCTGCCCGTCATCCTCTACATCCACGGCGCCGGCTGGGTCTTCGGCAACGCCCACACCCACGACCGCCTCGTGCGCGAACTGGCCGTGGGCACCGGTGCCGCGGTCGTCTTCCCGGAGTACGACCTGTCGCCCGAGGCCCGCTACCCGGTCGCCATCGAGCAGAACTACGCCGTCGCCCGCTGGATCGTCGGCGAGGGCGCCCAGTACTACCTGGACGCCACCCGTATCGCCGTGGCCGGCGACTCGGTGGGCGGCAACATGAGCGCGGCCCTCACCCTCATGGCCAAGGAGCGCGGTGACGTCCCGCTCGTCCAGCAGGTGCTCTTCTACCCGGTGACCGACGCCTCCTTCGACAACGGCTCCTACGAGCAGTTCGCCGAGGGCTACTTCCTGCGCCGCGACGCGATGCGGTGGTTCTGGGACCAGTACACGGCCGGCGACGAGGAGCGCGACGAGATCACCGCCTCACCGCTGCGCGCCACCACCGAGCAGCTGAGGGGCCTGCCCCCGGCGCTGGTCATCACCGCCGAGGCCGACGTGCTGCGCGACGAGGGCGAGGCGTACGCGAACAAGCTGCGCGAGGCCGGGGTGCCCGTCACCGCCGTGCGCTACCAGGGGATCATCCACGACTTCGTGATGCTCAACGCCCTGCGCGGCACGCACGCCGCCGAGGCCGCCATCAACCAGGCCGTCGCCACCCTGCGCGGAGCCCTCGGCACGGCGTGAGTCCTCGGCACGGCGTGAGCCCGCCACCGGAACACGGGCCGCCCACCGACGCCGACCGGTGGGCGGCCCGCCGCGCGTCACGCGGGCCAGGAAAAACCGGTTGCCCCACACCTCCTGAGCCTGGGTAACGTGACCGCCATGTGCGCCAACGCAGGGATGACCAGGACCCGCCGCTTCTAGCGGCGGACCCTCACTCGAACACTCGAATCACTCGAAACCCGAAGTGATCCGCCGCTCCGGAGACCCCGCCGGGCGGCCGTTCCGCGCTGCCCGGCTTCCCCCTCGAAGCCGCGGAGATCAGTTGCGCACCCAGCGACCCGGCCGACACGAGCTCGGCCAGAACTTCCTCGTCGACCGCACCGTCCTCGACACCTTCGTCGACCTCACGTCCCGCACCGACGGCCCGATCATCGAGATCGGTGCCGGCGACGGCGCGCTGACCCTGCCCCTGCAGCGGCTCGGCCGGCCGTTGACCGGGATCGAGATCGACGGCCGGCGTGCCGCGCGGCTCGCCCGCCGTACCGGCCCGGAGACCGAGGTCGTCCACGCCGACTTCCTCGACTTCAGGCTTCCGTCGACGCCCCATGTCCTGGTCGGCAACCTGCCGTTCCACCAGACCACCGTGATGCTGCGCCGCATCCTGCGGGCGCCCGGCTGGACCGACGCCGTGCTGCTCGTGCAGTGGGAGGTGGCGCGGCGGCGCGCCGGTGTCGGCGGGGCGACCATGATGACGGCGCAGTGGTGGCCCTGGTTCGAGTTCCGGCTGGTGTCCCGGGTGCCCGCCTCGGCGTTCCGTCCGCGCCCGGGCGTCGACGGCGGACTGATGACGCTCACCCGCCGCCCGCGCCCCCTCGTCCCGTACCCGGACCAGCGGCGCTACCAGGACTTCGTGAGCCGCGTGTTCACGGGCCGCGGCAACGGCCTCGCCCGGATCCTCGCCACCGGCGCCCCGGAACTCCCACGACGCGAGGTCCAGCGCTGGCTGCGCCGGCACCGCGTCACCCCGGACACCCTGCCCCGCAGCCTCGGCGCCCGCGAGTGGGCGGAGCTGTTCGAACTCGGGGAGAAGTCCTAGCCGAGCGTGTCCGTCAGCGACTGTTCCGCCCAGATCACCTTGCCCTCCGGCAGGAACCGCGTGCCCCAGCGCTGGGTGAACTGGGCGATGAGGAACAGTCCGCGGCCGCCCTCGTCGGTGGTGCGCGGGTGGCGCAGGTGGGGGGCCGTGGCGCCGCCGTCGAAGACCTCGCAGATCAGAGTGCGTTCGAGGATCAGGCGGAGGCGGATCGGGCCGGTGGCGTGGCGGATGGCGTTGGTGACCAGTTCACTGACGACCAGTTCGGTGGTGAACGCCAGCTCGTCCAGGCCCCAGGCGCTGAGCTGCCGGGTCGTGGTCTTGCGGGCCTCCGAGACGAGCGCCGGGTCGGCCGGCAGGTCCCAGTACGCCACCTTGTCCGGGGCCAGCCGCCGGGTCCGGGCCAGGAGCAGGACCACGTCGTCGTACGGGAGGGCGGGGACCAGCGCGTCGACCACGGTCTGCGCCTGGCGATCCAGGGAGGGGGTGGGC
>NZ_VJZE01000509.1 GCF_009377205.1 Streptomyces phyllanthi
AGCGCACCCCTGCCGCCCGGCTACGGCCAGCCGCAGGCGCCCCAGGCACCCACACCGCCTCCGGGCTACGGCCACCAGCCCCCGGCCGCGCCTCCCGGTTACGGTCAGCAGCCGCCGTACGGCCAGGTCCCGGGCCAGCCCGGCGCCCCCGCCCAGTACGGCGCGCCCCAGGGCGCCCCGCAGGGCGGTGCCGGTGTGGCCGCCGCGCTCCAGCAGTTCAAGGAGACCCCCACCGGACAGCGGTGGACCCAGCAGAACAAGAAGCTCGTCCGCGTCGACCTCGGCGCCGGCGGCGACCAGGCCGTGCTCGCCCGCCAGGGCAGCATGGTGCTCTACCAGGGCAAGGTCGATTTCAGCTACAAGGGCGCGGGCTTCGCCGGCCGGATCGTGGGCAACGCGACCGGCCAGGAGATGCAGCTGATGCGCTGCTCCGGCCGGGGCCAGGTGTTCCTCGCCGAGAACTCCACGATGCTGCACCCCATCGAGCTCCAGGGCGACGCGATCTGCGTGTCCGCGGAGAACGTCCTCGCCTTCGACGAGACCCTCCAGTACGAGGTGCGCAGGATCGAGGGACACGGCATCCCCGGGGGCGCGCTGTTCACGATGCAGTTCCAGGGGACCGGCACGATCGTCGTCAAGACGCACGGTGCCCCCGTCGTGCTGCCCGTGACACCCACGACCTTCGCCGACTGCAACGCCGTGGTCGCCTGGTCCGCCGCCTCCCAGGTGATCGTCTCCAGCCAGGTGCGGATGCGCCGCAACGCCTACCCCGGGGACACCGGAGAGAGCGTGAACCTCCAGTTCCGCGGCGCGCCCGGCAATTTCATCGTCGTCCAGCCGTACGAGGTCTGAGGGAGCCCGTCATGAACCAGCCGCTCGCGGGCTTCGCTCCCGCTCCTGTCACCGCACGCATGGAGAACCACGGCAACCACATGCTGAAGGTCGCCATGCAGACCGGCAACGACCTCCTCGCGCGCGTGGGCTCGATGGTCGCCTACGAAGGGTTCGTCCAGTACGAGCCCAACCCGCCCGCCGTGCGCCAGATCGCCAAGGACTGGCTCACCGGCGAAGGCGCGCCCCTGATGAAGTGCCACGGTGACGGCCTGCTCTACCTCGCCGACTACGGGGCCAACGTCGTCGTGATCAACCTCAACGGGGACGCCATCTCCGTCAACGCCACCAACCTGCTCGCTTTCGACGCGCACCTGACATGGGGTGTCGAGCGCGTCAAGGGACTCGCCAAGTTCGCCGGGCAGGGGCTGTGGAACACCAAGATCTCCGGGCAGGGATGGGTCGCGCTGACCTCCCGGGGCAAGCCGATCGTCGTCGACTGCGGCGGGGGTGAGGACGAGACGTACGTCGACCCCGACGCGCTGGTCGCCTGGTCCCCGAACCTCAAGGTGAAGGGCAAGCGCAGCTTCAGGGCGCAGTCGCTGATCGGACGCGGCAGCGGCGAGGCATACCAGATGGCCTTCTCCGGACAGGGCATCGTCGTCGTCCAGCCCAGTGAGGACAGCACCGACCGCCTCCGAGTCCGGGGCTGAGGGGGAGCGACACACCATGCAGAGCCCGATTTTCGGCTACAACGAGCAGCAGACCCAGGAGCGCTGGGGCCTGCAGAACCAGCAGATGCTGCGCGTCGCCCTGGAGGGGCACGACGACATCCTCGCGCGCAAGGGCACGATGGTCGCCTACCAGGGGCTCGTCGAGTTCGACGCCGAGTTCCAGAACAACAGCCAGCGGCGCTCCCGCGCGCGCACCGGCGAGGGCCTCGACCTGATGCGCTGCCACGGGCAGGGGACGGTCTACCTCGCCAACCTGGCCCAGCGCGTGCACGTGGTGGACGTGGAGCAGGACGGCCTCACCGTCGACAGCAGCTACGTCCTGGCCATGGACTCCTCGCTGCACCACGAGGTGATCGCCGTGGACAGCCAGTACGGCATCTCCGGTTCCGGGAAGTACCAGCTCAACATCACGGGCCGCGGCAAGGTCGCCCTCATGACCTCGGGCATGCCCCTGATGATGCACGTCACGCCGGACAAGTACGTCAACTGCGACGCCGACGCCATCGTGGCCTGGTCCACGGCCCTGCGCGTCCAGATGCAGGCCCAGACGCACTCCTCCGGAGTATGGCGCCGCCGCGGCAACACGGGTGAGGGCTGGGAGCTCAGCTTCATGGGGCAGGGCTTCATCCTCGTCCAGCCCAGCGAACTGCTCCCGCCGCAGAACGCCCAGATCGGCTCGGGCCTCGCGGCGCACTACGGGATGGGCCAGCAGGGAGCCCGGGGACAGAACCAGGGCAACGTCTGGAGCTGAGCCCGCGGACAGCGTGAAGTAAGGGGTGGTCGTCCAGGCGGCCACCCCTTACACGTCACGCCTCAGAGCCTGGCCCGCGTCGCCTCCAGCAGCCGTACGACCGAGTCGTCCGCCACGTCAGCCACCTCGTCGTACGGGAACCAGCGCAGGTCGAGCGACTCGTCGCTGATCTCCTGGACCGCGCCCGACGGCGCCAGCACCGCGTACTGGACGTCGAAGTGCCAGTGACACGGCGGCGGAATCGGGTGGCGGTCCAGCCTCAGCGGGCCGCCCGGCAGCAGCGTCAGTTCCGCGATGCCCGACTCCTCCGTGGCCTCGCGCAGGGCCGCCGCCGCCAGAGTGCCGTCCTCCGGCTCGCAGTGGCCGCCCATCTGCAGCCACTTGCGCAGCTTCTTGTGGAGCGTCAGGAGGACCCGTCCGCGCTCGGGATCGATCACCAGGGCGCTCGCGGTGACGTGCCCGGCGTGACACGCCTTCCACATGCCGTCCGGATGCGCCTCCAGATGATCGAGATACGCCTGGCGCAGCTCTTCCTGCTCCTCGTACCCCTTCAGGACGAGGACCGCGTCGTCGTACAGGCTCACTCGGTCTCGTCGCCCCTGTCGTCGTCGCCCCTGTCGTCGTCGCCCCTGTCGTCGTCGACGCCCTCGACGCCCTCGTCTTTCCTCTTCAGATCCTGCTTCCCGGCGGAGCCGCCCGCCGCCTCGCCGAGCATCTTGTCCAGCTCGGAGAAGTCCAGCTGCTCGCGATGCACGAAGCCGTCCGGGTCGTCCAGGTCGGAGGCGTTGGGCAGCATGTCCGGGTGGGACCACAGGGCGTCCCGGCCGTCGACACCGCGCGCGTCGGTGAGGGAGGCCCACAGACGGGAGGCGTCCCGCAGACGGCGCGGGCGCAGTTCCAGACCGATCAGCGTGGCGAACGTCTGCTCGGCCGGGCCGCCCGTGGCGCGGCGACGGCGCAGCGTCTCACGGAGGGCGTCCGCGGAGGACAGACGGGTCTTCGCCGCCGCGTGGACCACCGCGTCCACCCAGCCCTCGACCAGCGCCAGCGCCGTCTCCAGGCGGGCCAGGGCGGCCTTCTGCTCGGGGGTGTCCTCGGGCTGGAACATGCCCTGCTGGAGCGCCTGCTGGAGCTCCTCCGGGTTCTGCGGGTCGAACTGGCCGACCACGTCCTCGAGCTTCGTCGTGTCGACCTTGATCCCGCGCGCGTAGCCCTCGACCGCGCCGAACAGGTGCGAGCGCAGCCACGGCACGTGCGCGAAGAGGCGCTGATGGGCTGCTTCGCGCAGGGCCAGGTAGAGCCGCACCTCGTCCTTCGGCACGCCCAGGTCCTTGCCGAACGCCTCCACGTTCACCGGAAGCAGCGCGGCACGCCCGGCCGGGCCGAGCGGCAGGCCGATATCGGTGGAGCCGACGACCTCACCCGCGAGCACGCCCACGGCCTGCCCGATCTGCGTACCGAACATGGCTCCGCCCATGGAGCGCATCATGCCGATGAGCGGGCCCGCCATGGCCTGCATCTCCTCGGGCAGCACATCGCCCATGGCCGCGCCGACACGCTCGGCCACGGGGTCGACGAGCTCCTTCCACACCGGCAGGGTCGCCTCGACCCACTCCGCGCGGCTCCACGCCACGGCGGAACCCGCGCCCGACGGCAGGGACGTCACACCGTCCAGCCACAGGTCGGCCAGGCGTACGGCCTCCTCGACCGCGGAGCGCTCGGCCGGGCCCACACTGGAGTCCTTCGTGCCGTCGGAGGTGCCCTGCGAGACCGTCTGGCGGGCGATCTGCTTGGCCATGTCCCAGTTCACCGGGCCGCCCTCGTACGAGAGCATCTGGCCCAGCTGCTGGAACGCGGCGCCCAGGTCGCTGGGGTTCATGGAACCGAACATCGCGGCGAGCGGATTGTCGGCGCCCGGCCCTCCGGCACCGGGCAGCCCGAAACCGAACGGGTTGGCCGGTCCCTGACCACCACCGCTCTGCTGGTCCTTCTTCTTGCCCTCGTCGCCGTCGTCCGGCTCCTCCGGCGGAAGGCCGAATCCGAATGGGGTGTCACTCACGGGATTCCTCGGCTGGTAAGGCCGCCGGTTCTCTCCGACGGCGCGGCTGCCCGACATCACCACCCAGCGTAGACACCAAGGCCGGTTCGGGCCTCAGTGCTTCGCCGGCTCCCGGGCTGCGGCAGGATGGATGCCACCTGGTACGGACGCGTCACGCGCGTGCGTACTGAAGACAACCGCTGGAGACGCCCGGTGAGTTCCCCAGATCCGCAGGTTCGCGCAACGCGAAACCACTCAACCAGCCCAGCCGTGCGCGGGCCAGTCGTCGCGGTCACCGGCGCCGCGTCCGGGGTCGGCGCGCTGCTCACCGAGCGGCTCGCCGCGTCCGACCGGATCAAGCAGGTCATCGCCATCGACGAGCGGCGCGGCGAGTGCACGGCGGCCCAGTGGCACGTCCTGGACGTACGGGATCCGGCGATCGCGGACAAACTGCGCGGCGCGGACGTCGTCGTCCACCTGGCGGTCGACCTGGACCTCGGGACCGACAGCGCGGCACGGACGGCGTACAACGTCCGGGGGACGCAGACCGTGCTCACGGCGGCGGCCGCGGCCGGGATCCACCGGGTCGTGCTGTGCACGTCCGCGATGGTCTACGGGGCCCTGCCGGACAACGAGCTGCCGCTCTCCGAGGACGCCGAACTGCGGGCCACCGCCGAGGCGACCGGCGTCGGTGACCTGCTGGAGATCGAGCGGCTCGCGCGCCGGGCCCCGCGCGCCCATCCGGGCCTCAATGTCACCGTCGTCCGTCCGGCCGTACTCGTCGGGGGCACCGACACGGCGCTGACCAGGTACTTCGAGTCGCCCAGACTCCTCGTGGTGGCGGGGTCGCGGCCCGCCTGGCAGTTCTGCCACGTCGAGGACCTGTGCAGTGCCCTGGAGTTCGCCGTCATGGAGAAGGTCGAGGGCGAGCTGGCCGTCGGCTGCGACGGGTGGCTGGAACAGGAGGAGGTCGAGGAGCTCAGCGGGATCCGCCGGATGGAGCTGCCCTCCGCGGTGGCGCTGGGCGCGGCGGCGCGGCTGCACCGGATCGGGCTCACACCGTCCCCGGCCGGGGACCTGGCGTACACGATGTACCCCTGGGTGGTCAGCGGCAGCCGGCTCCACGACGCCGGGTGGCGGCCCCAGTGGACCAACGAGGAGGTTCTCGCCGAGCTCCTGGAGGAGGTCGCGGGACGTCACACCGTGGCCGGGCGCAGGCTGGGCCGCAAGGACGCGACGGCGGCGGGTGCCGCGGGTGCCACGGTCGCGCTGCTGGGTACCGCCGCGCTCGTGCGCAGGGCTCGCAAGGCGCGGCGGCGCTGAGACCGCTGTTCCGCGTTGTCAGTGCCGTGGGGCACGATGGAAGGCATGGCACCCAACAACGATCACCCCGGTGAGCAGGCGGCGCAGGATCCGATCAGGCTGATCGGTATCCGGGAGAAAGCGCTCTCCGTGGACGAGGTCTTCCGGGCCGTCGGAGACGACGCGGCGGGAGGCACGGCGCTGTTCGTGGGCACCGTGCGCAACCACGACGGTGGTGCCGATGTCGACGAGCTGGGCTACTCGTGCCACCCCAGCGCCGAGGCGGAGATGCGGCGCATAGCCGAGAAGGTCGTCGCCGAGTTCCCGGTGCGCGCCCTTGCCGCCGTGCACCGGGTGGGGGACCTGAGGGTCGGGGACCTCGCCGTCGTCGTGGCGGTGTCCTGTCCGCACCGCGGCGAGGCCTTCGAGGCCTGCCGCAAACTCATCGACGACCTGAAGCACGAGGTTCCGATCTGGAAGCACCAGACGTTCTCGGACGGCACCGAGGAATGGGTAGGCGCGTAGCGCCTCGTTGAGGGGTGGTGGTCGGGCGACGGG
>NZ_VJZE01000050.1 GCF_009377205.1 Streptomyces phyllanthi
CCTCCAACCAAAAGGTGACCCATGCCCCCCGCCCCCGAGCTGATCTCTCCGCGCTCCGCTCGTGTGTCCGCCGCGCGGCGGCTCGCCCGGCGGAACTTCCGTGGGAAGGAGCGGCTGTTCCTCGCCGAGGGGCCGCAGGCGGTGCGGGAGGCGGCGGGACACCGGGCGGCCGACGGCACATCCACGCTCGTCGAGCTGTTCGCGACCCTGGAGGCCGCGGAGCGCCACGCCGACATCGTGGGCGAGGCCCGCACGGCCGGCGCCCGCGTCCATCTCGCGTCCGACGACGTGATCGCTGACATCTCCACCACGGTGACCCCCCAGGGGCTGGTAGGGGTGTGCCGGTTCCTCGACACTCCGTTCGAGGACATCCTCGAAGCCCGCCCCAGGCTCGTCGCCGTCCTCGCCCACGTCCGCGACCCGGGCAACGCCGGTACCGTACTGCGCTGCGCCGACGCCGCCGGCGCCGAGGCCGTCGTACTGACCGACGCCTCCGTAGACCTGTACAACCCCAAGGCCGTACGCGCCTCCGTGGGCTCCCACTTCCACCTGCCCGTCGCCGTCGGTGTGCCTGTCGAGGAAGCCGTCGCAGGGCTCAAGGGGGCCGGTGTGCGTGTTCTCGCCGCCGACGGCACCGGGGACGACGACCTCGACGACGAGCTCGACAAGGGGACCATGGGCGGGCCCACCGCCTGGGTGTTCGGCAACGAGGCGTGGGGGCTCCCGGAGGAGACACGGGCGCTGGCGGACGCCGTCGTGCGCGTTCCCCTCCACGGAAAGGCCGAAAGCCTGAACCTCGCGACCGCCGCCGCCGTATGTCTCTACGCGTCCGCCCGTGCACAGCGCGCCTCTGGAGGGTGCCGTTCCGTCACACCCGGCTAGTAGGGTGACGGGCTCGGGGGCCCTCCCCCAGGCTCTCGGCCGCGCTCGAGCAGGGGGGACCCCCATGCCAGACGCGAGAGGTGGGGTACGGGGATGAGTGTCGGCACGAGCAGGGCACCGGGTGCACCCGGCGTGGGCGCCGGCGCCGCGCCCGGCCACGGTGATCTCGCCGAGCTCGGCATCGGCCCCGAGGACCTCCCGGACGGACTCGTCGTCGCCGACGAGCACGGCACCGTGATCTGCTTCAACGCCGCCGCCGCCCGTATCACCGCCGTCCCCGCCGCCGACGCCCTCGGGCGCCGGCTCGAAGTGGCCCTGCCGTTAGAGGACCTGGAGGGCCGCCGGTGGTGGCAGCTGACGGACCCGTACGGCGGGCTCGCCATCCGGGTCGGGCAGCCCGAGCGGAACCTGCTGCTGCCCGGTGGGCGCGAGGTGCTCGTCTCGGCGCGGTACGTCCGTACGGAACCCACCGGGCCCGTCCGCCGTGTCATCGTCTGTCTCCGCGACACCGAGGCCCGCCGCCGTACCGAGCGCAGCCACGCCGAGCTGATCGCCACCGTCGCCCACGAGCTGCGCTCGCCGCTCACCTCCGTCAAGGGGTTCACCGCGACCCTGCTCGCCAAGTGGGAACGGTTCACGGACGACCAGAAGAAGCTGATGCTGGAGACCGTCGACGCCGACGCCAACCGGGTGACACGGCTCATCGCCGAGCTCCTCGACATCTCGCGCATCGACTCGGGGCGCCTCGAGGTGCGCCGTCAGCCCGTCGACATCGGTGCCGCCGTCGGACGGCACATCCACGCGTACGTCGCCGCGGGTCAGCCCGCCGACCGGTTCCTGCTGCGGATCCAGCAGCCGCTGCCCGGCCTCTGGGCCGATCCCGACAAGATCGACCAGGTGCTCAGCAACCTGCTGGAAAATGCCGTGCGCCACGGCGAGGGAACCGTCACGATTGACGTCCAGCCCTCGGCCTCCCCGCGCGAGCGGGAAGAAGACGGCGAACACGCCGCCACGTCGGTCACGGTGAGCGACGAGGGGCCCGGCATCCCGGAGGAGTCCATGAACCGCGTCTTCACCCGCTTCTGGCGGGGCAGCAAGCGCGGCGGCACGGGCCTCGGGCTGTACATCGTCAAGGGCATCGTCGAGGCCCACGGCGGCACCATCACGGTCGGCCGCGCCCCCGGCGGCGGCGCCGAGTTCCGATTTACGTTGCCCGTGGGCACCCCGGCGTATCTGCAGTAACGCCGACCGAGGCCCCACGGGCGCATTCACCTACGTCAACCCCGTTAGACTCGGCTTTTGGCACCTTTGTGTCCCGAAGTCGGCGACGATCCGCCAACGGATCCGGACGGGGACCTTCAGCCAGCCAATCGGAAGCACGGGAAGAGATGTCGGCACCCAATAAGTCGTACGACCCTGTCGAGGTCGAGGCGTTGAAACCGGAAGAGATCGAGCGCATGCGGGACGAGGCGCTCGCCGCCTTTACCGCCGCGGACTCCCTCGACGCGCTCCAGGAGGCCAAGGTCGCCCACACCGGCGGCACCTCGCCGCTGGCCCTCGCCAACCGCGAGATCGGGGCCCTGCCCCCGCACGCCAAGGCCGCCGCCGGCAAGCTCGTCGGCCAGGCCCGCGGCGCCGTGAACAAGGCCCTCGCCGCCCGTCAGGCCGAGCTGGAGGTCGAGCGGGACGCCCGCGTGCTCGTCGAGGAGGCGGTCGACGTCACCCTGCCGTACGACCGCGTACCGGCCGGTGCCCGCCACCCGCTCACCACGCTGTCGGAGCGCATCGAGGACATCTTCGTGGCCATGGGCTACGCGGTGGCCGAAGGCCCCGAGGTCGAGGCCGAGTGGTTCAACTTCGACGCGCTGAACATCGGCCCGGACCACCCGGCCCGAGGCGAGCAGGACACCTTCTTCGTGCAGGGCCCCCAGGGGGGCGCCGAGTCCGGTGTCGTGCTGCGCACCCACACCTCGCCCGTACAGATCCGCTCCCTGCTGGGCCGCGAGCTGCCGGTCTACGTGATCTGCCCCGGCCGCGTGTACCGCACCGACGAGCTGGACGCCACGCACACCCCCGTCTTCCACCAGGTCGAGCTGCTCGCCATCGACGAGGGCCTGACCATGGCCGACCTCAAGGGCACCCTCGACCACATGGTCCAGTCGCTGTTCGGCGAGGGCATGAAGACCCGGCTGCGGCCGAACTTCTTCCCGTTCACCGAGCCGTCCGCCGAGATGGACATGCTCTGCTACGTCTGCAAGGGCGAGTCCGTCGGCAACCCCGACCGGCCCTGCCGCACCTGCTCCAGCGAGGGCTGGATCGAGCTCGGCGGCTGCGGCATGGTCAACCCGCGGGTGCTGACCGCCTGCGGCGTCGACCCGGAGAAGTACAGCGGCTTCGCCTTCGGGTTCGGTATCGAGCGGATGCTGATGTTCCGCCACAACGTCGAAGACATGCGAGACATGGTCGAGGGTGACGTCCGGTTCACCCGGCCGTTCGGGATGGAGATCTGATGCGGGTCCCGCTTTCCTGGCTGCGGGAGTACGTCGACCTGCCGGCGACGGAGACCGGCCGTGACGTACAGGCCAAACTGATTTCGGCCGGTCTGGAGGTCGAGACCGTCGAGCAGCTCGGCGCCGGCCTGAAGGGCCCGCTCGTCGTGGGGCAGGTGCTGACCATCGAGGAGCTGGAGGGCTTCAAGAAGCCGATCCGGTTCTGCACCGTCGACGTCGGCACCGCCAACGGCACCGGCGAGCCGCAGGAGATCGTCTGCGGCGCCCGTAACTTCGCCGTCGGCGACAAGGTCGTCGTGGTCCTGCCCGGTGCCACGCTGCCGGGCGGCTTCTCGATCTCCGCGCGCAAGACGTACGGCAAGACGTCCCACGGCATGATCTGCTCCAGCGACGAGCTGGGTATGGGCGACGACGGCACCAAGGGCATCATCGTGCTGCCGCCGGAGCACGAGGTCGGCACCGACGCCATCGAGCTCCTCGAACTGGTCGACGAGGTCCTCGACATCGCCGTCACGCCCGACCGCGGCTACTGCCTCTCCCTGCGCGGTGTCGCCCGCGAGGCCGCCACCGCCTACGGTCTGCCGCTGCTCGACCCGGCGCTGCTCGACGTGCCCGCCCCGAACGCGTTCGGCTACCCGGTCGAGGTCTCCGACCCCGCCGCCTGCGACCGCTTCACCGCGCGCACCGTCAGCGGTCTCGACCCGGAAGCGCGTTCCCCGATCTGGCTCAGGCGCCGGCTGCAGAAGGTCGGCATGCGTCCGATCTCGCTCGCCGTCGACATCACCAACTACGTGATGATGGAACTCGGTCAGCCGCTGCACGCCTACGACCGCAACCTGGTCCAGGGCGCGATCGGCGTACGCCGGGCCGAGGAGGGTGAGAAGCTCACCACCCTCGACGGCGTCGTGCGCACCCTGGACACCGAGGACCTGGTGATCACCGACGAGCGCGGCCCGATCGGGCTCGCGGGCGTCATGGGCGGCGCGAACACCGAGATCGCCGACCACGAGGCCACCGAGAACGGGGAGAGCGCCTCGACCGAGGTCGTCATCGAGGCCGCCCACTTCGACGCGGTCGCGATCGCCCGTACGGCCCGTCGCCACAAGCTGTCGTCGGAGGCGTCCCGCCGCTTCGAGCGCGGTGTCGACCCGCTGGCCGCGGCCGCCGCCGCCCAGCGCACCGTCGACCTGCTGGTGCTGCTCGCGGGCGGTACGGCCGACGCCGGTGTCACCGAGGCCGTCGCGCCTTCCGGGCCGCGCGCGATCACGATCCCGGCCGACCACCCGGACAAGGTCGCGGGCGTCACGTACGGCCGCGAGACCGTGGTACGCCGCCTCCAGGACGTCGGCTGCGACGTGGCCGGGCAGGACGAACTGACCGTCACCCCGCCGTCCTGGCGACCCGACCTCACCGACCCGAACGACCTGGCCGAAGAGGTCATCCGCCTGGAGGGCTACGAGAACCTGCCCTCCACGCTGCCCAAGCCCCCCTCCGGCCGCGGTCTGACCCACCGGCAGCGCCTGCACCGCCGGGTCGGCCGGGCGCTGGCCGGTGCCGGATATGTCGAGGCGCCGAACTACCCGTTCATCAGCGAGCAGGTCTTCGACCAGCTCGGTCTGGACGCCGGTGACCCGGTCCGCCGTGTCGTCAAGCTCGTCAACCCGCTGAGCGACGAGGAGCCCGCGCTCCGTACGTCGCTGCTGCCGGGGCTGCTGGGCGCCCTGCGGCGCAACGACGGCCGGGGCTCGCACGACCTGGCTCTGTTCGAGACCGGTCTGGTCTTCCACCCGCGCGAGGAGCCGGGCGTCGCCGTCCGGCTGCCCGTCGACCGGCGCCCGACCGACGAGGAGATCGCCGAGCTGACCGCTGCGCTGCCCGAGCAGCCGCGTCATGTCGCGGTCGTCCTCGCGGGCGCCCGCGAGCAGGCCGGCTGGTGGGGCAAGGGCCGCCCGGCCGACTGGGCCGACGCGGTCGAAGCCGCCCGGACCGTCGCCGCCGAGGCCGGCGCCGAGCTGCTCATCCGCAAGGGGCAGTACGGGCCGTGGCACCCGGGCCGCTGCGCCGAGCTGGCGGTCGCCGCCGACGGCACCGAGCGGGTCGTGGGTCACGCGGGCGAGCTGCACCCGCGTGTTCTGAAGGCCCTGGGGCTGCCCGCGCGCACCTGTGCGATGGAGCTCGACCTGGACGCGCTGGAGAAGGTGGGTGACGGTGCTCCGCAGGCGCCGGGCATCTCCACGTTCCCCGTCGCCACGCAGGACGTCGCCCTCGTCGTCGACGAGTTCGTGCCGGCGGTGGAGGTCGAGGCCGCGCTGCGTGAGGGCGCCGGTGAACTGCTGGAGTCCATCCGGCTGTTCGACATCTACGAGAACGCCGAGCAGCTCGGTGAGGGACGGAAGTCCCTGGCGTACGCGCTCCGCTTCCGGGCCGGGGACCGGACGCTGACCGTGGACGAGGCGTCCGCCGCGCGTGACGCGGCGGTTGCCCTGGCGGGCGAGCGTACGGGGGCGGTTCTGCGCGGGTGACTCCGCCGGTGGGCGAGGGGAACTGCGGGTTTGTCCGCCGGCCGCGGGTTGGTGGTGGCCGGTCGCAGTTCCCCTCGCCCCTGTTCGGGGGTGCTCCCGTGCGCTCTGCAAAAAGCTTTCGCCCCCCTGAGGGGCGCTCCCGAACTCTTACCGATCACCTCACTCATTCGAGTGACAAGTTGGGGTGATCTGGAGCGATCCGGGCATCCGGTCGACAGAATCGGACCGGCCTCTCGGGGCCCTGTGCGCTGTCACGGCCTAATGGGGGGCCATCGGCATGATTCGTATGAACGCTGGGGCTCCCGGCAGGGCGTGGCCCGGGACGTACGCCTCGCGCGCGGTCACCGGGAACCGCGCGGTGGCGCGGGCCCGGGACCGGCTGCGGGCCGCTGTCGACCGTGGGGTCCGCCTCGCCGACGGTCTTCGGTCCGACCGGGACCGAGCCGACCGGCAGCCGGTCCGCTCGGGCCTCGCGGTGGGGCTGCCCCTGGTGGCGGGTGCCACGGCGATCACGTACGGACTGAGCCGTCCGACGGCGCGGCGGAGGGTGCTCGGGGCTCGGATCGTCACCAGCGCCGTCTGTCTCGCGGCCGGTACCGGCCTGGTGCTGCGCGCCAGGCGAGCGCTGCTGGGGGAGTTGCGGCAGGCCCGTGAGGTCGCCGGTGCCGCGCAGAGGACGCTGCTCAGGCCACTGCCCCCGCGTATCGACGGGCTGACCACCGCCGCCGAGCAACTCTCCGCCGACCCCGGTGCCGCCGTGGGCGGGGACCTGTACGAGGTGATCGCCACCGAGCACGGCGTGCGGGTCGTGATGGGCGATGTGCGCGGGCACGGCATCGGTGCGATCGGGACCGTCGCCGCGATCCTCGGCAGTTTCCGCGAGGCCGTGTACGACGAGGCCGAACTCTCGGGTGTGCTCAGGCGGTTGGACCGGGCCTTCGCCCGGCACCTGCGCGAGCGGTCCAAGGCCGAGCATCCGTCCACGGGATCGGACCCCGTCGGCACGGTCGCCGAGGAGTTCGTGACGGTGCTGCTGCTGGAGATCCGGCGCGACGGTGAGGTGCTCGCCCTCAACTGCGGCCACCCCTGGCCGTATCTGCTCAGCGGCGGCCGGGTGGAGTCCCTGGCCGGGGTGGCCGACCCGCTGCCCCCGCTCGGGCCGTTCCCGCTGCCCGCCGAACTGGCGGCCACCGACTGCGGCCGACTGCTGCCCGGTGAGGCGCTGTTCCTGCACACCGACGGCGTGGAGGACGCCCGGGACGCCTCGGGCAGGTTCTTCCCTCTCCCCGAGGCGCTCGCAGAGGCGACCCGCATCCGCCCGGCGTCCGCGCAGCCGGTCCTGCAGTCCGTACTCACGCAACTGCTGCACCACGCCGACGGAATGCCCGCCGACGACGTAGCCCTACTGATCCTCCACAACGACCGCCACCCCACCCGCGCCCCTCTGGGATCACGGGGAACGGCACGCCAAGCCACGACGGGCCCGCAGCCGACGAACCGCCGGTAGCCCCTTTTTTCTGGGGCGCGGGGAACTGCGCGACTGCTCGCGACGGGCCCGCGGTGGACGAACTACCTGTTGCCCCTTTTCAGGGGCGCGGGGAACTGCGCGACTACCCGCGACGGAGCCGCAGTCGACGAACTACCAGTGGTGCCCCCTGGGGGCGCGGGGAACGGCGCGCCAAGCCACGACGGGCCCCGCGGTGGACGAACTACCTGTAGCCCTTTTTCGGGGGCGCGGGGAACTGCGCGACTACCCGCGACGGAGCCGCAGCCGTCGAACTACCAGTGGTGCCCCCTGGGGGCGCGGGGAACGGCGCGCCAAGCCACAACGCACCCGCAGCGGACAGAACACCCGCACCCCCCACCCCGTTACAAGCGGAGCGCGTGCGCACAGTCCGGGTTCGGGCACTCCGTTCACACCCCGTGCGAAGGGGGAAGCGCTACGCTGAGCCCGCGCCGGCTCCGAGCCACCGGAGGGCACCTCCATGCAGCCCAACACTCTGCTCGACGCGATCCTCGACGAGGCGGGGATGTCCCACGCGGGCCTCGCCGCCCATGTGAATCAGGCAGGGCGGGCGCGCGGCCTCACCCTCAGATATGAACACACCGCCGTGGCACGGTGGTTGAAGGGTCAGCGCCCGCGTGGACAGGTGCCCGACCTGATCTGCGAGGTGCTCGCCGGCCGGCTGCACCGTACCGTCACCCTCGACGACATCGGCCTCGGCGTACCCGGTGAGGCGGCCGGGCCGCACACCTCGTCGCTCTCCGGCTTCGTGGAGCGCGCCACCGCCCTGTGGCGCTCCGACGAGCAGCAGCGCCCGCACATCCTCGGCGCCCCCGCCGTCACCGGAACCCCCGCCGTGATGCCCGTGTGGGAGTGGGAGAACCCGCCCGAGGACGTGGACGTCTCACGCGGCGGCCGGCACCGCGTGAGCATGGCCGACATCGAGATGCTGCGCGCGGCCCGCACCCACTACGAGCAGATGTACCGCAAGGCGGGCGGTGTGGCCACACGCACCCGTATCGTCGGCTTCCTCAACGCCGAGGCCGCGCCGCTGCTGCGCGGCAGCTACACCGACGCCACCGGCCGTCAACTCCACCGCGCGACCGGCGGGTTGGTGGCCGTCGCGGGGATCTGCGCGTACGACTCGGACGCCCATGGGCTCGCCCAGCGGTACTTCCACCAGGCACTGCGGCTCGCCAAGGCCAGCGGCGACCGGGGACTCGGCGCGTATGTGATCGCGTTGCTGGTCAACCAGGCGCTGTTCATGAAGGAGTACCGGCAGGCCGTCGCGTTCGCGGAGGCCGCGCTGCGCGCCGCGGGCAAGCACATCACGCCCGCGCTCGCCTCGGACCTGTACGCGATGCAGGCCAAGGCGTACGCGCACCTCGGTGACGGCACGAGCGCGCTGTCCTGCATCCGGCGTGCCGAACAGGCCGCCGAGCGCATCCGGCGCGGGTACGAACCGGACGAGACCGGCTATGTCCAGCCCGGCCTGGTCAACGTGCAGGTGGCGGAGGCCCTGCTCAGTCTCGGCGACCTGACGGCCGCGGCCGAGAACGCCGCCGCCGCGGTGGACACCCCCGCGCACGACCGGGGCCGTGTCCACCGGCTCGCCATGCTCAGCCAGATAGAGCTGAGACAGGGCAACGCCGACCGGGCGGTGGCGACCGCCGTGGAGATGGCGGAGACCGCGCGGGGCATGGAGTCCCAGCGGCTGCGCGACCGGCTGCGGGCGGTCCGTGAGCACCTGGTGCGCAGCGGCTGCGCGGGCACGGCAGAGGCCGCCGAACTCATCGACGGAGCCCTGCGCGTACCCCTGTAGCGCGGCCCCCGCCGAGTGACAACCGCGCCCTCCGCGCGCGGAACGACACCCACCGCTGCGCCCTGAGCGAGCCACCATGGGCTCCCTGTGCGCCTGCTGTCAGGGCCCTCCTGCTGCGATATTGCCACTTACTTGGCGGAAGGTGGCAGAACCATGCAGTGGACGAAACAGAACGAACAAACTGTGTACGCAAACCGCTGGTTCAGCGTCAATCTCGCGGATGTCGCACTGCCGGACGGGCGGCACCTCGATCACTTCCTCATACGGCTGAGGCCCGTGGCCGTGGCGACGGTGGTGAACGAGGCCAACGAGGTGCTGCTCCTGTGGCGGCACCGCTTCATCACCGACAGCTGGGGATGGGAGCTCGCCGCGGGTGTGGTCGAGGACGGCGAGGACATCGCCGGGGCGGCGGCCCGCGAACTGGAGGAGGAGACCGGCTGGCGGCCGGGACCCCTGCGTCACCTGATGAGCGTCGAGCCCTCCAACGGGCTCACCGACGCCCGGCACCACATCTTCTGGGCCGACGAGGGCAGGTACGTCGGCCATCCCGTGGACGACTTCGAGTCCGACCGTCGGGAGTGGGTCTCCCTCAAGCTCGTCCCCGACATGGTCGCCCGCGGCGAGGTCCCGGCCGCGAACATGGCGGCAGCGCTGCTCCTCCTGCACCATCTGAGGCTCGGGCAGGACGCCTTGCCCTGATCCCCCCGGCGTCCGGTGCCTCAGCGGCCCACGGCCTGCCAGATCGCCACGACGAGCGCGCCCACGGCCGTGAGCGCGGCCACCGCGGGCAGCGGCCAGCGGGTGTGCTCCAGGGTGACGACCCGTGTGCTCAGGTCGTCGAGCTCCTTGGCGGTCTCCTCGGCGCGGTGACTGAGCAGCGTGAGCCCTCCCTCGACGCGGGCATGAGCCACATCGAGGCGACGGCGTAACTCTGCGAGTTCACCGTGGACCACGGGATGCTCGGGGTCGGTGGCCACGAGTCCACTCCTTTCTGTAGTCGTCCGGTCCCTTGCGATGCGCATGTGAAGTCAACTCGCCTGGTGGGCGCGTGGGGAGAGTGTGCGAACGGCATATGCGTGCCCGCCGCGCACACGGTGTGTGAATGGCGCGGACCCGGTGCCTTATGAGGTACCGGGTCCGTGAAGGTATGCGGTTTCACGCAACGTGAGCGGGTTGACGTGGCATCAGGCTGGAGTCCCCTCAGGCCGACGGGCGCCGACCGCAGACGCGCCGTCAGGCCGACGGGCGCCGGCCGCCGATGCGCCCGCAGGCCGAGAGGCGCTGCCGGCCGCCGTACCGTCAGCCGTACGAGTAGAAGCCCGACCCCGACTTCCGGCCCAGCCGGCCCGCGTCGACCATGCGCTGGAGCAGCGGGGGAGCGGCGTACAGGGGCTCCTTGTACTCCTCGTACATCGAGTACGCCACCGAGGCGACCGTGTCCAGGCCGATCAGGTCGGAGAGCTTCAGCGGGCCCATCGGGTGGGCGCAGCCCATCTCCATGCCGTTGTCGATGTCCTCGCGACTGGCGATGCCCGACTCGAACATCCGGATCGCGGACAGCAGATACGGGATCAGCAGTGCGTTGACCACGAAGCCGGAGCGGTCCTGGGCGCGGATGGCGTGCTTGCCCAGCACCTTCTCGGTGAACACCTGGGCCCGGCTCAGCGTGCCCTCGGAGGTGGTGAGCGCCGGGATCAGCTCGACCAACTGCTGTACGGGCGCCGGGTTGAAGAAGTGGATGCCGATGACCTGGTCGGGCCGCGAGGTGGCGACCGCCAGCTTCACCAGCGGGATCGAGGACGTGTTGGAGGAGAGGATCGCGTCCGGGCGGGTCACCACCTGGTCGAGCACCTGGAAGATCTCGGTCTTCACCTGCTCGTTCTCGACGACGGCCTCGATCACCAGGTCGCGGTCCGCGAACTCGCCGAGGTCGGTGGTGAAGGAGAGCCGTGCCTGTGTCGCGTCCCGCTCCTCCTCCGTGATCTTGCCGCGCTCGGCCGCCTTGGAGAGGGAGTTGAACAGCCGGGTGCGGCCGATCTCCAGGGCCTCGCCGGTGGTCTCGGCGACCTTCACGTCCAGTCCGGCGCGGGCGCACACCTCGGCGATGCCCGCTCCCATCTGGCCGCAGCCCACGACTCCGACGCGTTCGATGTCGGTCACATCGGTCCCTTCCGCTGGTCTACGCAACTTCGCAGGAACCTCGTGGTACGGGGCCTGCGCCAAATCTGCACGTTACCTTCGGTGGCTACTGAGCGGTTCGGCGGGTGGCGCGTGAAAGGCTGACCGGCGAACGGCTCGTGACGGGGCGGGCACCCAGCACGCGGAGGTACGAGGATGCATCGCAAGCCACGGATGTCACGGCGGGCGTTCGCGGTGACCGCCCTGTCAGGGCTCGTGGCCGCGGGCGGTGTGGCGGCGGGCACCGCGATGGCGGGAGCGGGAGGGGAAGTGGAAGGGAAATCGGGCCGGAGGCGGGCGAGCGGCGAGCTGAGGGGCATGTGGCTGGCCACCGTCGCGAACCGGGACTGGCCCTCCAAACCGGGGCTGACCGCCGCCGAGCAGCGTGCCGAACTGATCGCCCATCTCGACATGGCCGAAAAGCGCCGGCTCAACGCGGTGATCTTCCAGGTCCGTCCCACGGCGGACGCGCTCTGGCCCTCCCCGTACGAGCCCTGGTCGCACTACCTCACCGGCACCCAGGGCAAGGACCCCGGCTGGGACCCGCTGGGCACGGCGGTCAGGGAGGCCCACGCGCGGGGACTGGAACTGCACGCCTGGTTCAACCCGTACCGGGTCGCGGGCCACGCCGACCCGACGAAGCTGGCCGCCTCGCACCCCGCCCGCACCCACCCGGACTGGGTCGTCACCTACGGCGGCAAGCTCTACTACAACCCGGGCATCCCCGAGGTCCGCGCCTTCGTGCAGAAGGCGATGCTCGACGCGGTGCGCCGGTACCCCGTCGACGCCGTGCACTGGGACGACTACTTCTACCCGTACCCGGTCGCGGGCCAGGTGTTCGACGACGACGCGGCCTACGACCGGTACGGCGGCGGCTTTCCCAACCGGGCCGCGTGGCGGCGCGACAACATCGACAAGTTGGTCCGGGAGACGGCCGCGCAGATCAGGGAGATCCGGCCCGGCACCCAGTTCGGCATCAGCCCCTTCGGGGTCTGGCGCAACGCCTCGACCGATCCGCTCGGCTCCGACACACGGGCGGGCGTGCAGACGTACGACGACCTCCACGCGGACACCCGCACGTGGGTCCGCGAGAACTGGATCGACTACATCTGCCCGCAGCTGTACTGGTCGGCACACCCGCTTGACCAGCAGGTTCCTGCAAACTATGCCGTCCTTCTGCCCTGGTGGGCAAAGGTCGCGAGGGGGTCGGGGACACGGCTCTACATCGGGGAGGCCCTCTACAAGGCGGGTGACCCGGCGCAGCCTGCGGCCTGGCAGAACCCGGCCGAACTGTCCCGTCACCTCACCCTCGCCAAGAAGCACCCCGAGGTGCGGGGGCACGTGTTCTTCTCGGCCAAGGAGGTCAAGGAGGACAAGATCAAGGCCATGGCTCGGGTGGTCGCCGACCACTACCAGCAGCCGGCGCGACCGCCCCGATGATCGAGGGGCAGGTCCCCAGCAGGGCGCTCACGGAGATCTTGAGTCGGCATCGCATCACGGACCTGAAGCTCCAGAAACGGATCATGTCAGGCCGCGCAGGAGTCCCGCTGCTCCGCCAACGCGCGATGCTCACGGCTCTGCTACGACGCCACTACCCGTGACGGAGCGTCACCGGCGCACGGTGGCACGCACCTTCTTCACGGAAATCTTGCCAGGGCCATGAACGTCCCCACGCGCGTACGCGGTAACGCGGCCAGTTTCTGATGCGTGACGCTCCCCGGTGTCGGGCTTGGCTCGCAGCTCGTTCTCTGACCGTGCGAAGGATGCCTGGGGCCACGGGCCGGTGGTCACGTGGTCACGGCTGCCGAGGGTGCGCGGCTCAGGGGATCGGGAGTGGTGATGGCGGTTTGGTGACGGCGAAGGCGAATGTCGTCTTGATCGAAGACAGTGACGGGAGGGTCCGCAGCTCTCGCCGTACGAGGTCTTCGTACGCGGCGAAGGAGTCGATGACGATCTTGACGAGGTAATCGTCATCGCCGGCGAGCAGGTACGCCTCGACCACCTCGGGAATCGAGCGAATCTTCTCCTCGACGGCGTCGACGACCTCCGAGGTATGTGCGAGGAGCGTCATCCGTACGAAGGCGGTGATGGGCAGCCCGAGTGCGTCCTGGGAGAGCATCGCCGCGTAGCCATTGATCACGCCGCTCTCCTGCAAGAGCCGCACACGCCGCAGGCACGGTGACGGGGAGAGGCCCACGCGATCCGCCAGCTCCTGATTGGTGAGTCTGCCGTCTCGCTGGAGTTCGAGGAGGATGTTCCGGTCGATGTCGTCCAAGGTCATCATGTAGCAGATTCTGCCACAGGGAGCTGATTTAGCGGCAGGATTCGCAATCGCTTGCTACGTCCACCTTCCTAAGATTGCTCACCGTAGAGCAGGGATGGAAGGAGATGGCTATGGCCAATCAGATGCGTACAAGGTTGATGGGTGTGGCCGCTCTCGTGGCCGCGGTTGTTTTGTGGTCCTCGTTCGCCCTGACGGTCAGGGGGATCGGCTCGTCGAGCCTCACCTCGGTCGACGTGGCGTTTCTCCGCTTCGCGACACCCGTCGTCATCCTGGCGCCGTGGCTTCCGCGCGCCGTTCGCGCGCTGCGTGGCGAACGGATCGGTGTCCTGCTCATGCTCGGTATCGGTGGACTGCCGCACTTTCTCCTCTCCGCGCTCGGCGGACGTCTGACCTCCGCCGCGCTCATCGGTCTCCTCATCCCCGGCACGGTCCCGCTGTTCGTCGCGGTGATCCTGTATCTCCGGTGGCGGGAACGGATCTCCTTCCGAGGTCTGATCGCCCTGGCCGCGATCACCACGGGTATCGCAGCGACTGCAATGCAGACGACGTCCACCGCGACGACCGCGGGAATCGGCATTCTCCTCACCGCCGGATGCGCCTGGGCCGTCTACACGATCGGCCTGCGCCAGACGAGGCTCGGTCTGACCGGCGTCGTGCTCGCCGTCTGCACACCCGCCACGATCACAGCCGCCGTGCTCGCCGCCTCCGCCGCTATGCCCTCACACCTGATCACCGGCACCGCCGGCATCTCCGACGTTCTGCTCTTCACCAGCCTCCAGGGCGTCGGGACAGGACTGCTCTCGACCCTGTGCTACGCCTACGCGGTGCGCGCACTCGGCAGCACCGTCACTGCAACAGTCGGCGCGACCAGCCCCGTCCTGACAGCTCTCCTCGCCGTCCCCCTCTTCGACGAGCCCATCACCCCAGGCGTGAGCGCCGCCCTCGCGCTCATCGTCACCGGCGTGACCGTATTCAACATCGCGCCGCGCCATCGTGAAAACGGACCCAAGCGTCCACTGCTTGCGGGGAGGTCACTTGACCGTACCCGCAGCATGACGAATGGGACGCCGCCGACCAGCGCGGAATCAACGAGCGAAGTGACCTGACAGCCTGGGACATTGGTCCGTGCACGACTGGGCAGCCCAGGCCGTACTCCAACTACCTGGAGCGTCCGGAGAGGGGCAGCCGGGCCGGCATGGCCGGTTCCGTCCCACATGCGTGGGCGCTGAGCTGCGCGAACAGTCCCTGAGCGTCCGTGGGCGTACGCGAGTGTTCGCCACCGTTGTCACGTAGTTGGACACTCAGGAGCTGATGCCGCAAGGCGTCCCCAGGGCCCTACCCGGGTCTGCGGCGAGCATCTAGGGCGATGTCGCGGACGGGCTTGCCCGGGTCAGCCGTCAGGTCGATCTCGTCGACGACTTCGGCCGCTGCTTCGTAGACACGACGGAAGGCCGCGCTCCCGGCGGCGCGGCTCAAGCTCCAGGCGGACGTCCCCATGGGTCTCCGAAGCTCGTCACGAATCGTCCGTTGCCAGTCGATGTAGGAGAAGAGACATTCGGTGGGGGATGACCTCGGTCGTCGCGATCGAGGTGCTGCTGCGTTGCACGCCGGGCGCCAACTGAACGCCCTGCGTGATCCGGTGCAAATCAGCAGTGTCGCGCGCGACCACTCGGAGTATGAGATCTGCATCTCCCGTCGTGGTGTGCGCTTCGATGACCTCTGGAATGGCGCCAATCGCCGCATAGACCGAGTCGATCTGCTGCTGCGACACGGACAGAGTCACGAAGGCGAGTAGGGGCCGGCCGATTGCTGCTGGGGAGAGAGGGGCGCTGGGTGTGCCCAGCGCCCCACCGTCGCGGAGCCTCTTCAGGCGCGCGTGCACCGTGTTCCGCGACACCCCCAGCCGGGCGGCGATCTCGATCAGTGAGGCTTCGGGTGAGCTGTCCAGGGCGAGCAGTATCCGGGCATCAACCGCATCAAGGCTATGCATATGACAGACAGTATCCTGCACAGTAGGTCCTGTTTGTGCATCTGCACGGCCAGATATGATGTGGTTGTGCATTTGAGCAGACATGCCTAAGTTCTGTGGGCATGAGCGCTATACCTGACCACACCGACGTGCCGCGTATCGACCTCCGAGGGTTCACCTCACCTGTGCATTTCCTGCCTCGGCTGAGCGATGAGCTCGGCGTAGAGGTCTGGTCCAAGCGCGACGACCTGGGGTCGGTGGGCCTCGCAGGGAACAAGGTGCGGAAGCTTGAGACGGAGCTCGCGCACGCACGCGCGCTGGGAGCCACCCACATCGTGACCGAAGGCTCTCGCCATTCCAACGCCACTCGCGCAGCTGCCGCAGCGGCAGCTGCGATCGGCATGAAGTGCACTCTCGTGCTCTGCCACGATGAGCCGAAAGAGCCCGTGGGCAATCTTCTCCTCGATGCCCTTTTCGGCGCCGATCTCCGCCTTGTCGGCGACGCTTCCTGGGTAGAACTCGCTCGGCTGACCGCGGATGTCGTCCGCGAGCTAGAGGCTGTCGGCGAGCGGGTCTACCGACTGCCCATCGGCTCGGCAACCGGCCGTGGTGCGGCGAGCTTCGCGCGCGCCTACATCGAAGCTGAAGAGCAGATGGAGGCGCAGGGTGCGACATTCAGAACGATCGTGCACGCCAGCTCGGCGGGAAGCACGCACGCGGGACTTGTACTGGGGCGAGCGCTCCGTCAGAAGTCGACCCGCATCATCGGCGTCGTTGTCGCGGGAGAGGTGTATGACGACGTACCGGGGAACTACCTTCGGCTCGCGAACGAGGCAGCCGATCTCATCGCGCCCACCATTCGCATTGCTGCCTCCGACATCGAGCTGACTGAGGCCTACTTGGGGAAGGGCTACGGACAGCCCGCCGCGGGCGTCACGGAGGCCATCGACCTCATGGCGCGGCTCGAGGGAATCGTGGTTGACCCGGTGTACACGGCGAAAGCGGTCGCGGCAATCATCGACATGGCGCGCAAGGAAACGATCGAGGGCCCAGTTCTTTTCTGGCACACCGGCGGGTACCACGCGATCTTCGACCCGAGCTACACGGCGGCGGTGTGGTCTGACCTTCCTCGACTGCGGGACATTCAGCTTTAGCCTAGCCTTGACCTCGATCCTGCATGACGGCTTGTCAGTCTCGCTGGGCTGCCTCACCGAGATCCTCACCGACACCATCGAGGACTTCTGTTCCTGACCCTGGCCGGACCCGACCACGGGCCCAGTACGTCGTCTTCTTCATGATGCGGCCCTGGGCGAACTGCTCACGTAACGCCCCACCTCCGGTAGCTTCTCCGACTGTGCCCGTCAGTGCGTCTCGCGCTTGGCCACCAGGTGCTCTCGCAGCCACCGCTCCGTATTGCTGACGTGCAGCAGCGCGGCCGCCTGGCTCAGGAAGGCGTCCCGGGCCGAGAGAGCGGCGAAGATGGCCTCGTGTTCCTCGAGTGTCCTGCCCGCGGCCCGGCTGTCGACCAGGCCGCGCCAGATACGGGCGCGCAGAGTACGGCCCGAGACGCCCTCCAGGAGGGTCAGCAGGGACTCGTTGCCCGTGGCCGAGACGACGGCGTGGTGGAAGGCCGCGTCGTGGGCGTTCAGCGCCTCGACGTCATCGCGGGCATCTCGCATGGCGTCGAGGTGCCTTTTCACCTGGGCCAGTTGTTCGTCGGAGATCCTCGTGGCGGCCAGCGCGGTGGCCGCCGGTTCGAGCAGCCGCCGCACCTCCATCAGGTCGAGCAGTGCTCCCGAGTCGCCCTGGAGGAGTTCCACCGCACCGCCGAGGCTCCCGAAGAGGAGGCTCGGCTGGAGGCTGGTGACGTAGGTGCCGTCACCCCGTCTGACCTCCAGCACCCGGGCGACGGCCAGCGCCTTCACCGCTTCCCGCGCCAGGTTGCGGGAGAGCCCCAACTGGGCGGCCAGCTCCGGTTCCGGCGGCAGCTTGGAACCCGGCGGCAGGGCGCCGGTCTGGATCAGCTCACGGATCTGTTCTATGGCCTTGTCCGTCAGAGACACTGCGAACCCTCTCCATGCGTGTGCTCCTCGGGCACGTCCGGTCTGATCAGGCCTCTCGCACGAAGGTCGTCCCAGAGAGCCTCGGGGACACGGCGACCCTGGAGTTTCACGTTCCGTGCGACCTGTCCCGGGTTCCGCATACCGAGAGTGACGTTGATGATACTGGGGTGGGTGAAGGGGAACGCCATCGCCGCGGCGGGAAGGCTGGTGTCGTGGCGTGCGCAGACCTCGGCGATCGCGAGGGCTCGGGCGACGAGCTCGGGCGGGGCGTCCTGGTAGTCGTACTTCATGCCCTCGGCGGGCCGGTCACGGGAGAGCAGCCCGGAGTTGAACACCCCAACCGCCACGACGCTCTTGCCGTGTTCCAGCGCGGCGGGCAGGACGTCGTCCAGCGCCGATTGGTCGAGGAGGCTGTAGCGCCCGGCCAGCATCACCACGTCGGCGGCGGTCTCGCGCAGGAACCGGGCGAGCATCGCCGACTGGTTCATGCCGGCGCCGATCGCGCCGACCACGCCCTGGTCGCGCAGCTCCGCGAGCGCGGGCATCGCCTCGTCGGCCGCCTGCTGCCAGTGGTCGTCCGGGTCGTGCAGGTACACCACGTCCAGTCGGTCCAGGCCTGTTCGCTCCAGCGTGTCCGCGACCGAGCGGAGCACCCCGTCGCGGCTGAAGTCCCACTGGCGGCGCAGGTCGTCCCGTACGACGAAGCCCTCGCTGTCCACGCCCTGCGGGCGCTCGTTCGGTACCAGCAGGCGGCCCACCTTGGAAGAGACGGCGTACGCGTCCCGCGGACGGTCCCGCAGCGCCGCGCCAAGGCGTCGCTCCGACAGGCCCAGGCCGTAGTGGGGCGCCGTGTCGAAGTACCGGATGCCGGCCTCCCAGGCCTTGTCGACCGCGGCGGCCGCGTCGGCGGCGGGGGTGACCCGGTAGAGGTTGCCGATCACCGAGGCACCGAATCCGAGTTCGGTGAGTTCGATGCTTGTGTGGTGGATCTTCCGGCGTTGCAAGACGTTCTCCCGGGGGATGTTCGATCGGCGTACGGTCAGCGTCTGACGTGGGCGGAGCCACCCGCGACGAGCGCCTCGACCTCGGTGAGCGTGGCCATGGACACATCGCCGGGCGTGGTCATGGTGAGTGCGCCGTGGGCGGTGCCGTACGCGAGGGCCCGCTCCAGGCCGGCACCGGTCAGCAGGCCGTAGATCAGCCCGGCGGCGAATCCGTCGCCGGAGCCGATGCGGTCCAGGACGTGCAGCCCCGGCATCCGCGGGCCGCTGACGAAACCGGTCGCGGCGGACCAGGCGGCTGAGGACCAGTCGTTCACGCCGGCCGACGGCACGTTCCGCAAGGTCGTCGCCAGCACCCCCGCCCCGGGTGTCCGGCCGGCGACCTCCGACAGCGCGTCCGGGACCTCGTCGGCCTCGATGAGCACCGCACCGGGGTACTTCCCGGCCAGGCCCAGTGCCCCCACCACGACGTCCGCGTACCGGGCGAGCCGCAGATCGACCTCGCGCGCTTGTTCCGGTCCGCCTCGGCCGGCCCAGAGGCTGGGGCGGTAGTTGGGGTCGTAGGAGACGGTCACGCCATGGCGCCGGGCGGCGGCCATCGCCTCCTCGGCCACCTCCACCGTGGTGTCCGAGAGCCCGGCGAAGATGCCGCCGGTGTGGAACCAGCGGACGCCGGCGGTGAAGACCGCGTCCCAGTCGACAGCGCCGGGCCGCAACTGGGAGACCGCTGTGTTCGCGCGGTCACTCACGCCCAGTGCTCCCCGGATGCCGAAGCCCCGCTCGACGAAGTTCAGCCCGTTGCGGGCGGTGCGGCCGATGCCGTCACCAGGCACCCAGCTGATCAGCGAGGTGTCGACCCCGCCCTGCAGGACGAGGTCCTCGGTGAGGCGTCCCACCGCGTTGTCCACCAGAGCCGTCACCACAGCCGTGCGCAGGCCGAAGCAGCGGCGCAGACCGCGTACTACGTTGTATTCGCCGCCGCCCTCCCACACCTGGAACGTCCGCGCGGTGCGGATACGGCCCTCGCCCGGGTCGAAGCGGAGCATCACCTCGCCCAGGGCCACCACCTGCGGAGTCCGCCCGCTCATGGCGCGCTCCTCTCCACGGCTTCGGCCGTCAGCTTCCGGATCTCCGCGTAGTCGCCCCGCTCCAGGTGTTCGGCGGTGGCCATCCAGGTGCCGCCGACGGCGACGACCGCCGGGTGGGAGAGGTAGCCGGACAGGTGCGCGGGGCGGATGCCGCCGGTCGGCACGAACCGTGCCCGCGGGAACGGTGCCGCCAGGGCCCGGAGCATCGAGGTGCCCCCGAGTGGCTCGGCGGGGAACAGCTTGACCGTGTCCAGGCCGGCCCGCAGGGCGCGCATCAGCTCGGTGGCGGTGGCGATGCCCGGCACGACCGGCACCCCCAACTCCCGGCACTTCTGCATGACTTCGGGATCAAAGCCGGGCGACACGACGAAGCGGGCACCGGCGCCCACGGCACGCTCCGTCTGCTCGATGGTGAGCACGGTACCGGCTCCGACGACCAGTCCACCGTGCGCCGCCATCGCCTTCACGACCTGTTCGGCATCCGGGGTGCGGAAAGTGACCTCGGCGCACCGCGCCCCGCCGTCCGCCAGGGCGTCGGCGAGCGGGGCGGCCATCGTGGCCGACGGCACGGTCAGCACCGGCAGGATGCGGGTGCCGGACAGGGCGGCGGTCAGGTCGGCGGTCATCGGCCGAGCCATCCGCCGTCGACGGGCAGGACGGTGCCGTGGACATACGCGGCAGAGTCGGAGGCGAGGAACACGGTGGCGCCGGCCAGGTCGTCGGCCGTGCCCCAGCGTCCGGCCGGGATGCGTTCCAGGATGGCCCGGCTGCGTGCCGGGTCGTCCTGCAGTGCCTGGGTGTTGTCGGTGGCGATGTAGCCGGGGGCGATGGCGTTGACGTTGACGCCGCGCGGGGCCCATTCGTTGGCCAGTGCCTTGGTCAGGCCGGCGATGCCGTGCTTGGCGGCGGTGTAGCCGGGGACGGTGATGCCGCCCTGGAAGCTGAGCAGAGACGCGGTGAAGATGACCTTTCCTCGGCCACGGGCCACCATGGCGGCGCCCACGGCCCTCGTCAGCGCGAACTGGGCTGTGAGGTTGACCTGAAGGACCAACGCCCAGTCGGTGTTGGTGTGTTCGGCTGCCGGGGCTCGGCGGATGGTGCCCGCGTTGTTGACCAGGATGTCCACCGGACGCTCGCGGCCCGCGAGGTTCGCGCCCAGTGCCCGGACGGCATCGGGGTCGGCGAAGTCGGTCCGGATCGCCTCGAAGGCACGGCCCGCGGCGGTGACGTCCTTCTCCACCGCGCTGCCGGACTCCTCCAGCGAGGCACTCACGCCGATGACGTCCGCGCCGGCCTCGGCGAGCGCGCGGGCCATGGCCCGGCCGATGCCGCGCCGGGCACCGGTCACGACGGCGAGCCTCCCGGTGAGGTCGAAGGCGGTCATACGGCGGCTCCCTGAGCGTCGTCGGTGCGGTCAGTGCAGTCAAGGAGAATCTTCATCACGTCGCCGCCGCCCTCCAGGGCCTCGAACGCGGCGGGTGCCTGGGTGAGCGGTACGACCTTGCTGATCAGCCGGTCGGCCGGGATCGTGCCGTCGGCGACCAGGGTGACCGCCCGCTCGAAGTCCGAGCGGTCGTACAGCCGGGCGCCGACGAGGGTGAGTTCGCGCCAGAAGAATCGGTGCAGGTTGATCTCTCGGGGGCGGGGATGGATGGCGACGAGGCACAGCCGGCCGCGTACGCCGAGCACGTCGACCGCCGTGTCCACGCCGCCCGCCGCGCCGGACACCTCGAAGGCGACGTCCGCGCCCGCGTCTTCGGTCCACTGCCGAACGAGCGCCGGCACGTAGTCGTCGGCCGGGTTCCAGACCGTCAGCCCCAACTCCTGGGCGAGCCGCCGTCGGTGGGCGCTCAGCTCGACCAGCCGCACCTCGGCGCCGGTGGCCTGTGCGACCAGCGCGATCAGCACGCCGACGGGCCCACCGCCGACCACGACGACCTTCTCGCCGCCTCGCACCCCGGCCCGGCCCACGTCGTGCACGGCGACCGCGGTGGGCTCGACGAGCGCGCCCCGGTCCAGCGGCAGTGAGTCCGGCAGCCGGACGAGCGTCGAGGCGGGCACGGTCCAGCGCTGCTGCATAGCGCCCGGGGAGTCGATACCGATGAAGTCGAGGTGCTGGCAGATGTGCTGGTGGCCGACTTGGCAGGCCGGGCAGGAGTCGTCCCAGCGCAGCGGCATCACGGTGACCGCGTCGCCGGGCCGCCAGTCCTCGACGCCCGGCCCGACGCGTTCGACGCGACCGGACATCTCGTGTCCGAGGACGGCGGGCGTATGCACCCGGGCGTCCATGTCGCCGTGGAAGATGTGCAGGTCGGTGCCGCAGATGCCGACGTAGGCGGGGGCCAGTTCGACCTGGCCGGGGCCCGGGGGCGAAGCCTGTGAGGGCGCCGTGTCCAGGGTGCGGGCAGCGGTATAGCGAACGGCGAGAGTCATCGTGTTCCCAGGGTCCCTTCAGCGCGGACGCCGATGGTCAGCAGCAGGTTGGCGTAGGTTCGGGTGTCGGCGGTGACGATCGCCAGCGCCAGGTCGGGGGAGCGTGCGGCGTCGTAGAAGTCGAAGCGGCCGAGTGTTTCCACGGGGGCCGGTGCGAGCCGTGTGCGGTACTCGGTGATGGCCGGCGGCTCCGGTTCACCCTCGGGTGGCACCATCACGTGGGCCGACTCGACGGGGACGGCGCGCAGCAGGACGTCGAGCACGGTGGTGACGTCGAGCAGACCGGGGGACAGGTTGAGATGCACGGTCCTCGCCCGTGAACCGGTGGCGGTGCTCGCGGGGTAGTGGCCGTCGGTGAGCAGAACGCGGGCGCCGTGGCCGGCTCCGGCCAGAGCTTCGAGGATTTCAGGGTGCAGCAGTTCGGTCAGGAGCACGGCGGTGTCCTTTCGTGTGTCGTCTCCGGTGGGCACAGTCGGTAGAACCCGGTCGCGGTACCGGCGAGGATCGACCGGGTCTCGCTCTCGGAGCAGTCCACCAGCAGTTCCTCGACGGTTTCCGCCCACCGGTTCCAGCCGCCCGCGAGTGTGCAGACGGGCCAGTCGGAACCGAACATCAGCCGCTGCGGGCCGAACGCGGAGAGCAGCACGTCCCACACCGGCCGGATGTCGGCGGTGGTCCACTTCTCCCACTCGGTCTCGGTGACGAGGCCCGACACCTTGCACCGCACCTGCGGATGTCCGGCGAGCTGTCGCAGCTCTCGCTCCCAGTCGGCCAGGTCACCGCCCGCGATGGCGGGCTTGCCGGCGTGGTCGAGGACCAGCGGCAGTTGGGGGAGGCGCTCGGCCAGGCGGACCGCCTGGCCGAGCTGGTGGCTGCGGACCAGGACGTCGTAACCGAGCCCGCGCTCGCTGACCGTTTGCAACCCCTGTTCGACGGCGGGGCGTTGCAGCCACTCCGGGTCCTGCTCGCCCTGGACGACGTGCCGCACGGCGCGCAGGTACGAGCCTCCTGGTCCGGCACACAGTTCGTCGAGGATCTCCCCGATGGCGAGGCTGGTCAGGTCCACCCAGCCGACGACCGCGCCGACCAGCGGGTCCTTGTCGGCCAGGGCCAGGAGTTCGCGCGTCTCGGGCAGGGAGGTCAGGCACTGGACGACCACGGAGCTCGCCAGGTGCCGGCCTGCGATCGGCCGGGTCGCGGCCGATCGCAGGCCGGCGGTGTCGAAGGTGCGGCGGATGGGCTCGTGGCCGGGATCCTCCAGCCAGGGCTGGGGGCGGTGGCCGAGATTCCACACATGGTGGTGGGAATCCACGAGTTCAGGGGTGTCAGACACGGGAGATCCAGACCGGGCCGTCGGGGTAGGTGTACTCCTTCAGCGACCCGGGGTGCATCTGGGCGCTCAGCCCCGGCAGGGCCGGCGCGAGGTAGTGGCCGTCGGCGATACGAACCGGGTCGACGAAGTGCTCGTGCAGGTGGTCGACGTACTCGATGACCCGGTCCTCGAGCGTGCCGGAGACGGCGATGTAGTCGAACATCGACAGGTGCTGGACCATCTCGCACAGGCCGACTCCGCCCGCGTGCGGGCAGACCGGCACGCCGAACTTCGCGGCGAGCAGCAGGATCGCGATGTTCTCGTTGACGCCGCCCACCCGCGCCGAGTCGATCTGCACGATGTCCACCGCGCCGGCCTGCAGGAGCTGCTTGAAGACGACCCGGTTGGCCACGTGTTCCCCGGTGGCGACCTTGACGGGGCTGACGGCCTTGCGGACCGCCGCATGGCCGAGGATGTCGTCGGGGGAGGTGGGCTCCTCGATCCAGTACGGGTCGTAGGGGGCCAGCGCGCGCATCCAGTCGATCGCGGGCTGGACGTCCCATCTCTGGTTGGCGTCGACAGCGATGCGGATACCGTCGCCGACGGTCTCCCGGGCGGTGCGCATCCGCCGTACGTCGTCCTCCAGCGAGGCACCGACCTTCAGCTTGATCTGGGTGAAGCCGTCGGCGACGGCCTCGTGGGCCAGGCGGGCGAGCTTCTCGTCGGAGTAGCCGAGCCAGCCCGGTGTGGTGGTGTAGGCGGGGTAACCGTGTTCCAGCAGGCGGGTGATGCGCTCCTGGCGGCCGGGTTGGGCGCGGCGCAGGATGTCCAGCGCCTCCTCGGGGGTGAGGGCGTCGCTGAGCCAGCGGAAGTCGACCTGGGCGACCAGCTCTTCGGGCGACATCTCCGCGAGGAAGCGCCAGACCGGCTTGCCGGCGCGCTTGGCCGCGAGGTCCCAGGCGGCGTTGACGACCGCGCCGGTCGCCATGTGGATGGTGCCCTTCTCCGGGCCCAGCCAGCGTAGTTGGGGGTCGTGGACGAGGGTGCGGGAGAACGCGCCGAGGTCCGCGCAGACTTCCTCGACCTCGAGGCCCACCACATGCGGGGCGAGGGTCGCGATGGCGGCTGCCTGAGCGTCATTGCCCCGGCCGGTGGTGAAGGCCAGGGCGTGGCCCTCCAGTCCGTCGCCGGCGTCGGTGCGCAGGACGACGTAGGCGGCCGAGTAGTCGGGCTCGGGGTTCATCGCGTCGGACCCGTCCAGGTGCTCGGACGTCGGGAAACGTACGTCGAGGACGTCCAGGGCGATGATGCGGGCGGATGCGGGCACAGTGGAGGACATGGCAACTCCTGTGGGGGCAGGGGGCGGGAACGACCCCTGCGACGAGATGGGGAACGACGGGGAGTCCGGCGGCCGTGCGGGCGAGATGGATCCGGCGGCGGCCGCCCGGAGTCACTCCTGGACCTTGCCGCCGGTGACGCGCGAGATGATCAGGGCGACGAGGATGATCAGGCCGTTGAGGGCGCCGATCCACTGGGCCGGGACGCCGGCGAGGGTGAGCACGTTCTGGATCATGAAGAGCAGCAGGATGCCGGTGAAGGCGCCGAACATGGTGCCCTTGCCGCCGTTGAGACTGATGCCGCCGATGACGGCTGCGGCGAACACGGTGAAGATGTAGCCGTTGCCCTGCGCCGAGGCGACCGAGGCCAGGCGTCCGGACAGCAGCAGTCCGGCGAGGGCGGCGAGCAGGCTGCCGGCGACGATGACGATCCACAGCACCCGGTCGGTGCGGATGCCGGCCGCCTTCGCGGCGTCGACGTTGCCGCCGATGGCGTACAGGGAGCGGCCGAAGCTGGTCCAGCCCAGCACGACGATGGCGACGGCGAACAGCACCAGGCAGACCCAGATCGACGCGGGCATCCCGAACCATTGCGCGGTGCCGAGGTAGAGCATGGACTCCGGCAGCTGGAAGAAGGTCTGGCCGCCGGAGATGCCGGTGAGGATGCCGCGCAGCACGATCAGCATGCCGAGGGTGACGATGAAGCCGTTGAGGCCGAAGCGGATGATCAGCAGGGCGTTGACCACACCGATGAGCACACCGACGGCGAGCGTGGCGGGGACGGACCAGGCGCCGGGCAACAGTCCCAGTCCGTGTCCGGCGCCAGTCGGCACGACCAGCCACGCCGCGACGCCGGGCGCGAGGCCCATGGTCGACTCAAGGGACAGGTCCATCTTCTTGACGATCAGGACCATCGTCTGGGCGAGGACCAGCAGGGCGATCTCGGACATGGTCTGCAGGACGTTGACGAGGTTGTCGGCCTGCAGGAAGACCGGGTTGACGATCTGTCCGACGACCGCGATGACCACGATCGCCGGCACCAGCGCGAGGTCGCGCAGCCGGGCCAGTGGGATCCGGCCGCCGATCAGACTGGGCTGCTTGACGGCCGCGGGGGCGGCGTCCGGCGGTGTGGTGTCCGCGAGGACGGTCTCAGGCATCGAGGTCGACTCCTTCCATGGCGGCCACCAGATCGTGGTCGTGCCAGCCGCGGGCGATTTCGTTGGTCACACGGCCCTGGAACATCACCAGAACCCGGTCGCACATGCGCAGATCGTCGAGTTCGTCGGAGGCGATGAGCACCCCGGTGCCGGCGTCCGCGGTCTCCTCGACCTTGCCGAGGAGGAACTCCTTGGAGCGCACGTCCACGCCCGCGGTCGGGTTGATCAGGACCAGGAGCTTCGGGTCGTCGGCGAGGGCGCGGGCCATGACGACCTTCTGCTGATTGCCTCCGGAGAGGGCGGAGACGGGCAGTTCGGGACCGGGGGTCTTGATCGCCAGTCTCTCGATCATCTCCCTGGCGAGTCCGTCGCGCCGGCCGCGGCTCAGGAACCCGTTGGACCCCAGCCGCTTGGGCACCGACAGCGTGGAGTTGTCCGCGATCGACATGTCGGGGACGAAACCCTGGTGGTGCCGATCCTGCGGGACGAACCCGGCGCCGGCGGCCAGCGCGGCGGGCACACTGCCGGGGCGGGGGCGGTTGCCGGCGATCTCCACCTCGCCGGTGGCCCCGGCCCGCAGTCCTACGACGGTCTCGGCGACCTCGGTACGTCCGCTGCCGGCGGCTCCGGCGAGCCCCACGATCTCCCCGGCACCCACCTGGAAGGTGACGTCACCGTAGGTGCCGGCGCTCAGGCCGCGGACGCTGAGTGCGGCCGTGGCACCGGGGTCGAGGGTGCTTGCCCGGTTCTCCCGCCCGGCGGCCGCCGCCTCGCCGGTCATGGCGGCGACGAGCTCGGTGCGAGGCAGTTCGGCCACGGGCGCGGTCACGATGTGCCGGGCGTCGCGGAACACCGTCACCATGTCGCAGATCTCGTAGATCTCCTGGAGATGGTGGCTGATGAACAGGAAGGTGACGCCCTGGCGTTGCAGGTCGCGGATCCGGTCGAAGAGCCGCTGGATCGCGGCCCCGTCCAGCTGGGCGGTGGGTTCGTCGAGGATGATGAACCGTGCACCGAAGGACAACGCACGCGCGATCTCCACGAACTGCCGCTGCTCCACGCTGAGATCGCTCGCGGGGGTCTGCGGATCCACGTCGACCGACCACGTCGTCAGCAACTCCTGGGCCCGGCGGCGTACACCCTGCCAGCTGATGAGCCGGTTGCGTCCGTGGTCGTGCCGGTTCAGGAAGAGGTTCTCGGCGACGGTCAGCGTGGGGATGATCGTCGACTTCTGGTAGACGCAGGCCACGCGCCGCCGCCAGGCGTCGCGATCGCTGAGTCGGGGGGCCGGCTCGCCACCGAAGGTCACCGTCCCCTCGTCCGGGGCCTGGAGCCCGGTGAGGACGGACACCAGGGTCGACTTGCCGGCGCCGTTGCGGCCGACGAGCGCGTGGGTCTCGCCCGGCCTGATGATGATCCGGGCGCCGTTCAGGGCCACCGTCGGACCGAATCGTTTGACTATGCCCATCGCCTCGACCACGGGCGGGCCCGCCGGGGCCCGCCCGCTGTCCACCGGGCCGGGCGCGGGGCTCACCGCTCGCTCCGCGTCGTCCATCTCAACCACCTTGTGCTAGTCATGAGTTGATGACGCCGGTCAGCCGAGGTTGTTGCCCCACAGCGACTTGTCGTCGCTCTTCAGGCTGGGCACGCCGCCGTAGGTGCCGCCGTCGGCGGTGACGAGCGGGGCGGAGAGCTGGTCCTCCAGCAGGCCGTCGCGGACCTGGACGATGGTGCTGTCGTGGTCGGTCCTGCCGGGCTTGAACGTCTTCCCGTCGATCGCGGCCTTGAGGTAGTACAGGGCGTACTTGGCGTAGAGGTCGGCCGGCTGGGAGACGGTGGCGTCGATCTTGCCGTCGGCGATGTTCTTGAGCTCTTCGGGGATGCCGTCGTTGGAGACGACGAACACGTGCTTCTTGTCCTTGGGGCCCACCAACAGGCCCTTCTGCTTGAGCACTTGGAGCGTGCCGGACAGGGCGAAGCTGGACTGCATGTAGACACCCTTGATGTCCGGGTGCTGGGTCAGGCGCGTCTGGAGCTTCTGGGCGGCGACGGCGCCGTCCCAGTTGGTGGCCTCACCGAAGACCTTGATGTCCGGGTAGTTCTTCTTCATGCAGTCGTTGAACGCCTCGGTGCGGTCACGGCCGTTGATGGAGTCGAGGCCGCCCTGCAGCATCACGACCTTGCCCTTGCCGCCGAGCTTGGTGCCGAGGTACTGGCACGCCTTCTCGCCGTACGCGCGGTTGTCGGCCCGGACCACCATGTAGACCTTGCCCGTGTCGGGCCGGGTGTCGACGGTGACGACCGGGATCTTCTTCGCTTCCAGCTGCGCCAGGGTCGGCGCGATCGCGGCCGTGTCCTGCGGGGCCATCGCGAGGCCCTTGACGCCCTGGCTGATGAACGTCTGGGCGTTGGCGGTGAGCTTGGCGACGTCGTTCTGCGAGTTGGTGGTCTTCAGGTCGATGCCCAGCTCCTTGGCGAACTGGGGGGAGTACTTGATGTACGAGTTCCAGAAGTCGGTGTCGGAACGCGGGTAGTCGACGCCGACCAGCGGCTTGTCGCTCGTCGTGGTCGTGGTCTGCGCGTCCCCGCCGCAGGCGGTGAGGAGCGCCAGTGCGGAGAGGGCGGCGACGACTGAGCAGGCGGTGGTTCTGAGTCTCATCGGGGGGTCCTCGCGCTGAGCGGATGGATGACGGGACGGGCGACGTTCGCTGTGCGGCGGATGAGTGTCGCTCCCGTCGAGAGATGGGATGTATGTAATCGGCGAGTGAGGGATATGTCTAGGGTCTCAAGGTGGTCTTTTGTGAATGTCCAGGTCAGGTGTCATTCCTTTTGAGTCGCGCAACTTGCGGGATCTTGATCCATCCCATCAATGATGCGGATTGTGACATCGCTGTTGCTGTGCGTGGGGGTCTCGGGAGTGCCGCGCACGGAGACATGGCATGTCTGGGAGTGAACAAACGGGTCAAATTCGCATTAAAGCCATCAAATGACTTGCGGGAGACGGCTTTTCATCCCTTCGAACCGTTGACATCGGCCGGATATGTGCCGGACCTTCGTCCGTAACACCGGGCACCCGAGCCCCACGGCCACCGCGCCCCGGTGTGTCCTCTGCCTTCCCCTTGGACGAAGAGGGATCCTCCATGCATCTCAGAAGTCGTTTCCGCACGGTCGGTGCGCAGATCACCGCGCTGGCCCTGGCCGCCACAGGTGGCCTGACCGTGATGGCGACACCGGCCCACGCCGCGGACACCGTGATCGGGGTGACCCTGACGACGTCGGACCTGCGTCAGGCCCTGACCCCGCAGCCCGGCATCACCCTGGGGCCCGTGTCCGCAGGCACCGTGAACCTCACGGTGGACGACTCGAAGACGTTCCAGACCATCGACGGTTTCGGTGCCTCCTTCACCGACACCTCCACCTACCTGCTGCAGAACAAGCTCGACGCGGCCACCCGGGACCGGGTGATGAGAGACCTGTTCAGCAGGGGCTCAGGCATTGGCCTGTCGCTGATGCGGGTACCGATGGGCTCCTCGGACTACACCGCGACTCCGCCCCCCAGCCCCGGCACCTACTCCTACGACGACAACAACGGTCAGCCCGACCCCACCCTGGCCAACTTCTCCACCGCCCACGACGACGCGTACGTCATCCCGGTCATCAAGCAGGCCCAGGCGCTCAACCCGCAGATGAAGCTCTTCGCCAACAACTGGAGCCCGCCGGCCTGGATGAAGACCACCAACACGATGCTGGGCGCGGGCAACGGCACCCTGAAGGCCGACATGTACGGCCCGCTCGCGAACTACTACGTGAAGTTCCTCCAGGAGTACAAGGCCAAGGGCGTCAAGGTCTGGGGCGTCACCCCGCAGAACGAGCCGACGATCTCGCCGCCCTCCTACTCGGCGATGCTGTGGCCCGCCGCCGACGAGGCACGCTTCATCGCCGACCACCTCGCCCCGGCGCTGAAGCAGGCCGGCCTGGACGACACGAAGATCCTGGGCGCCGACGCCGACCACGTGAACGTCAACTACGCCAACACGCTGATGGCCAACCAGGCAGCCCGCGACGCGACGTACGGCACCGCGTGGCACTGCTACCGCAACGACCTGCGCAACATGACCACCATCCACAACTCCTACCCCGACAAGAGGCTCTACGAGAGCGAGTGCTCCACCGGCCCGGGCATCGCGCCGATGAACGCCGCCCAGCTCGCCCTGGAGTCCACCTTCAACTGGGCCAACGGCGTGCTCCTGTGGAACCTGGCCCTGGACACCAATGGCGGCCCCAAGATGGGCGTCGGCTGTGAGAAGTGCACGGGACTGGTCACCATCGACCAGGCGACCGGCACGCCCACCTACACCGACAACTACTACCAGCTCGGCCAGTTCTCGAAGTTCGTCGTCCCCGGCGCCACCCGGATCGGCTACAGCGACGGCGGCAACGTCTGGGCCCAGGCCTACCAGAACCCCGACGGCAGCCAGGCGCTGGTCGCCCACAACAACAACACCAGCGCGACCACGTTCACGACCACGTGGAACGGAGACGGGTCCTTCCAGTACACCCTGCCCGCCGGTGCCACCGTGACCTTCACCAGGAGCGCCCGGAACGGCGCCGCGCAGCTCGTGGGGCAGGGCTCCAACCGTTGCCTCGACGACCGCGGCGACCCGGCCAACGGCATTCAGCAGTACATCTGGGACTGCGGCTCCGGTGACGCCGACCAGTCGTACCTCTACTCCGCCGACCGTGAGCTGCGGATCGCCGGGAAGTGTCTGGGTGCCTCGGGCAACGGCACGGCGAACGGTACCAAGGTCATCACCTGGGACTGCAACGGCCACAACAGCCAGAAGTGGACCTTCCGCGCGGACGGCAGCGTCACCAACGACCTGTCCGGTCTCTGCCTCGACGTGACCGGCCACGGCACGGCGAACGGTTCCCCGGTGCAGCTGTGGAGCTGCACCGGCAACGCCAACCAGAAGTGGTCCGCGACCGCCCCCGGCTGACTGTTCCCGCGGGCGTGCCTGATCAGGTGCGCCCGCATCCGTGCCCCGTCTTCCTCACCCACACCCACGACCGCACCACCCAGTTGCCTTGGAGGCCCCCGGTGTCGAGACACATCAACAGACGTCAGTTCCTGGCCGGTGCCACGGCCGTAGCGGCGGCGACCGTCGCCGGTGGCGTGCTCGGCGCCGGCACCGCCCAGGCAGCACCCGCCACCTATACACCCGCCTGGGACTCGGTCGACCAGCACCCGGCAGCCCCCGAGTGGTTCAAGGACGCCAAGTTCGGCATCTACTTCCACTGGGGCGTCTTCAGCGTGCCGGCGTTCGAGAGCGAGTGGTATCCGCGGCACATGTACCAGAACAACAGCACCGCGAACCAGCACCACGTGGCCACCTACGGCAGCCCGTCCGCGTGGCCGTACCACAACTTCATCAACGGAGCGAACGACCTGGCGGGGAACCACAAGGAGTTCGCACCGAAGCTGAAGTCGGCCGGCGGCAACTTCGATCCCGACGAATGGGCGCAGCTGTTCGTGGACGCCGGGGCGAAGTTCGCCGGGCCGGTCGCCGAGCACCATGACGGCTACTCGATGTGGGACAGTCAGGTCAACGAGTGGAACTCGGTGGACAAGGGCCCGAGGCTCGACCTGCTGGACCTGTTCACCGACGCCATCCGCGCCAAGAACCTGAAGCTGCTGGTGGCGATGCACCACGCCTACAACTTCACCGGCTTCTTCCAGTACGCGCCGACGCAGTCGGACCCGAGCCTGAAGAAGCTCTACGGCCAGCTGGGCTCGGCCCAGGAGAACCAGCTCTGGTACGACAAGCTCAAGGAGGTCATCGACCGGGCGCGGCCGGACATCCTCTGGCAGGACTTCAAGATGGACGCGGTCGACGAGACGCAGCGGCTGAACTTCCTGTCGTACTACTACAACCAGGCCAACGCGTGGGGCAAGGAGGTCGTCGCCACCTACAAGGACGGCTTCAACCCCAAGGGCGCCGTCTTCGACTACGAGCGCGGTGGCCCGGCCGACCTCACCGCGCCCTACTGGCTCACCGACGACAGCGTCTCCAGCACCAGCTGGTGCTACACCGAGGGCATCGGCTACTACAGCGTCAAGCAGCTGCTGCACTCGTTCATCGACCGGGTCAGCAAGAACGGCAACGTGCTGCTGAACATCGCCCCCAAGGCCGACGGCACCATCCCCCAGGCGCAGCGCGACCTGCTGCTCGGCATCGGCGACTACCTCCAGCGCTTCGGGGAGTCGATCTACTCGACCCGCGCCTGGACCGTGTACGGCGAGGGCCCGACGAAGATGGGCGGCAGCACCTTCGCGGAACCGACGTCAGGCACCGCGCAGGACATCCGCTTCACTCGCAACAAGGCGAACAACGCTCTCTACGCCACCGTCCTGGGCTGGCCCGGAAGCTCCCTGACGATGAAGACGCTGAACTCCGGCAGGATCAACCTGTCCACCCTGACCTCGGTGAAGCTGCTCGACTCGACCGCCGGCACGTACATCAACCTCGCCACTCCGACCCAGAACGCGTCCGGACTGCAGGTCACCCTGCCCTCCTCGGCACCCTTCTCCGCCCAGGCCTACGTCCTCAAGCTCACCTTCTCCGGCCAGATCCCCAGCCTGCGCCCGATCGTCGGCGCCGTGGTGTTCGGGGACGTCGACTACTCCGGGGACACCGCCGTGCTCCCCCTCGGCAGCTACACCGCCGACCAGCTCACCCTCGCCGGAGTTTCCCCGAACAGCATCTCCTCCCTACGGCCCGCTTCGGGGCACCGGATCGTCGCCTACTCCGGGGACAACTTCAGCGGCACGTCGTGGACGTTCACGGCCGACAACGCCGACCTGCGGGTCACCGGCCAGAACGACAGCATCGAGTCTCTGAAGGTGATGTTCAACCCGTCGACGTGGTTCAGGATCACCAACGTCACCAGCGGCCTGGCCCTGGACAGCGGAGGGAACGTGGCCGGCGGGTCCAACCTCAAGCAGTGGACCTGGGACGGCGACAACAACCTGCAGTGGCATGCGATCGACCTCGGCAACGGCTACTACAAGCTGGAGAACCGCACCAACGGCATGGTTGCCGACGGCTGGGGTGCGACCAGCAACGGCGCGGCGTGCAGACAACTGGAGTGGAACGGCCACACCAACCAGCAGTGGACGATCACCCACCGCGGCGACGGCCAGTACTCCATAGCCAACCGCACCACGGGACGGGTCCTCGACAGCGGCGGCAACGTGGCGTCGGGGTCCGTCACCAAGCAGTGGACCTGGAACAACAGCAACAACCTGCTGTGGACAATCACCGCGCTGTGAGCACACCGCCCCCCGTCGCTGCGGCTACGGGGGGCCTCAGCCGAGGTGGCGGACCACTGCCTCGGCGACAGCCTTGACGCTGCCGGGGTTCTGTCCGGTGATGAGGCGGCCGTCCTTCTTGCCCTTCACCCGCGGACTCGCCTGTGCTGGTGACGATGACGAGGATGCGGTTCGTGTGGGAGGGAGTTCCGCACCGAGTGCAGTCCGGGCAGGGCATCGGCGTCGACTTGCCT
>NZ_VJZE01000510.1 GCF_009377205.1 Streptomyces phyllanthi
GGGTAGGGGAGGGGATCGGTGAGGGCCGGTGCGGTGTGACACCGGCCCTCTCGCGTATCGCCGGCTACAGGGCGATGACTTGCCATTCCTGGTTGGTGCCGCCGGTGTCGCGCCACTGGATGACCGTGGCGCCGTCCGCGGTGGAGGCGTCCTTGACGTCGGCGCACCAGCCGTTGCCGACGTTGACGAGGCGGTAGTAGCCGCTGGTCGCGGGGACCAGCTTCCACCACTGGTTGCTGGTGTCGGTGTCGGTCCACTGGTCGAGGGCCGCGCCCTCGGCGGAGCCGCCGGGACTGTCCAGGACCTTGCCGCTGCGGACGTTGGACAGCCGGTAGGAGCCGTCGGTGTTGGCCAACAGCTTCCACTGCTGGTTGGTGCCGCCGGTCCACGGCCACTGGATGATGGCCGCGCCGTCGGCGCTGGAGGCTCCGTTGACGTCCAGTACCTTGCCGCTCTTGCGGTTGACCACTCTGAACGTGCCCAGGTCCGCGGCGAAGGGCCGGTCGTAGACCTCCAGGCCCCGGATGGACGCCCAGGCCCCGGAGGGCAGGCCGGTGACGGTCACCCGCACGTACCGGGCCGAGGCGCTGAACATGGCGACCTGGACCTGGCTGGTGCTGGTGGTGCCGGTGCGGTCGGCCAGGGTGGTCCAGGTGGTGTTGTCGGTGGAGCCCTCGATCCTGTACCGGTAGTTGGTGGCGTCCAGCTCCCAGGCGATCCGGGCGCCGGTGAGCGACTTGGCCGCCCCCAGGTCCACCTTCAGCCAGTTCCCGGTGTTGCCGTTGTTCGCGCACCAGCGGGTCGCGGTGGAGCCGTCGACCGCCTTGGCGGCCGTGTTGCCCTTGGAGCTCTCCTCGCTGCTCGCTGTGGCGGTCCTGCCGGCGGCGATGTCGGACGGCTGCACCGTCCGGTCCAGGGTGACGCCGACGACGCTGTCCTCGGGGATGCGGGTGCGGTTGATGCCGGTGATGGCCACCTTGCCGCTGTCGTCCACGCTGAACGACAGGTCGGTGCCCGATGCCACGTCGAAGACCCGGGTGACCGTCGCGTCGCCGATCTGCGGGGTGGTGAAGGTGGTGCCGCTGTAGCCGGGCAGCAGGTGGACGTAGAAGGTCCTGTCCTTGTACGTGAAGCCGTACTGGCCGTCGACCGGGTTCCACGGGCCGCCGCGGGTGCCGTACACGGCCTCCCCGCACGTGGTCAGGAAGGAACCGATCTGCCGTACCAGGGTCTGCTGAGCGCTGGGCACCGCGCCGGTGCGGTCCGGGGCGACGTTGACCAGACAGGTCATGTTGCGCACCCAGGCGTTGACCAGGATGTTCATGGCGTTGCCGAAGCTCATCACGCCGGCGCCGGCCCGGTAGCCCCAGGCGCCGGCGATGGTGAAGCACTTCTCCGCCACCTTGCCGGTGCGGATGGCGCCGCTCGGGACGGAGGGGCCTTCCTCGCTGGTGAAGTCGCCGATCCAGCCGGCGCGCAGAGTGGTGACGGCGTCGGGCTGATGCTTGCGGACCAGGCCGGTCAGGCCCAGGGGCTTGCCGGTGGCGGCGTCGGTGTCGCTGTGGGCGGCGTCCACCGGCCACTCGTTGGAGGTGTCGCGGAACTTGCCGGGCTCCCAGAAGAAGGCGGCGTCCGCGTCGGAGCCCTGCTGGCCCAGCCAGCCGCCGTCCCACCAGATGTCGTCGATCTTTCCGTACTGGGTGACCAGCTCCTTGACCTGCTGGTACACCTCGTTCTTCATGATCCGCGCGTTCTCCTTGTGCGCGGGGTCGGTGGTGTAACCCCAGGCGTTCTCCAGGCAGTTGGTGCCGTGGACGTCGTAGTAGCCGGGGTAGCGCCAGCTCAGGGGGGAGAAGTACAGGCCCACCTTCAGCCCGGCATCGCGTACGGCGGTGACGTACTGGCCGATGAAGTCCTTCTGCAGCGGGGCCTGTCCGGCGTGCCAGGCGTTGGCGTGGGTGGACGGCCACAGCGCGAAGCCGTCGTGGTGGCGGGCGGTGAGGACGGTGTACCTGGCGCCCATGTCCTTGGCCAACTGGGCCCAGTCGGCCGGGTTGTAGGCGCTGCCGGTGAACTGCTCGCTGGTGGCGTCGGTGACGTACTTCTTGTAGTTCTCCGGCGTGATGGCGGCGTTCTCCATGTACCACTCGCCCTTGGCCGGGCCGGAGTAGGGACCCCAGTGGATGAACATGCCGATCTTCGCCTCCTGCAGCCACTGCACCTTCTCGTCGGGCTGCTGTTCGACCCCCATGTCGAGCTTGGGGATGCGCAGGGGCGGGAGCGGCAGGGGTCGGGTGGAGGCGGCGTGCGCGGGGCTCGCCAGGGCGGGCGTGACGACGGCGGCGACCGTCATGGCAGCCATGCCCATCAACACTCTTCGTCGAGTGAGCGGTTCTGACAAGGGAGATCTCTCCTGACTGTCCACAGGACAGCACGGACCGTGCTGCGGCTCAGCATCTGGACCGAACAGATCGGATGGGTCATCAGGGATGGTGGGATGCGGGGGAGCCGCACGAAGGCGTACATCTCACCGGGATGACACTGGATGTATTAATGGTCATGAGGTCAGCCCTGTCCAGAGGGCGGGCGAAAACTGCTCAGAACTCAAGTTCACCCAGCCGGCGAGAGAGGGTGGCTCGCTATACATCGGATGTATCAGCCCTTGACGCGCCCACGCCCCACCTCTACCGTCCAGCAACGGAGCCGCACAGATACCAACAATTCCGAAACCGTTGGTGAGGAACCCCATGCTCCGACGCACCCTCACGCTCGTGCTGGCCGCCACGATGAGCGTGTTCACCCTGCTGGCGACCGGATCGCCCGCCCAGGCCGCCCCCGTCACGGTGACCAACGCGACCCAGTTCACCGACACGGACGGCAACGTCGTCCACGCCCATGGCGGCGGGATGATCAGGGCCGGCTCCTACTACTACTGGTTCGGCGAGAACCGCAACGCCGACAACACCTTCAAGGCCGTCTCCGCGTACCGCTCCACCGACCTCAAGACCTGGGAGTTCAGACGCCATGTCCTAACCCAGGCCAGCGATCCCGAACTCGCCGTCGCCAACATCGAACGCCCGAAGGTGATCTTCAACAGCACCACCGGCAAGTTCGTGATGTGGATGCACAAGGAGAACGGCAGCGACTACAACCAGGCCCGCGCCGCCGTCGCCGTCTCCGACACCGTCGACGGCGACTACACCTGGCGGGGCAGCTTCCGGCCGTCGTCCGGCACCACGTCCCGCGACATGACGCTGTTCAAGGACGACGACGGCACCGCGTACCAGATCACGTCCGCGTCCGGCAACGCCGACCTGCAGATCTGGAAGCTCACCGCCGACTACACGGCGTACGACAGCATGGTCGCCAACCCGTGGGCCGGCACCTTCCGCGAGGCACCGGCGCTGTTCAAGCGGGACGGCGTCTACTTCATGCTCACCTCCGGCAACAGCGGCTGGAAGCCCAACCAGCAGAGGTACGCGACCGCGACCAGCATCACCGGCCCGTGGACCGCGATGGCCGACATCGGGGACGACACCGGCTACGGCTCCCAGACCACGTTCGTCCTGCCCGTCCAGGGCACACAGGGCACCTCGTACCTGTACATGGGCGACCGCTGGGGCAACTCCATGGGCGGCACGGTCAACGACTCCCAGTACGTCTGGCTGCCGCTGACCTTCCCGACCGCACGCACCATGAACCTGCCCTGGTACCCGCAGGTCGCCATCGACACGGCCGCCGGCACGGTCACCGGCGTGGGCGGCGGCCCGTACTACAACCTGGTCGCCCGGCACAGCTCCAAGTGCCTCGACATCACCGACAACTCGGCCGCCGACAGCGCGGTCGCCCTCCAGTACACCTGCAGCAGCGGCCTCAACCAGCAGTGGCGGCTCCAGGACGCCGGTGGCGGCTACGTCCGCGTCGTCGCCCAGCACAGCGGCAAGTGTCTGGACGTCGCGAACAACTCCACCACCGACGGCGCCTTTGTGAACCAGTACCGCTGCACCACCGGCACCAACCAGCAGTGGCAGTTCCAGGACCAGAGCAACGGCCACTACCGGCTGGTGGCACGGCACAGCGGCAAGTGCCTGGACGTGAAGGACGCCTCCACCGCCAACGGCGCCCGGCTCATCCAGTGGACCTGCGGGACCGGCACCAACCAGCAGTTCCAGCGCCGCACCGTCTGACGACACGCCGCCGCGGCAGATGTCGCGGCAGATGTCGCGTCGGTTGGGCACAGTGAGCCACAGTGCGTCCCCCGGCGGGTAGGCGGGGCCACGGCATGGTCCAGCAGAGGTCATTGCCGAGACCCGTCAACATCGATACCCGGCAACATGTTGTCGCCAGGTGAGTCCGGTCGAGACCACCGCTGCGTGACAGTACGGCCCGCTCCGTGAAAGCGCGAGGCTAGTCGCCGCCGTGCCGCTGCCCATCCTGAGGACTCCGGCCGGGCATCGAGTCCGCCCGCCGCTGCCGTGCCCCGAAGATCGCCGCCATGACCGGCATCATCAGGAAGAGCAGAGCGCCCGCGCCCGACATCACCGCCAGCACAACCGCCCCGCCGCCCCCGACATCCTCTTCACGGGCGACCACCTGCGGATCGTCCGCCTCGTATCGGATGGTCGCCGACAGCGCGCCCAGTAGCAGCGCGAGCGCCAGTGGCATCAGTAGGGCCGTACGAGGCCCCGAGCCACCTACGGTTGCGTTCCGCTGCCGTGCGCTGGAGGCGCCCGCGTTCGCTGTGCCGTCCAGGTCTCTCCCCGTCCGTTTCAGTTCCTGCCGAAGCGGTGTGCCACCTCTCAGACGTGGACTGCGCTTCGTATCCGTGATGCTGAACAGGCTAAAGACCGAGCCGAGTTGACATCACGTCTCGATTCGGCACACCGGACGCCGCCCGGCTGCCTGCTGTCGGCAACGAAGGTCGGTGGAGCGGTTCTTGGCGCCGCCAAGTGTCCATGATCGCTCACGACGACGAACCGTTCCCAGGCCGTCCCCAGACCGTCTTCAGGCCGTCCCAAGGCCGTCCGCGAGGTCGTGATCAGCGTCGCCGTGTCCGCGGCGGCTGCGGGGCCGAGACGGTGGCTGCCGGACGGATCAGAGAGTCGATTTCGGGAGGCCGACGCCCGTCCGCCCATGCCCTCCCTGGGCGGCCTCATGTGCGCTGAATCCGTTCGGCGGGGCGCCTGTCCGCCGACGCGCGGCGACCGTGGTGCTGCAGGAGACGGTTGGCCACGTCCGCTTGCGGTTGCCGTTGCCGTTGCCGTTCGGCTTGGCGGTCAGTTCTGGGCGCTGGAGTGGGCGGCGCTGATGTCCCAGGTCGTGATGACCTTCGCCGGGGAGGGTACGTTCATCGTGCCGCTCCCGCCGCCGATATTGCTGTCGGAGCCACGGCGCGGCCGGTTTGCGGGGAGATCATGCCGGCGCACAGGCTGCGGCTTGCCAGCCCCTGCGCGATGCGGGGGATGGCTGCGCGGGAGTTGGCGGCCCAGTCGTGCATGAGGATGACCTGGCCGCTGGTGAGCCGGCCGGCCGCTGCCACGATCGCGTCGGTGCTCGCGCCGTTCCAGTCCTGCGAGTCGACGTTCCAGATGATCTCGGTCAGGCCGTACCTGGTCGCGACGGCCTTCACCGTCGAGTTGGTCTCGCCGTACGGCGGCCGGAACAGCTTCGGCGTACCGCCGCCCGCGGCCGCGATGGCCTGCTGGGTCCGGGAGATCTCCGAGTCGATCGTCGCCTGGCTCTGCTGGGTCAGGTGCGGGTGTGTGTAGCTGTGGTTGCCGACCCACATGCCGGCATTGACCTGCGCCTTGACCTGGGCCGGGTAGGCGGCGGCGTACTGGCCCTGGTTGAACATCGTGGCCCGCAGCCCGTTCTGGGTGAGCGCGTTGAGCAGGGCCGGGGTGTTACCGGACGGGCCGTCGTCGAAGGTGAGCCCGACGTACCCGTTGCAGGCGGCGGCCTGCGCCGGGGCGGCGGTGTCGACGGTGAGGGTGCCGGCGGCAGCGAGCGTGGTGACGACGAGCAGCGAGAGGCGTGGTGTGGCTTTCATCGGGATTCCTCCGTGGATACCCCCGCCTTCAGGCGGGGGAGGAAACGGACTCCTGCGGAGCAGGGCAGGGAAAGCCGATTCGCCCTCCGGGCGGACCGGCGTCCATCGCCAACGGTGAGCAT
>NZ_VJZE01000511.1 GCF_009377205.1 Streptomyces phyllanthi
CGGGAAAGGAGGTGACGGGGAAGGGGGGTGTGGTCGTCGGTCCGCCGCGGGTTCGTCGTGGCTGGTCGCGGAGTTCCCCGCGCCCCTGAAACCACGTGCCCACGACAGGGCTCCTGGGCCTGTATAGAAATGTGGGGCGTCGTATAGACTTCCAGCTCATCCTTCGCTGCGCAGTCCTTCCCGAACCCAGGAGCCCCCATGGTGACCGTTCCGACCGCTCTTGCCGGACGACACTTCCTCAAGGAGCTGGACTTCAGCGAGGCGGAGTTCCGGGGGCTGATCGAGCTGGCCGCCGAGCTGAAGGCGGCCAAGAAGGCCGGGAACGAGACGCAGTACCTGCGGGGGCGGAACATCGCGCTGATATTCGAGAAGACGTCGACGCGTACCCGCTGCGCGTTCGAGGTCGCGGCCGCGGACCAGGGGGCCACGACCACGTACCTCGACCCGTCCGGCTCGCAGCTGGGGCACAAGGAGTCCGTGAAGGACACCGCGCGCGTGCTCGGCCGGATGTTTGACGCCATCCAGTTCCGGGGGGACAGCCAGGCCAAGGTCGAGGAACTCGCCGTGTACGCCGGCGTCCCCGTCTACAACGGCCTCACCGACGACTGGCATCCCACCCAGATGCTCGCCGACGTGCTCACCATGACCGAGCACAGCGGCAAGGACCTCGTCAACGACGGGTTCATCCTCGCCTACCTCGGCGACGCCCGGTTCAACATGGGCAACTCCTACCTGATCACCGGTGCGCTGCTCGGCCTGGACGTACGGATCGTCGCGCCCAGGGCGTACTGGCCCAGTGACGACGTCGTCGCCCGGGCCCACAAGCTGGCCGGGGACAGCGGTGCCGCCATCACGCTCACCGAGGACATCGCCGAGGGGGTCGCCGGCGCCGACTTCGTGGCCACCGACATCTGGGTCTCCATGGGTGAGCCCAAGGAGGTCTGGGCCGAGCGGATCACCGCCCTCTCGCCGTACGCCGTGACCATGGACGTGCTCCGCGCGACCGGGAACCCCGACGTCAGGTTCCTCCACTGCCTCCCGGCCTTCCACGACCTCGGCACCAAGGTCGGCCGTGAGATGTACGAGACGTATGGCCTGGAGTCCCTGGAGGTCACGGACGAGGTCTTCGAGTCGTCGCACTCGGTGGTCTTCGACGAGGCGGAGAACCGCCTGCACACGATCAAGGCGCTCCTGGTCGCGACGCTCGCCCGCTAGACGGGCCGCCGCTGCTGGGGGATCAGCGGGAGGCGGAACCACACCGCCTTGCCCGACTCGGTCGGGCGGTGGCCGCAGGACGAGCTGAGGGTGCGGATGAGGAGCAGTCCGCGCCCGTGCTCCTGCCAGGGGTCGGGCGCGCCGTGATGCGGCAGGGTGAGATCGCCGGGCGGGGCCGGGTCGGGGTCGTGCACCTCGACCTGGCAGCCGGTCGGCAGCAGCTCCACGACCAGCTCTATCGGCCCGCTCCCCGCCGTGTGCTCCACCGCGTTGGCCACCAGCTCCGCGGTGAGCAGCTCCGCGGTGTCACTGTCCGCCGCGTGCTTGAGCTCGGCCAGTGCCGTGCGGACGAGCGCGCGGGCGACGGGCACGGCCGCGACGGTGTGCGGCAGCGCGATGCGCCAGGAGGCGGGGGCTGAGGGTTCGTGCAAGGTGGATCCGTTCATGGAGCAGGTCATCCTGCTTTCAGCTTCGTGCATGGTACGGCGCGCTCCGGCAGCGTCCCTCGGCGGGCGCCGTATGGGGCCATCGACCCCGTTGCCGGGCGGCTTACCCGGGTCAACGCCTCGCCTCGCGCATGCGCGCCCGCCGTTACCGGGCTGTCGACGATCCGTGACCGAGTGACGGACGGCCGTGACGCCACGCGGCAGGAGGGCGGCGCCCCCCCCGGTGTTATCGCGGGCTCGTGACGACAGTCACATATCAGTGATAGCTTCAAGAGGCAGGCAAGCGTCCCGTCGGTTGATCACGCACGAGGAGGCCGCCCCTCATGAGCCCCTTCACCGGCTCCGCCGCCCGTACCTCCGACTGGCGCCATCTGCGGTGCGCGGTCGACGACGGCGTCGCCACCGTCACCCTCGCCCGCCCCGAGAAACTCAACGCGCTCACCTTCGGCGCCTACGCCGACCTGCGCGACCTGCTCGCCGAGCTGTCCCGGGAGAGGTCGGTGCGCGCCCTGGTGCTGGCCGGGGAGGGGCGCGGCTTCTGCTCCGGCGGTGACGTCGACGAGATCATCGGCGCGACCCTCGGCATGGACACCGCCCAGCTCCTCGACTTCAACCGGATGACCGGGCAGGTGGTGCGGGCCGTCCGGGAGTGCCCGTTCCCGGTGATCGCCGCCCTGCACGGAGTGGCCGCGGGCGCGGGAGCCGTGCTCGCGCTGGCCGCCGACTTCCGGGTGGCCGATCCGAGCGCGCGGTTCGCCTTCCTTTTCACCCGGGTGGGACTCTCCGGCGGCGACATGGGCGCCGCCTATCTGCTGCCCCGGGTCGTCGGACTCGGGCACGCGACCCGGCTGCTGATGCTCGGCGACGCCGTACGGGCGCCCGAGGCCGAGCGGATCGGGCTGATCAGCGAGCTGACGGACGAGGGCCGCGCCGACGAGGCCGCCCAGGCACTGGCCCGCCGTCTGGCCGGGGGCCCGGCCCTCGCGTACGCCCAGACGAAGGCGCTGCTCACCGCCGAGCTGGACATGCCGCTCGCCGCCTCCGTCGAACTGGACGCCTCGACCCAGGCCCTCCTCATGAACGGTGAGGACTACGCCGAGTTCCACGCCGCGTTCACGGAGAAGCGGCCGCCGAAGTGGCGGGGGAGGTGACGGCATGAGGGTCGCGGTCATCGGCGGCGGTCCCGGGGGTCTGTACGCGGCGGCTCTGCTGAAACGCCTCGACCCGTCCCGCGAGATCACCGTCTGGGAGCGCAACGCCCCCGACGACACGTTCGGTTTCGGTGTCGTCCTCTCCGACGAGACGCTCGGCGGGATCGAGCACGCCGACCCGACCGTGTACGAGGCGATGCGGGCCGAGTTCGTGCGCTGGGACGACATCGACATCGTCCACCGGGGGGTACGGCACAGGTCCGGTGGCCACGGCTTCGCCGCCCTCGGCCGGAAACGGCTCCTGGAGATCCTGCACGAGCGCTGCCGGTCGCTCGGCGTCGAACTGCGCTTCCACGTCGAGGCGCCGTACCCGGCCTGGCTCACGGAGACGTACGACCTGGTCATCGCCGCCGACGGCGTGCACAGCACCACCCGCGAGGCGTACGCCGACGCCTTCCGGCCCTCCGTGGCCGAACACCGCTGCCGCTACATCTGGCTCGCCGCCGACTTCGCCTTCGACGCCTTCCGCTTCGAGATCGCCGAGACCGAGCACGGCGTGATGCAGCTGCACGGCTACCCCTACGCCCGCCCGTCGCCCGGCCACCACCCCTCAACGAGGCCCTCCGGGCCGCGGGATCAACTCGGCGCGTCCACCGTGATCGTCGAGATGCGCGAGGAGGTGTGGCGCGCGGCCGGCTTCGCGGACCTGGACGCGCAGGAGTCGGTCTCACGGTGCGCGAAGGTCTTCGCGGACGCCCTCGGCGGGCGGCCGCTGAGGTCCAACAGGTCCGCGTGGACCACGTTCCGCACGGTGGTCAACGCGCACTGGTCGCACGGCAACCTCGTCCTTCTCGGCGACGCCGCGCACACCGCGCACTTCTCCATCGGCTCCGGTACGAAGCTCGCCGTGGAGGACGCCCTGGCCCTCGCCGCCTGTCTGGAGGAACACCCGGACCTGCCCCGGGCGCTGGCCGCGTACGAGGCGGAGCGGCGCCCCGTAGTCGCCTCCACCCAGCGCGCGGCGCGGGCCAGCCTGGAGTGGTTCGAGAACCTGCGGATCCATCTCGGGCAGCCCTCCCGCCAGTTCGCCTTCAACCTGCTCACCCGCAGCCGCCGCGTCACCCACGACAACCTCCGGCTGCGCGACGCCCGGTTCACCCGGGCCGTGGAGCGCGAGTTCGGCTGCCCGCCCGGCACACCCCCGATGTTCACCCCGTTCCGGCTGCGCGGACTGACCCTGCGCAACCGGGTCGTCGTCTCACCCATGGACATGTACTCGGCGGTGGACGGCGTCCCCGGCGACTTCCACCTCGTCCACCTCGGCGCCCGGGCCCTCGGCGGTGCCGGACTGGTGATGACCGAGATGGTGTGCGTGAGCCCGGAGGGGCGGATCACCCCGGGCTGCGCCGGGCTCTGGACCCACCGGCAGGCGGAGGCCTGGCGCCGCGTGGTGCGGTTCGTGCACGAGGGGGCACCGGGCACCGCCATCGGCGTCCAGCTCGGTCACTCCGGCCGCAAGGGCTCCACCAAGCTGATGTGGGAGGGCATCGACGAACCCCTCGACGACGGCAACTGGCCGCTCGTGGCCCCGTCCCCGGTTCCGTACGGGCCCCGGAACCAGACCCCCCGTGAGCTGACGCGCGCCCAGCTGACCGATGTCCGCGAGCAGTTCGTGTCGGCCGCCCGGCATGCCGGCCGCAGCGGCTTCGACCTGCTCGAACTCCACTGCGCCCACGGCTACTTGCTGTCCGGTTTCCTCTCCCCCCTGACCAACCGCCGCACCGACCAGTACGGCGGCTCCCTCGACCGCAGGCTCCGCTTCCCGCTGGAGGTCTTCGACGCGGTCCGGTCGGTGTGGCCGGGGGAACGGCCCATGACGGTCCGTATCTCCGCCACCGACTGGTCCGACGGCGGGACGACCGCCGAGGACGCCGTGGAGATCGCTCGGGCCTTCGCCGCGCACGGCGCCGACGCCGTGGACGTGTCCACCGGGCAGGTCGTCGCGGACGAACACCCCGAGTACGGCCGCTCGTACCAGACGCCGTTCGCGGACCGTATCCGCCACGAGACCGGTGTCCCGGTGATCGCCGTGGGCGCGATCTCCTCCTGGGACGACGTCAACTCCCTGATACTGGCCGGGCGTACGGACCTGTGCGCCCTGGCCCGCCCCCACCTCTACGACCCGCACTGGACCCTGCACGCGGCGGCCGAGCAGGGCTACGAGGGCCCGGGCGTGAGCTGGCCCGCCCCCTACAGGGCCGGCAGCAGACCACCGCGCACCGGACGCACGGACGCCCCCAAACCCCGGCTCGCTCTGGGAACGTGAGGGCGCCCACGAGTCCGATGCGGCCTACGACAGGTCGGCCATGCCCGCCGTCAGTGTCGCGCCGTCGGCGGGGTCGACGAGGATGAACGCCCCGGTGCGGCGTACGTCCGCGTAGTCGTCGAGCGCCAGCGGCTCGGCCGTGCGCAGGGTGATCCGGCCCAGGTCGTTGGCGGCCAGGGCGTCCTTCCCCACTCCCGGCTGTGCCCGAGCGGGGTAACCCCCCTCGCTCAGGTCCTTCACGATCGCCTTCACGGTCCGCGTCGTGTGCCTGACCAGCACCCGGTCGCCGACCCGCAGCGGCCGTTCGGCCAGATGGCAGACCGCCGCCCGCACGTCCCGCGTCAGCGTCGGGGCGTCGGCCTCCGTCGTGATCATGTCGCCGCGCGAGACGTCCTGCCGGCCCGCCAGCCGTACGGTGATCGACTGCGGCGCGTACGCCACGTCCACCTCGGTGCCGAGCACGTCGATACCGGTGATCTCGGTGGTCACGCCCGACGGGTGGACCGTCACCCGGTCGCCCACCCGGAGCGAGCCGGACACCAACTGGCCCGCGTAGTGACGGGCTTCCTCGTGCCGGATGACGTACTGGACGGGGAAGCGCGCCGGAGCGCCCGCGTGCCCGTCGCCCACCGGGACGGTCTCCAGGTACTCCAGCAGCGCCGGACCCGCGTACCAGCCCATGTGCGCCGAGCGCTCGACGACGTTGTCACCGGCCAGCGCCGACACCGGGATCGGGGTGAAGCCCGTCAGGCCCAGCTCCTCGGCGTGGCCCGCGAAGTCCTGGACGATACGGTCGAACGCCTCCTCCTCGTAGGCGACGAGGTCCATCTTGTTGACGGCGAGGACGACGTGGGGGACGCGCAGCAGGGCGGCGATGGCGGCGTGGCGGCGGGTCTGTTTGACGACGCCGTTGCGGGCGTCGACGAGGATCACGGTGAGCTCGGCGGTGGAGGCGCCGGTGACCATGTTGCGGGTGTACTGCACGTGGCCGGGTGTGTCGGCGAGGATGAACCGGCGGCGGGGTGTG
>NZ_VJZE01000512.1 GCF_009377205.1 Streptomyces phyllanthi
GAAGAAGGCCACGCGCAGGGGGGAGAGGCGATGGCGGGCGCCGGCCGCATTCCGGCCTACTTCAGTCACAGCTACTGGGCGGACGACCGAGAGCTGAACGAGCACTTCTGGAAGATCTTCTGGGAGGCGGACTTCACCTTCGCGGTCGACCCCAAGACGAACCCGCTGTCCCCCACCCACCTGGAGCTCATGATGCGTCAGAGCGCCTGCCTGGTAGGTGTGGTGACGCATCGTCATGAAGAGCCTCGCTATCGCGCCTCGCCCTTCATGGTGCACGAGCACGACTTGGCGCTCCAGGCGAAGAAACCCCGGCTGGTGTTCATGGAGGAAGGCGTGTCAGCGGGTTTCTTCCCGGTGAGGGACGACGAGCGCATCGTGTTCAGACGCCGTCAGCTGCCGGACGCGGACGAGCTGGGACCGGCGATCAGACGTCTGGCCGGGCGGAGCGGGCCGGAGGGCCGGGCGTCCAAGGGCCTGCTGGGCACGGTCGGCCTGATCCTGCCGGACAACCGTGCCTACCGTGCCGCCGAGCGTCACATCCGCGGTGCGATCGAGCGCGTCGGATACACGGCCCGGCCCATCAGCCTCGACTTCACGGATCCGTTCGAGTTCCTGCTCGCCGTCGACGGATGCGACTTCGTCGTCGTCGATGTCGACGAGGTCGCGCCGAAGGCGGTGTCCTGGGTCTTTCCGCTGCTGTACGGCCGCTTCATACCGACCCTCAAGCTCATCCACGAGCCGGACGGCGCCCATGAACCGCGGCCGTCGAAGCTCCTGAGCGGAGCCGCTCTGAGAGCGGCGGAACAGGCGGACCGTATCGCGGTCTACTGGAGCACCAAGGAGGAGCTCGGCGACCGGCTGTACGCCCTGGTGGCCCGCTTCTACCAACCGCGTCTGGAGTTCGAGACCTACGACGAGGGCGTCGGGTACTTCCGCAGCCTCGGGCGTGCGGAGGGCAGCGTCTTCCTCAGCAACGCCAACGAGGACGACTCACTGGCACAGCGAGTCGGCCGCAGCCTCGACCTGCACAACCTCCCGTACTTCCACTACCTGCGTCACAACACGATCGAACTCGGCGCGGACTGGCGCAGCCAGCTGTACGCGAACGTCGCCGCGTGCCGCGTGTTCGTCCCGCTCATCAGCCGGGACTACTGGGACAGCGAGTACTGCAGGGAGGAGTACGCCATCGCCGACCGCCTGCGTACCGACGGCCGTCTCGTCATCCTGCCCTACTTCCTGGGAACGGGTGTGGCCCAGCAGGTCACCTTCCAGGGGCGCTCCATCGGCCACCTCTCCCAGGACGAGCAGGTCGACCTCATCAGCCGTGACGTGGACCGTGAGTTCGTCGAGCGCCGCAGGCTGGATGAGCGCGGTGTCTCCCCGGCTTCGGCGAGTGCGTCGGCGACCGCCGGGACCGTGCCCGGTCGAGGGACCGACATCGCGATTGTCACGCTCCTGCCTGAGGCCCACGACGCGCTCCGTAGACACCTGGAGAGCTCCGGATCACTCACGGAGGTGGTGCGGCACGGCACCGGGTGCGAGTGGATCCGCGCCGGCGTCGAAGCGGTGGGCCGCAGCAGCGCCTACGAGGTGGTGGTGGCACAGCCCTGCGGAGGCCCGGACGGAGTGCCCAACGCCGTCGCCGCCACGATCGAGGAGTACAGACCGGAGACGGTGGTCTTCGTCGGGGCCTGCTGCGCCACCGCCCCGGACCTCGAACCCGGTGACGTCGTGATCTCCAGCCGTCTCCACGGCTATATGTACGACGAGCTGGAACAGGCCTGTCTGCCGCGCCCGGACCGGAACCATCTGGCACACGAGGGCGTGGCCGCGCTGGGCGAGAGCATGCGGCTCAACTACGGCCACTGGACCGAGAAGATCTACGAGCGGCCGCCCGGCACCCCCCGGAACGGCACCGCGCGCGTCGTGGTCGGCCCCGTCGCATCGGGAGACGCGGCCGTCGGCGGCACCGCAGACCCGGCCCTGCGACCGCTGCTCGCCGCCTGGCCCAAGGTCGTCGCCGTCGAGATCGGCGGGTCGAACGCGGCGAGCGCCATCACCCAGGCGCGCAGGTCCGGCCGGACCCATGTGCCGTTCTCGATGGTGTGCGCGGTGGCCGGAACCCAGACCGACGGCGTCTCCTTCAACTCGGCACGTCCGGAGCAGGAGAAGCCGTGGAAACAGTACGCAGCCGATGTCGCCGCCACCCTGATCGTGGAAGCGATCCGGTTGGCCTGGCCCAGCCCGCCCAGGAGAGCCGGATGAAGGATCGTGCCGGGCAGCAGCCGCCCTGGACGCCCCGCCCCGTGGACACCGAGGACGTGAAGGTCCCCGAGAGCCTCTACGCCCTGATCGAGGTCCTCGCGGAGAACGCCCACGACAACTGGGCCCGCAGGCGCCTGTCCGAGGGATGGCGGTACGGCCCGTGCCGAAGCGACAGCGAGAAGACCCACCCCTTGCTGATCCCTTACGCCGACCTCAGCCACGAGGAACAGGAGGCGGACCGCGTGCTCGCCCTGGAGACGGTGAAACTCATCCTCCGGTACGGCTACACGCTCCACGAGCCCGCGCACGAAGTCCGCGGGGACCCGGCCGGCACCCTTCACCCCGGAAGCAGCGGCCACGCCCCCCACGGCTGCGACCAGGAGTAGGCGAGGTCGGCGTCGCCGCTCCTCCAGTGGTGCGGGGCGGTGGTGGCGAGCCGGTCCAGCGGCTCGACACCGCCCGGCGCGCCGCCGTCCGGGGCACTACGGCACCGGCCGCCCCGGGCTCAGGACAACTCGACACGGACCTGATGACGGCCCCGCAGCCCGGCCGGCACCCCGTCGGCGCGGCGGCCGTCCACGGTGAGCGAGGTGATGCGACGACCGCTGCCCACCAGTGTGATGTCCAGCGTCATCCCGCGATAGCCGAGGCCGGACAGGGTCACCGGAGCCCAGCCCCCGGGCAGCAACGGAGCGAAGCGCAGGCCGTCCTGTTCGGGACGGAGCCCGAACAGGCCCTGGTGGATCAGCCGCAGGTACGCGGTGGCCGACCACGTCTGGTGCTCCTCGGAGGCCCAGTGGCGCCCGCTCTGCCGGCCGCCGTCCACGGCACCGGTCCTGGCGTGGTGGACCTCCCAGAACCCGCCGTCGGGCTCCGCCAGCCGGGCGAGGTCGGTCACCGCCTGTGCGAACAGGTCGACACGGCCGCCCACGGCCGCCGCGTGCCCCCACATGCCGACCGACACGGGCCACACCAGGACGTTGTGGCGCCCCGGACGCCCGTCGTCGTAGCGGGCGAAGTGCGGCCAGACGTTGACCACTCCGCGCGGCTCGCGATGAGTGGTGCCGAGTACGGCGCGCACCTGCTCGGGCGACGCCACCCCGAACAGCACCGCGAACGCCAGCCCGTTCGCCTCCTGGTACGGCTCCAGCCGGCCGGCCCGCTCACCCGCCCCGTGGATGAGGTACCCGTAAACGCCGGCCCCGGGCCGCCAGAAGTGGGCATTGACCGCGCTGCGCAGCCGTGCCGCGGTCGCGCGCCACTCGTCGGCCGCGGCGCTGTCCCCCAGGACGTCGGCCATCTCGGCCCCCGCCTGATGGGCCCCGTAGTAGAGGCAGTTGGTGGACAGGCACATCAGCCTGTCCGTGCCCGGATGGTCGAGCACGAAGGAGGAACCGTTGCCGGGATCGTACGGAGGGCTCGGGTAGCCCGCGATGCCGTCCTGCATGAACGCCGGACCCTCGAACAGCCCGTACCCGTCGTTGAAGTGGAGGGAGCGGTTCAGACGCAGGGTGTCCGCCGTGGCCTCGTACGCGTCCGCGAGGAACGCCAGGTCACCGGTGACCAGATAGTGGTGCCAGGCCGCGACGGCCCAGACGATCTGGTCCCACCACTGGTTGTCCTGCTGCACGACCAGGGTGCCGTCGTGCTGCCGCCGGCACACCGACCACAGGGTGTTGCGGGCCACCTGCGGCGACAGCAGGGCCGCCGCGTTCCACACGTTGACCGCCGCGTCCCGCGTCCAGGGTTGCTCGTAGCCTCCACCGGCCCGGATCAGCGCCCCGGGAGGGTCCGTCAGCAGGCCCGTCCGGTCGTACTCGGCAGGATCGTACGGAACGGTGTTGATGTCGAGAAGGTTCCGCAGGGCCGACCGGTAGGCGTTGCCGAGGAGCGGATCATGGCCACCGCCGAACCCGATACCGGGCCGCCCGGCGGCCGTACGGCGTTCCTCATGTGATGTCACGAGGCCACTTCACCACCGAAGACCGACGACCAGGGGCCGGTGGTCCGAGATCGGCGTCCGCGGTGCCCGTACGCCGTCCACTGCGAACCGTGGCGCTCCGGCTGCCAGCACGTGGTCGAACTGCACCACGGGACGGTGCGAGGGATACGTCGGAACGCGGGCCGGCTCCCGCCAGCCGCCCGCCACCACCGCAAGGGCCGACCGCCGTCGGCCGGGCACCGTCCCGACTCGCTCGGCCCCGTTGAGCACGGCCCTGGGGATCGCGCCGATCAGGTTGAAGTCACCCAGCAGAACACAGGGCCGCGGGAGATCGGCGATCCAGTCGCGGACGGCGAGCAGCTGCCGGACGTTCCACCCCGGTACGAACGACAGATGCAGCGCCACGACCGTGAACGGGCCGTGCGGTCCCACCGGCACGGCGGCCAGCGCCGCGCGCGGCTGGTCGCGGACCACGGTGAGGCCGGACCGCCCGGCCACCCGCAGCGGCATACCGAGGGGAGCCGGGGCGAACCGTCTGGCCCGCCATTCCCGCACCGGCAGCCTGGACAGCAACGCGATGCCGTGCGACGGAACATCGGGACCCGGCCGCGCGTCCCGCGGGCCGTACACCCGCAGCCCCGGCTCGGCCGGGTCGAGGACCCACCCCTGGCCCGGCACGGCACGACCGTGGACCGCCGACGCATAGCGCCAGTCCCGCGCTCCCGAGGCGTCGGCGGCGGCCCGCGCCTGGTCGGCATGGCCCGACCGCTCCTGGAGACGGTCGACCTCCTGCAGCGCCACGATGTCGGCGTCCAGAGACGCGACGGCATCGGCCAGGGGCCGCTCGGCATCCGGGGCAGGGACGGAGACGGGCCGGCCGTCCCCGAGCGTCCGGCCGTGCAGCACGTTGAAGGTCGCGAACCTCATCGGTCGCACCATACGTCGCACGAGGCCGGTACGGAGGAGCAGGCAGGAGAGGCCGAGCGGTCGCGCGGTTTGGCACTCCCGGGCACAGTCCCTAACCTGACCAGTGATCGGTCGGCAGGGGGCAGGGGGGCAGTACTCACAGTGGGGCATGGCTTACGGTTCGCGGTGCTCGGGCCCGTCAGGGCGTGGTCCGGCTCGCAGGAGGTGCGGCTGGGCCCGCAGCAGCGGCAGGCGGTGCTGGCGGTGCTGCTGCTGGGCGGCGGCTCCCAGGTTCCCGTCCATGAACTGGTCGACGCGGTGTGGGGAGAGGACCCGCCGGCGTCGGCCGTGGGATCGGTCCGCAGCCATGTGTACCGGCTGCGCCGGCTGCTGGATCCCTCGCTCATCCGTTCCGTGGGCGACGGCTACCTGATCGAGGTCTCACCCCGGACGCTGGACCTCGCGGCCTTCCAGGAGTCGCTGGCCCGCGCCGCGAGCGCCCGCGCCCGCGGCGACGCCAAGGCCGCGGCGCTGATCCTGCGGGAGGCCCTCGCCCTGTGGCAGGGACCCGCACTCGCCGGGATCCGCGGCGAGTACGCGGAGGTACGGCGCACCCGGCTCGAGAAGCTGCGGATGTCCGCGCTGGAGACCGGGCTCGCGGCGGAACTGGACCTGGGCGCACACACGGAGGCCGTGGCGGAGCTGACGGAACTCGTGGCGGCGCACCCGCTGGACGAGCGGTTCCGGGAGATGCTGATGCTCGCCCTCTACCGCTCCGGACGGCAGGCGGAGGCCCTCGCCGCCTACCGTCAGGCACAGTCACTGCTCGCGGACGAACTGGGCGTCGACCCCGGACCGGCACTGCGGTCGATGTACGAGCGGATCGTGCGCGCCGACACAGCTCTGATGCTCACCGCGCCGTCGCCCGTGGACGACACGACGCATGGCCAGGCAGCCACGCACGCCCAGCCCGCCGGCCCCACCGGGACCGGCCCCACCGAGACCGGCCCCACCG
>NZ_VJZE01000513.1 GCF_009377205.1 Streptomyces phyllanthi
GCCCCACCCTCATAGCCCTCACCGCCCTCGCCCCCGTCTCCTGGGGCACGACCTACGCGGTCACCACCGAGTTCCTCCCGGCCGACCGCCCCCTCTTCACGGGCCTGGCGCGCGCCCTGCCCGCCGGGCTGCTGCTGCTCGCCCTCGCCCGGGTGCTGCCCCGAGGGGCCTGGTGGGGGAAGGCCGCGGTACTGGGCGCGCTGAACATCGGCGCGTTCTTCCCCTTGCTGTTCCTCTCCGCGTACCGGCTGCCGGGCGGTATGGCGGCGGTCGTCGGTTCGGTCGGGCCACTGTTCGTCGCCGGGCTGGCCGCCGTGCTGCTGGGCGAGCGCCCGACCACGCGCACGCTGCTCACCGGAATCGCGGCGGCCCTCGGGGTCAGCCTCGTCGTGCTCAGGGCGGCGGGTGCCCTGGACTCCGTCGGCGTCCTCGCGGCACTCGCGGCCACCGCCTCCATGTCCACCGGGACGGTGCTCACCAAGCGCTGGGGCCGACCGGAGGGTGTCGGCCCGCTCGCCCTCACCGGCTGGCAGTTGACCGCGGGCGGACTGCTGATCGCCCCGGTCGCCCTCCTCGTCGAGGGCGCCCCGCCCGCGCTGGACGGCCGGGCGGTCGGCGGTTACCTGTACCTCGCCCTGGCGAACACCGCGGTCGCGTACTGGCTGTGGTTCCGCGGCATCGGCCGGCTCAGCGCCACCCAGGTCACGTTCCTCGGCCCGCTCTCCCCGCTCACCGCGGCCGTCGTCGGGTGGGCGGCTCTCGGTCAGGCGCTGACTCCGGTCCAGCTGGCGGGCATGGCGCTGGCGTTCGGGGCGACGGTTCTCGGCCAGCTGGAACTCCGTACGGCCGCCCCCTCCGCCGAGGCCGTGACGGGCGCCCCGGGCCCCGCGTCATCCCGGGGACGTGCTCTTGACACCCCGAACCGGCGAGTCGAGCCTTGGCAGGGCGTGCGCTCACCTGCTCATGAACGGGTGGGGCCGCGCAATCCCCGTCCCCGGCAAAGGAGTTGACGTGACTGGAACGACGGCGACCAGCCCGACGCGGACAAGGAAGACCACGGGCTGCGCCGACGCCACCGGCTCCTGACCGGAGGGCGGCATGGCAAAAGGCGGCACCCCCGGAGCAAGCAGTCCCGGCACCGGGCGAGCCCCCGTTCCGGATCGTCACGCGGTCGACGTCCCTGCGGCAGTCGGGCGAGGGGTCGACCTCCCTGCGGAGGACGCGCGTACGGCCGCCCGGGCCGAGGCCGATGGGCCGGTGGCTGACTGGGCCGCGGTCGATGGATCTGCGGTTGACCGGGCCGCGGTCGATGGGCCTGCGGTTGACCGGGCCGCGGTCGATGGGCTGGTGGCCGCCCGGGCCGCGGTCGATGGGCCTGCGGTTGACCGGGCCGCAGTCGACGGGCCCAGGGCTGACCAGGCCGAAGTCGCCCGGGCCGCAGGTGACGGGCCTGCGGCTGGCGGTTCCGTAGCGGACATGCTCACAGCAGACGGGTCCGCGGTCGATCGGCTCGCGGTGGACGGGTTCGTAGCGGATCCGTCTGCGGTCGGCCGGTTCGTAGCAGATGGGCCCGTAGCGGACCCGTCTGCGGTCGGCCGGTCCACGCCCGTGGCTGACCGGTCCGCGGGTGGCCGGTCTGCGGTCGGCGGGGCCGCGGTCGGCGGGGCCGCGGTCGATCGGCCCGTGGCTGACCGGCTCGCGGTCGGCGGGTCCGTAGCGGATCCGTCTGCTGTCGGCCGGTCCGCAGTCGATGGGCCTGTGGCTGGCCGGTCTGCGCGTGGTGGGTCTGTGGTCGGCGGGCCGGTAGCGGATCCGTCTGCGGTCGGTCGGTCCGGAGTCGGCCGGTCCGTACCCGACCGTCCTCCGGCCGCCGCCGCCGGGATCTACCCCACCACCGAGCAACTGACCTCCACAGCCCGGGCATTGGCGTCCGCGTACCCGGGTGCCCTGCGGCTGCGCACCGTCGGGGTGTCGCGTTCCGGGCGGCCCCTGTGGTTGCTGTCCGCCGGGCGTGGGTGCAGAAACGTTCTTACGGTGGCCGGCGCCCACTCCAACGAACCCGTCGGTGGGGCCTCCGCGATCCGGCTGGCCGGGGAGTTCGCGCGCGATCCGGACCTGCTGGACGCCCTTGACTGCACCTGGCACTTCCTGCTCTGCCTCGACCCCGACGGCATGAGCATCAGTGAGCGGCACGGCTGGCCGTACGGCGGGTGGGGCGTCGAGGGCTATCACCGGTACTTCTACCGGCAGGAGTTCACCTGCCAGCCGGAGTTCCGGCCGCTGGGCGGGCGGCCCGCCGAGCCCCTGCCCGAGTCCGACGTACTCGTGGGGCTGCTCGACGAGCTGCGGCCCGCCGTTCAGTTCTCGTTGCACGGGGGCGAAGCAGGAGGAACCTTCCTGCAACTCACCCGCAGCGTGCCCGGGGCGGCCCGCGCCTTCCGTGAGGTGGCCACCAACCTGCGGGTTCCCATGGAGCACCGGCCCTTCGACGGCATGGGCTGGTTCGTCGAGGGCCCCGGCGTCCTCGTACTGCCCGGCCCCGAACCGGCCGACGAGCGCGACGCGTCCGGCTTCACCTCCGAGACGACGTGGACGTACCCCATGCGCCACGGCACCGTCACGGCCGTGGTTGAGGCCCCGATGTGGGCGGTGGACTCCGTCGCCGACCCCCGGCGCACGGCCGGCGCCGAGGAGCACATCGCCCGGGTGAGCCGGACCCTCCTGGAGCGAAGCGAGCGGGTGGAGGCGGCCCTCGGCCGCGGGGGCGGCCCGGTCGCCGCGGAACTCCTGCCGTACGACACGGCCGCCCGCGAACTGCTCGGTGTCGGCCCCGGGGTCGCGGACACCTGGAAGAGCTATCTCGCGGACGACCTCGGCGGTGTCGGGCTCGCCACCACCGTCGGCAACTCCGTCTCCCTCGACCTCGCGGCCCGGCGCATCCCCCTTCGCGCGGCGGCGATGCTGCGGCAGGCGCTCGGCGACCCGCCCGCCGACCCGGTGGCCGCGGGCGCGCTCGACGCCCTGGTAGGGGAGTGGTGCCGTGAGCTGGAGACCTGCTTCGGCGCCCGCTGGCTGCCGGTCCGCCGCCAGACGGCACTGCACGGGCAGGCCATGCTCCGGCTGGCGCGGATGCTGCTGAGCCGCTGAGCCGCTGAGCCGCCGAGCCGCTGAGCCGCCGAGCCGCTGAGCCGCCGAGCCGGCGAGGCAGCCTCCGGGCACGGCACGCAGGGTTACGCAGGGTACGCAGGGCACGCAGGGCAGTCACGGCGCACGGCAGAAAGAGGGGGGCGCCCGGTCGTCACCGGGCGCCCCGAGGCCGTACTACCTGACCTGCTCGTTCCTACTCCTGCGCGGCCGCGTCCGCCGACTGCGCCTTCAGGGCGCGCTCGACGCCCGAGCGGGACTCCGAGACGAGGCGCCGCAGGGCCGCGCCCGGCTCGGCGTCCGTCAGCCAGGCGTCCGTACGGTCCAGCGTGCCCTGGGCGACCTGCACGGACGGGTACAGGCCGACGGCGATCTGCTGGGCCATCTCGTGGGAGCGGGACTCCCAGATGTCCTTGACCGCCTCGAAGTACTTCTCCGCGTACGGGGCCAGCAGCTCACGCTGGTCGGTCTGGACGAAGCCTCCGATGACAGCCTCCTGCACGGCGTTCGGGAGCTTGTCGGACTCGACGACCGAGGCCCACGCCTCCGCCTTGGCCTCCTCCGTCGGGCGCGCGGCCCGCGCCGAGGCCGCGTGGCGCTCGCCCGCCGCCGTCTTGTCGCGCTCGTACTCGCCCGCGATCTCCGCCTCGTCGAACCGGCCCACGGCCGCGAGCCGGTGCACGAACGCCCAGCGCAGCTCGGTGTCGACGGCCAGCCCCTCGATGGTCTGCGAACCCTCCAGCAGGGCCTCCAGCAGGTCCAGCTGTTCCGGCTCGCGGGCAGTCGCCGCGAAGGCGCGCGCCCAGGCGAGCTGGTGGTCGGAGGACGGGGCGGCGGTCCGCAGGTAGGCCAGCGTGGCGTCCGTCCAGCGGGTCAGCAGCGCCTCGCGCGCCGCCGGGTCGGCGTACAGGTCGATCGCCAGCTTCACCTGGCGGTGCAGCGACTGCACGACACCGATGTCGGACTCCTTGGCGATACCGGACAGGACCAGCGACAGGTAGTCGCGGGTCGCGAGCTCCGCGTCGCGGGTCATGTCCCAGGCCGAGGCCCAGCACAGGGCGCGCGGCAGGGACGACTCGAAGTCGCCGAGGTGCTCGGTCACGAAGGCGAGGGACCGCTCGTCGAGGCGGACCTTCGCGTACGACAGGTCGTCGTCGTTGAGCAGCACCACGTCCGGGCGGCGCCTGCCCACCAGCTGCGGTACGGCGGTCAGCTCGCCGTCCACGTCCAGCTCGATCCGCCCGTCGGTGCCGTCCCGCAGCAGCTTGCCGCTGTCGCCGTCGAGGTCGTACAGGCCGACCGCGATGCGGTGCGGGCGGAGGGTCGGCTCGCCCTTGGCGCCGGTGGGCAGCGCCGGGGCCTCCTGGCGGATCGCGAAGGAGGTGATGACCCCGTTCTCGTCGGTCTCGATCTCCGGCCGCAGGATGTTGATGCCGGCCGTCTCCAGCCACTTGGTCGACCAGGTCTTCAGGTCGCGCCCGGAGGTCTCCTCCAGGGCGCCCAGGAGGTCGCTCAGGCGCGTGTTGCCGTACGCGTGCGCCTTGAAGTACGCCTGCACGCCCCGGAAGAACTCGTCCTGGCCGACGTACGCGACGAGCTGCTTCAGCACGGACGCGCCCTTGGCGTACGTGATGCCGTCGAAGTTGACGAGGACGTCGTCAAGGTCGTTGATCTCGGCCATGATCGGGTGCGTGGACGGCAGCTGGTCCTGGCGGTACGCCCATGTCTTCATGGAGTTGGCGAACGTGGTCCACGAGTGCGGCCAGCGCGACTCGGGGTGGGCGGCCTGGCAGGCGATCGACGTGTAGGTGGCGAACGACTCGTTCAGCCACAGGTCGTTCCACCACTCCATGGTCACGAGGTCGCCGAACCACATGTGGGCCAGCTCGTGCAGGATGGTCTCGGCGCGCATCTCGTACGCGGCGTCCGTCACCTTGGACCGGAAGACGTACTGGTCACGAATGGTGACCGCGCCCGCGTTCTCCATCGCGCCCGCGTTGAACTCCGGGACGAAGAGCTGGTCGTACTTCTTGAACGGGTACGCGAAGTCGAACTTCTCCTGGAACCACTCGAAGCCCTGCCGGGTCACCTCGAAGACCGCGTCCGAGTCGAGGAACTCGGCGAGCGAGGGCCGGCAGTAGATACCGAGCGGGACGGACTGCCCGTCCTTCTCGTACACGCTGTGCACGGAGTGGTACGGGCCCACGATCAGCGCGGTGATGTACGTGGAGATCCGGGGCGTCGGCTCGAAGACCCAGGTGTCGTCCTTGGGCTCGGGCGTCGGCGAGTTGGAGATCACGGTCCAGCCGGTGGGCGCCTTCACGGTGAACTGGAAGGTGGCCTTCAGGTCGGGCTGCTCGAAGGACGCGAACACGCGGCGGGCGTCCGGGACCTCGAACTGGGTGTAGAGGTAGGCCTGGTTGTCCACCGGGTCGACGAAGCGGTGGAGCCCCTCACCGGTGTTGGTGTACGCGCAGTCGGCGACGATCCGGAGGATGTTGCGCCCCTCCAGCAGGCCCGGCAGGGCGATGCGGGAGTCCGCGAACACCTCGGCGGGGTCGAGGGCGTCCCCGTTGAGGGTCACCTCGTGGACGGCCGGGGCCACCAGGTCGATGAAGGACTCCGCGCTGTTCTCCGCCACGTCGAAGCGCACCGTGGTCACGGACCGGTAGGTGCCGCCCTCCTGCGCGCCGGAGAGGTCGAGATCGATCTCGTACGAGTCAACGGTGAGCAGCTTCGCCCGCTGCTGCGCCTCTTCGCGAGTCAGGTTTGTGCCAGGCACGCGGTCATCTCCTCGGTAAGTGTGGTCTCGGTCATCCTTCCACGGGACGGGTGCGTCCTGTGAGGTTGAGCGCGTAGGGGAACCCCTATGGTCCCTGCCCTGAGGGCTGCCGCCCCCAGCCCCCGCGAGCCCGCCCGAAGGGCCTTGTCCTCAAGCGCCGGACGGGCTGGGTGGGCTG
>NZ_VJZE01000514.1 GCF_009377205.1 Streptomyces phyllanthi
CGCCCCCGCCCGTGCGCCCGCTCACGCGCCCGCCCGTGCGCCGCAGAGCCCGTGTCCTGTCCGCCGCCGCGTCCGCCGTCCTGGCCGCCGCCGTGCTGGGCGCCGCCGCCCCGGCCGCGTCCGCCGAACCCACCGCGGAGGTCAGTCCGCGTACCGTCGCCCCCGGCGACACGATCACGATCACCGTCACCTGCGACCCGACCGGCGGCCCCGCGCCCGACACCATCGAGGCCGGCTCCCGGGCCTTCGAGCAGGGCACCGTCAGGCTCTCCCGCGTCCAGGGCCACGACGACCCGCGCAATGACGACCCCGGGGCGGAGGGCACCGGTCACGTGGCGGGGTCCGACTCCGCGACGGACCCCGGCTCGGAGTACGGCTCCGATTCCGTTGCGGGCTCCGATTCCGTGACGGGCTCCGATTCCGTGACGGGTTCCGATACGGGTTCCGAGTCCGTCACGGGCCCCGATGCCACGATGGACACCGGCTCGGACTACGGCACCGCCACGGACTCCGGCTCGGCCACGGCCCCCGACTCCGCGACGGGCGCCGACACCCTGACAAGCCCCGACCCGGCGGCGGGCGACGCCTCCGTGCAGGGGGACAGCCCCGCGACCGCCAGCGACCCGGCGGCGGGCCTCGACCCCATGGCCGGCCAGGACTCCCAGCGCCGCCCCACCTACCGCGGAACCGCCCGGATCGCCTCCTCCCTGAAGTCGGAGGGCGGCGCGGACGCGGCGGGCAAGTCCAAGTCCTCCGAGTGGACCGTCGACGGCACCTGCCCGGCGGCACCCGGCGGCCAGGGCAGACCGTGGAGCGCGACGTTCACCGTGTCCCGCGGCGGCGACCACCACGGCAAGGACCACGACGGGACCGCCTCGCCGGGACCGCGGCACGGGGTGCACGCGGGCGAGGGCGGCGCGTTCACCGACTCCGTCCCGGCCATGGTCGCCGGTGGCCTTCTGATCGCGGGCGCGCTCGGCGCCGCCGTCCAGCGCGTGCTGCGCAGAGGGGCCACCCGGCACCGTTGACGCTGTGACCGGTGCAACCCGGCCGGGCGCCCATGGCCGCGCGGGACCCTGGGTACTCGGAGGCCGAGGAGGCGATCGGAGCCGTCGGAGCCGTACGGGGCGGGCGGGCGTCCGGCGCCCACGGCACACGCACCAGCGACTGCGCGGAGGCACAGATGCGGCGGACGGAAACGGAAGGGCACGGGCCCGTCCGCTACGGCCCGCCCTTCCCCGACCAGGGGCTTCCCCTCCTGCCCGAACTCACGGCGGTGCTCTCCGCCGCGGCGGGCCGCCCCGACGCCGAACCCGTCGGAGGCGGCCCCGCCCTCCTGGACGCCGCCTGCGGCTACTGGGACCGGCGGGGCCTGACCACCGCACGCGACCAGGTGGCCGCGGCCCCCGGCGCACCCGCGCTGCTCCTGGCACTGACCGCCGCTGTCGGCGGCGATGTCCTGGTCCCCCGGCCGTGCGCCGCCTGGTGGGCACCCGAGACCCGGGCACTGGGAAGATCCGCCTTCCACGTGGCCACACCGGCCGAGTGCGGCGGTATTCCCGACCCGTACGCGCTGCTGGAGACCGTCCGCAGGATCCGCGCCGAGGGCGGCGACCCACGCCTCGTGCTGCTCTGCCCCGCCGACGACCCCACCGCCACCGTGGCCCCGCCCGAACTGGTGCACGAGACCGTCGAGGCCGCCCTGGGTGAGGGGCTGCACCTGGTCAGCGACGAGACCTGGCGCGACACCGTGCACGACCCGCACGACACCGTGCTGCTCAGTCCCGCCGAGATGCAGCCCGACCGGGTCACCGTCGTCACCGACCTCGGCGGCCCCTTCCTGCCGGCCGGGTGGCCCGCCGCCGTTGCCCGCTTCCCCGATACCGACGCGGGCGCCGCACTGCGGGCCCGCGTCCTCGACGTGCTCACCGCGCTCGGCGCCCGGGTCGCCATGCCGGTCGGCGTGGCCGCCGGGTACGCGCTCGGCGAGCCCGACGAGGTCACCGCCCGGCTCCACGCCGCCGTACGCCTCCACGCGCGCGTGGCCTCCGCCGCGCACCACGCCGTGGTCGCCGCCGGAGCACTCGCCCCGCCTCCGCGGGCGGGGCGGCATCTGTACGCGGATCTCGGCCCGCTGCGCTCGGAGCTCGCCGCGCACGGGGTCGGCGACGCACAGGAACTGGAGGACTTCCTCACCGCCCGGCTGGGCATGCCCGCACCCGGCGGCCACCGCTTCGGGGACGACCTCGGCGCGCTGCGCGTCCGGTTGTCGACGAGTCCGCTGCTCGGTGCCACCGCCGAGGAGCGGGCCGCGTCCCTCGCGTCCGGCGAGCCACTGGAACTGCCGCACGTCGAGCGCGCGTTGGCCGCGTTCGGTTCGGCTTTCGACGATCTCCGTTCCCCGTGATCTCCGTTCCCCGTGATCTCCGATCCCCGTGATCACCGAACTCCGATCTCCGTGACGACGCTCAGCGAGGGGAGTCTCCACGATGACGCAGCAGTCCGAGCCGACCACGAGCACGAGTGCGACCCCCGCCGCGGGCGACGCCCCCGCCCGCAGATCCCCGGTGGACACCGACGCGCCCGTCCCGCCCGTGCCCCTGCCTTTCGTGTCGTCCCCGTCAAGCCCGGCCACGGCGGCCGGCCCCCTGGTGGCGCCCTCCGGACCGTGTCCCCTCGCCGAGCCGCGTCCGCCGGGGGAGAGGCGGGTGTGGCCGCGCTCCTTCGCGGACCGGCTGACCACGCCGCTGCCCGGGTTCAGGGCCTTCGCGCGGTTCGCCCGCGAGGGCACGGTGCGGCCGGGACCCGAGGGACTCGCCGACGTTCCGCGGCTGCCGTACGATCCACAGCCCCTGCCGAGGGTGGACGCCCGCACCGTGGCGGTCTCCTGGGCGGGGCACGCCAGCTGGGTGATCCGCATAGGCGGGCTCACCGTCCTCACCGACCCGGTCTGGTCCCGCCGAATCCTCGGCACCCCCGCGCGGATCACACCCGTCGGAGTGCCCTGGAGCGCCCTGCCGCGTGTCGACGCGGTCGTCATCAGCCACAACCACTACGACCATCTGGACGCGCCCACGCTGCGGCGGCTCCCGCGTGACACCGCGATGTTCGTGCCCGCCGGGCTCGGCGGCTGGTTCCGGCGCCGCCGCTTCACCCGCGTCACCGAGCTCGACTGGTGGGAGGCGGCCGAACTCGGCGGAGCCCGCTTCGACTTCGTACCGGCACACCACTGGTCCAAGCGCACCCTGACCGACACCTGCCGCTCGCTGTGGGGCGGCTGGGTGCTGACCGACACCGCCGGGCACCGGATCCACTTCGCCGGCGACACGGGCTACGGCCACTGGTTCTCCCGGATCGGCCGCCGCTACCCGGGCATCGACCTCGCGCTGCTGCCGATCGGCGCGTACGAGCCCCGGTGGTGGCTCAGCGACGTGCACTGCGACCCGGAGGAGGCGGTCCGCGCCTTCCAGGACCTCGGCGCCCACCGGATGGCACCGATGCACTGGGGCACGTTCGTGCTCTCGGCCGAGCCCGTCCTCGAACCGCTGACCCGGGTACGGGCGGCCTGGGAGCGGGCGGGGCTGCCGCGCGAGGACCTGTGGGACCTACCGGTGGGAGGTGCGCGGGTGCTGGGCTGAACGACCGGGGCCGGGCAAGGGAGTTCAGTGGGCGACGTTTCAGCGGGCGGCGGTCGCAGCGGGCGGCGGTCAGTGGGCGGCGTTCCGGCGGACCCTGCGCCACACGCTCGGCACGGCACTGATCAGCAGCGTCAGCGCGACCGCCGCCACCACGCCCTCCCACGGCTCAGCGAACAGGGTGCCGCCGAGGATGCCGATGAGCTGGTACGTGACCGCCCAGGCCAGGCAGGCCGGGAGGTTGCCGCGGGCGAAGCGGCGCAGCGGCATCTTGGCCATCAGACAGGCCAGCATGACCGGGATACGGCCCGCCGGGACGAGCCGGGACAGCACCAGCACGGCCACCCCGTGGTCGTCGAGCTTCTCCTGCGCCTGCGCGAGCCGGTCCTCGGGAGCGCGCCGGCGGATCGCCTCCAGCCAGCGCGACCCGTTCTTCAGCCGCATACCGCGCTGCCCCAGCCAGTACAGCGCGATGTCCCCGAGGAACGCGGCGCAGGCCGCCACCAGGAACACCAGCAGCAGCGAGAACGGCGCCGTCTGGTGGAAGGCCACCACGGCGGCCGAACTCACCAGCGCCCCCGTCGGCACGACCGGCAGCAGCGCCCCGACCAGCACCAGCAGAAACAGCGTCGGATAACCGACCGCCTGCTGGGTGGACTCGGTCGACACACCGCTGTCCACCACGGCCAGGAGCATCACGGGCAGCCCTCCAGGACCGTGCGGCGAGTCCCGCGCCCACGTCTCATCGGGTCACCTCCGGTCGTATGCGTTCCCCGTGGCCCAGCCGGTGCACCGTCACCTCGGGGGCGTGGGTCGCGGCCAGGCGGGCGAACTCGTCGCCGGGGGCGTGGAATTCGTGGGGGCGCACGGCGTCCAGGCCGATCGGCCAGTACGTGCCGTAGTGCACCGGGACCGCGCTTCGGGGCATGAGCCGCGCAAGCGCCTGCGCCGCGCGCCCCGCGTCCAGGTGACCCGGGCCCAGGTACGGTCCCCAGCCGCCGACCGGCAGCAGCGCCACGTCGACCGGGCCGACCTCCTTCGCCATCGACTCGAACAGCCCGGTGTCCCCGGCGAAGTAGGTCCGCGCGGCCCCCTCGATCACGAAGCCGAGAGCCGGTGACCGGTGCGGTCCCACGGGCAGCCGCCGACCGTCGTGCCGCGCGGGTACCGTGCGGACGACCAGGTCACCGACGCGGGTCGCGTCCCCGGGCGCCACCTCGGTGAGCCGCAGATGGGCGAGCCCGCGCAGACCCGGAACCTGGCGGGGCGCACCCCTCGGCACCAGCAGCCGCGTCCCCGGCGCGAGCCGTGCGAGCGAGGGCACGTGCAGATGGTCGGCGTGCAGATGCGACACCAACGCCACATCCGCCACAGCGGCCTCGGGCGGGGGCGGCGCGCCCCGGCGTCTGCGCAGGTGCGCGAGCCGGCGCGCGAACAGCGGATCGGTGAGCACCCGCGTACCCGAGTCCACGACGGTGCAAGTGGCATGACCCCACCAGGTGATCTCCACCGGCACTTCCTTTGCCTCCTTCGTGCGACTCCCCCCGAGCCTACGGGCAGGAGTAGGGTCTGCGGCTGAACCCGGAGGTGAGGGGGGACTCCATGGGATACGTGAGCCATGTCCTGGGCATGCCGCCCGTCGTGCGGGTCGCGGCCATCGCCAGCCTGACACCGCTGGAGGAACTGGACGTGGAGCCCTTCCTGGTCGACTCCCGCGGCCAGCACGCCATGTGCGCCCGCTGGGCCGCCGACCGCGGCTATGTGGTCACACGCGAACTCCTCGTACGCGGGCTGCGCCCCGACCACAGCGCCCTGTGGTCCGACGTCGAGGCCGGTCTCGTCGACCTCTTCGTCGCGCCCAGCCGCCGTGTCCTGGAGCAGGCCCTGACCGACGTCGACGAGTTCACCGCGGAGTGCGCGCGCCGCGGCGTACGGGTCGAGACGGTCGGCTGCGCGGAGCCCGCCTACGACGCGCAGATGAAGGCCCTGGTGCACCGCCGCCTGTCCATGCCGACGGCGGGCTACGACGGCCGCTGAGCCCCGCTCGGGTCCCGCCCCGGTCCGGGCCGATGCCGTCCACCAGCGTGTCCGGACCTCTTCGTCGCGCAGCTGGACGCGTCGATCGTCGGCGTCGCGCTGCCGGACGCGTCGATCGTCGGCGTCGCGCTGCCGGACATCGAGGCGGACCTGGGCACCCGTACGACGGTGGTGCAGTGGGTGGGCCTCGGCTACCCGGCCCCCCTGATCGCCCTGGCGCTCGGCATCGGCCGCTGGGTGGACACGACGGACCCGCGCCGGATGCCAGGGAAGCAGCGGGCGTAGGGCCTGTCCGGCGGATGCGCCCCCGCCCCGGTCACACGCGCCCGCGCACCGGCTCGTGCCCCCTCGCCCACCCGGGTGACGAACAGGCATTCGCCGAACATCACCGAGCGTTGTGACAGGCTGGGACGGGACCTGTGCGGCGG
>NZ_VJZE01000515.1 GCF_009377205.1 Streptomyces phyllanthi
GTGCCGTGGTGCCGGCCGCCCGTACGGGGGGCGCGGCGGGGGAGTTGTCACGGCCGCCGTACAGCTCCGCCGCGGTGGCGAGGACACGGAGGCAGGCAGGGCCGTCCAGGGCTGTGTGGTTGATGGTGAGGAAGAGGACGGTGCCGTCGGACCGGCCGTCCTCGTCGACGACCTCCAGCCTGATCGGCGGAGACGCCGTCAGTGGCGGTGCGTTCGTCAGGGCCCTCGTTCGGGCGTCCCGCAACGAGTTCGGGCCCGGTGGTGGAAAGCCCACCACCTCCACGTCCGGGTCCCGCGTCAGCTCCCACTCGTAGCGGCGCCGGTACCAGCGGCCCGGGGCCTGGCGCATCAGGATGCGGGAGTGCCGGTGAAGGGCCTCGGTGAAGGCGGTGCGCAGGCGGTCCGGGTCCAGGCGGCCCGGGAGGTGGACCTCGATGTGGACCGTCTCGGGTTCCTCCTCCTGGAGGCAGTGGCGGGCGATCTCGTCCACCACCGGGAACGGGACGCGCGCAGGTCGCCGTACGGGGCCGCTGCCCGTACCGCCCCGCGCCGGCTGCTCCACAGCGGTCATGTGGCCTCGCCCCTCCTGGTGCCGTCGCCCTGCCGGGCGGTGCCGTCGTTCCGCCCGGTGGTGCCGTCGTTCCGCCCGGTGGTGCCGTCGTTCCACCCGGTGGTGCCGTCGTTCCGCCCGGTGGTGCGCTCGCCATGTCCTGCGGGGCCGACCTGCGGTGCCGCCCGGAACCCCGGCCCGGTGAGCGGAATCCGCCGCGCGGGTGCTTCGGGCTCGCGCTGCACGGGTCCCGGACCACGGGCGGAGAGGGTGGCTCCGGCGGACGGATCGGCAGTGGGGCCTCCGCTCATGAACCCGGCCGCGGGTCCTCCGAACCCGGCCGCGGGCTCTCCCGCCGCGGGTCCTTCCACTGCGGCCCCCGGCGCCCGAGTGCTCTCCGCGGAGCCTCTCGGTTGCCGGAACGGTCCACTCGCGCCCCTGTTCCGTCTGGGCAAGGGCGCCGCCGTGACGTCAGGACCCGGCAGCAGGGGCGACGCGGGCGCACCGCCGTACGTGAGCGTCGCACCAGGGCCACCAGGGCCACCAGGGACTCCGGGACCACTGCCCCCAGCCGGGCCTCCGGGGCCACCAGGACCACCAGGAGCAAGGACACCGGTGCCCCCGGTGTCACCACCCCCAAGGCCTCCCGCCACCGCCCCGGAGGGTTCCCGCACACTCACCAGCCCCGCGAACAATCCCACCAGCGCCAGCACCTGGGCCACCGGCCCGAACGCCCCCTCACCGGCCGTCGCCGGCTCCCCGGCGCCCAGGACGGCGGCCACGCCCGCCCCGGCCAGGGCGAGGAACGCGATCGGCACCAGCAGCGTGTGCCGTTTCCACGCCAGCAGCGCGAGCACGGGGACGATCAGTGCGAAGACGCCCGCGATCACGGCGCCCACCAGCGTGAGCGCCACCGTGCCGAGCCAGAGGCCCGGGCCCGGCGGTACGGGTTGTGGCTCGTCGGGGTTGGGGGCGCGGCGCCGCCACAGCACCAGGCCGATCAGTACGGCCAGCCCGACCCCGGAGCCGACCAGTCCGGCCTCGTACGTCGTGGACGGCTCGTACGTCAGCTTGACCGTGCCGCCCGCGCCGCCGGGGACCCGCCAGCCCTGCTGCCAGCCGTCGAGCCGGACCGGAGTGAGCTCGCGGCCGTTCAGCGTGGCCTTCCAGCCGTCGTTGGCGTTCTCGTACGTCGTCAGGTACGAGGCCGCGCCCGAGCCGACCGACACCTCGCGGAGGTCGCCGAGCCAGTCCTGGACGCGCAGCTCCCGGCCCGCCGTACCGGAGGAGGGCTCCGACACCGTTCCGCGCGTCAGCGTCACGTCCGTCACGGCGAGCGGACCGCCGTCCCCGGCCTCGACCCGGTGGGTGCCGGAGGGCAGGTCCAGCTTTGGGTCGGCCTCGCGCTGCCGGCACAGGGTCACGTCGACCGCGCGCCGCTCCCGCAGGTCCCGCACCGTTCCCTTCGCGCTCGTCTCGTACAGCTCGCCGTCGATCGCGAGCACCGGCCCCCGTCCGCACGGCAGCGAGAAGGCACGACGGCCCGACGGTTGCCTGGCCCGCTGGTCGTCGAGTGCCGGGACGTACGCCTCCGTGAGGCCCACCGGGAGTCGCAGGTCGTCGCCCGCGGCCGGGTTGTGGACGGTCAGCGGGGCCGTGTCGGTGACGGTGATGTCGAGACGGTCGGTGGTGATCGGCTCGAAGCGGACCCAGCCGTTCTCGTCCACGTCGGCGATCGCCGCGCCGTCCGGGGAACTGATCGACACCTTGGTCGGACGGGTCGACAGCCCGCCCGCCGGGGCCAGCACGAGCGAGCCGACCTTCTCGCGGTTCGGCCACGTCAGGTGGATCACCGGCTTGTCGCCCGCGATCCATGCCGTCGTCAGATCGCCGTCGGTGAGGTTGCGCGGTGACATACCCGTGCCGAAGTTCGCCGTCGAGTCCGCCGTCGCGGTGACCCGGTCGGCCTCCGCGCTCTCCTCGGGCGCGACCTCGTACAGCAGCCTGTCGAGTTCGGCGCTCGGCACCGGCACGGCGCTCACCTTCACGTCGTACGTCCCGTACGCCCCGGACGCAGCCGTCGTGAAGCGCCGGTGCAGCCCGCTCTCCGTGCCCGTGGGGGAGAGCCCGGTGGGGTTGGCCGCGCGGTGCAGGGAGACGACCTCGGCGGAGGCGTCGGAACGGTCGGCGTCGGTGGGGAGCCGCAGCATGCGGGTGACCTTCGGCACGCCCGGGAGGTCGATCTCGGAGAACCCGGCACCCGCGAGCCCGCTGTGCCGCTCCTCCGAGTCGAGGATCGTGATCCTCAGCCAGTCCGTCGAGCCGGGGCGGGCCCTGACCTCCTGCGTGGTGCCGTCCGGTTGCAGATAGCTGGTGACGGCACCGCGCTCCGTCTCCACCCGCACCCGCGTGGGCGCCGACCGCACCCCGTCCTGCGGCAGCGGGGTCACCTCGAACGACGACGGGACGTCCTCGGCGCCGTCGAAGCCGATCCGCAGCCACTGCCCGTCCGCGGAACCGGCCGCGCCCTCCGCCCACGCGGTGTCCGGGTTGCCGTCGAAGGCGTTCACGGGGTCGTACTGGGGCAGGTGGAACAGCCAGTTGCCGGACGAGGACGCCGTCACCGAGCGCGCGCCCCGCAGCTGGGCCACCGTCTGGTGGGCGGTGCCCCGCACCGGCAGGATCTGGCGCGGTCCGTCACCGGGGTCCTGGAAGCTGTCGCCGTGATTGCGCTCGGTCGCGGTGTAGGTGTACGACGTGTTGGCGTTGACCAGCCCGAACCGGGTGTCCGCGCGCCGCAGCCCGTCGCCCACCACCTGCACCTCGGGCGTGCCGAGACCGGGATGGCCGTCGCCGGTCAGCACGGTGGCGCGGCCCCGTATCGCGGGGTCGGCGGCGAGCGGCAGCAGCGCCTCGGGGCCGCCGGAGACGACGGCGGTGCCTGCGATCGGCTTCAGCCCGGCCTGCCCGGGGCGGGGCGCCTCGGCGGGGGGCCGGTAGATCTCCACGGCCCGCTGGCGCGGGTACAGGCCCTCGACCTGCAGAGGAGTGTCGTCGGCGATCCGGCCACCCGTCATCAGCGGCCCGAAGCCCGTCTCCCGCTCGTACCCCGACTGCTCCAGGGTCCGCTTCACGGTCGTGGTGGGGACATAGCCGATCTGGTCGGGGTCCAGGTCGTTGCGGACGACCACGTAGTACAGACCGGCGCGGCTCAGATAGTCGGCGAGGCCCGGCACCTCACCGCCCGTCAGCAGCGCCTGCTCGACCGCGTCCATCGCGCGCCGGTTGCCGGGGGCGCCGAAGGGCACGTAGTCCCGTTGCGCCCAGCGGGACTCGGCGAGCACGTCGAGGGGCTGGTCGATGGGGGAGCCCCAGGTGTAGATGCCGTGCGCGGTGGCGGGGACGACGAGGGCGCGCGAGTCGGGCGAGTTCTCCTCCAGCCAGCCGGCCGTGGACTTCCAGTACTTCGGCAGCTCCTGGAACGAACCCGGTTGCAGGATCGACCCGTTGAGATACGGCCACGCGAGACCGGGCAGCACCAGCACCGCGGCGACGACCGCCACGTACCGCCGCCCGCGCACCGGCCGCGCCCCGCGCTCCCGCGCCGCCACACCCACGAGGTGCGCCAGCCCGCACACCAGGGCGAGCGCGAAACCCGTCTGGAACTTGTAGATGTTCCGGAAGGGCGCCAGGGCCCCGTTGAGCCAGTCCTGCACCGTCCCGTGGAACGGCGCCCCGAGCGCGCCCCCGTACCCGGCGAGCGTGATCAGCGCGACGGACAGCACCGTGAGCACCAGCCACCGCCGCTCGGGCAGGTCGCGCCGTGCCAGCCCCGCGAGACCCAGTCCGGCCGTGAGCGCCGAGCACACGATCACGACCACCGAGGACGCGACGGTCCAGCCCGCGGGCAGCCAGGCCTCGCCCAGATGCAGATACGCCACCCAGTTCCCGGCGCCGCGCAGCGCCTCGGTGGCCGACATGGTGGCCGTCGTGGTCTGCGAGGTCTCCACGTACGGCAGGAAGTTCTCGCCGTACGCGCCGAGCAGCAGCAGCGGGATCACCCACCACGCCGTCGCCAGGAGCACGCCCGGCACCCACCAGGCGATCAGCTTGCGCTGCCGGGGCCCGCGCGGGCGCGACAGCAGGTACAGCCCCACGGGGAGCAGGGACGCGAGCGTGGCCGCCGCGTTGACGCCGCCCATGAACGGGATGACCAGCGCCGAGCGGAGGGCGGCGACCCGCGCGCCGTACCGCTCGTTCGTCAGCGGCAGCAGCACCCACGGCAGGAACGCGCCCGGCAGCGCGGCGGCCGAGGTCGAGCCGACGACGGTCGTGAACACCGGCCACAGCGCGTACGCGACGGCGCCGAGCAGCCGGCTGCCGGGGCTGCCGACGCGCAGTCGCTCCATCAGCCGCAGCGCGCCCCAGAAGGCGACCGTGACGACGACCGACAGCCACAGCCGCTCCGCGAGCCACACCGGCAGCCGCACCAGGTCGCACAGCGCGTAGTACGGCAGCATCGGCCAGGCATACCCGACGTACTGGTCCTGGAGCCCGCCGAAGCCGCCCCGGTCGTGCCACAACTGCCCGAGGTCGGACAGGAACTGCCACGGATCGACGTTGACGCCCAGCTTGGTCTCGAAGGTCGTCCGCCCGGGGCGTACGGCCAGGAACAGCACGAACACCACGGCCCAGAACCCCAGCAGCCAGCGCCGTGACCGCGGGCCCTCGGGGGGCCGCCGCATGGGCCCGTCGGGCCGTACCGGGGCGGGGGGAGGGGCCTGGACCGTGCTCGTCATGGTGGACACCGCCGGAGGATGAGAAGGAGGTTCCAGGTGGCGAACTCGCGGATGCCCGGCGCCTTCACGACGGTCTCCGCGAGGAACGGCCAGTAGCGGGAGCGCGCCGAGACGACCGTGACGTCGTCGCGGGCGCGCACCTGCCGCAGGGTGGTGCCGATGTGCACGGCGAAGAGGTTCTCGCCGAGGGTGTGCTTGGCCGGTCTCCCGGTACGGCGCTGGTAGCGGGCGCGGGCCCGGTCGGCGCCGAGGTAGTGCCAGGGCGCCCACTCGTGACCGCCCCACGGGGAGAACCAGTTGGTGAACGACACGTAGACCAGCCCGCCGGGCCGGGTCACCCGCACCAGCTCGCTGAGGAACGTCTGCGGATCGGCCACGTGCTCCAGCACGTTGGAGGAGAAGGTGACGTCCGCGACCCCGCCGGCCAGCGGCAGCAGATACCCGTCGGCGACCACGGCACCCTCGGGCGGCTCGGCCCCCAGCTCCCGTACGTCCGGCTCGAACAGGTACGCGTGCGCCCCGCGCCGCCGGAACTCCTCCGTGAAGTACCCGCCGCCCCCGCCGACGTCCACGACCGTGCGCCCGTCGACCGGACCGCCGTACGCCTCGACCTGGTCGGCGGCGTCACGGGCGAGGAGGGAGTAGCAGCGCTCGGGGTCGTCCTGCTCGCGCAGGAAGGCACGGAAGAGGGCGAGGGAACGCCGGAGGGAGGGGTCTTTCCAGGGC
>NZ_VJZE01000516.1 GCF_009377205.1 Streptomyces phyllanthi
CTCCCGGGCTATCCCCAGGTCCGCGTCGCCCTCCCCAGCCGGCGCGTCGCCGCGGCCATCACCGAGCACCGCGCCGACGTCGTCCACCTGGCCGGCCCCTTCGTCCTCGGCGTGCGCGGCATGGCCGCCGCCGCCCGGCTCGGCATCCCCGCCGTGGCCGTCTACCAGACCGACCTCGCCGGATACGCCCGCACCTACGTGCACGCGGGCGAGGGAGCCGCATGGCGGCGTATCCGCTCCGTGCACGCCGCCGCCGACCTCACCCTCGCGCCGTCCAGCGCGGCCCTGCACGACCTGGAGGCGCACGGCGTGCCCCGGGTGAAGCTGTGGCCGCGCGGTGTGGACACCGTCCGCTTCCGCCCAGGCCACCGGGACGAGGCCCTGCGCCGCGAACTCGCGCCGAACGGCGAGCTGATCGTCGGCTACGTCGGCCGGCTCGCCCCCGAGAAGCAGGTGGAGCTGCTGGCCGGGGCATGCGCGCTCGACGGCGTACGGGTCGTCGTCGTGGGCGACGGGCCCAGCGAGCCCGGTCTGCGCGAGGCCCTGCCCGGCGCCGTCTTCCTGGGGCGCCGCACCGGCGGCGAACTCGCCCGGATCTTCGCCTCGCTGGACGTCTTCGTGCACACCGGCCCGTTCGAGACCTTCTGCCAGACCGTGCAGGAGGCCATGGCGAGCGGGGTGCCCGTGGTGGCGCCCGCCGCCGGCGGCCCGCTGGACCTGGTGGCGCACGGGCGGACGGGCCTGCTGGTCCCGCCGCGCGACGCGGCCGCCGTACGGGACGCCGTGTGGGCGCTGGCCGCCGATCCCGCGCTGCGGGCCGCGTACGGGGCCACGGGACGGGCCACCGTCGAGGGCCGCACCTGGGAGGCCGTGGGGGACCAGCTCCTCGGGCACTACGCCGACGTGCTGTCCGCGCGGACGGTGGTGGCGGCATGAGCGAGTCGCTGCGTATCGTCCGGCTGGCGAACTTCGTCGCTCCCGCCTCGGGCGGCCTGCGCACCGCGCTGCGCGAACTGGGCACGGGCTTCCAGCGCGCCGGACACGAACCCGTGCTGGTCGTGCCTGGCGAGCGCCACACCGACCGCGAGACCGAGCAGGGACGCGTCATCACCCTGCCCGGCCCGCTGCTGCCCGGTACCGGCGGCTACCGCGTCCTCACGGACAAGCGGCGCGTGGCGGCGCTCCTGGAGTCGCTCGCGCCCGACCGCCTGGAGGTCTCCGACCGGACCACCCTGCGCTGGACCGGTGCCTGGGCCCGGCGGGCCAGGGTGCCCGCGGTGATGGTCTCCCACGAGACCGCCGACGGGGTGCTGCGGACCTGGGGACTGTCCGAGCGGATGGCCCGGCGCGCCGCCGACGCCCTCAACGTCCGTACGGCCCACACCTACTCGAAGGTCGTGTGCACCACCGAGTTCGCGGAGCGCGAGTTCGTGCGGATCGGGGCGCGCAACGTCGTACGGGCCCCGCTGGGCGTCGACCTCGTGGGGCGGCACCCCGCGCTGCGGGACCAGGCGGTGCGGGAGCGGCACGCGCGCGTGGGGGACGTTCTGCTGGTGATGTGCTCCCGGCTGTCCGTCGAGAAGCGGCCCGGAACGGCGCTCGACGCGCTGGAGGCACTGCTGCGGCGCGGGCGGCGCGCCGTCCTCGTGGTCGCCGGGGACGGGCCGTTGCGGGCCCGTCTCGAGCAGCGGGCGCGCGGGCTCCCGGTGACCTTCCTGGGGCATGTGGGCGACCGCGGGGTGCTGGGTGCCCTGCAGGCCTCCGCCGACGTGTGCCTGGCGCCCGGGCCCGCCGAGACGTTCGGGCTGGCCGCGCTGGAGGCGATGGCCTGCGGTACGCCCGTGGTGGCCAGCGCGTCGTCGGCCCTCCCGGAGGTCGTGGGGGAGGCCGGGGCCACGGCCGCGGACAGCGGGGAGTCCTTCGCCGACGCGGTGGAACTGCTGCTCGCGCTGCCGGAGCACGAGCGCCGCGAGGCGGCACGCGCGCGTGCCGAGTGCTTCGGGTGGACGGCCGCCGTGGAGGCGTTCCTCGCGGCGCACGACGCCACCGTCCGGTGGCCGGTGCGGGAGGGCGTCGGATGAGACCCCTGCGGTTCGTCGCGCTCGGGGACTCGCTGACCGAGGGCATCGGGGACCCCGTCGAGGGCGGAGGTCTGCGTGGCTGGGCCGCCCTGCTGGCCGACGGGCTAGGCCCGGCAGTGGAGTTCACCAACCTCGCCGTCAGCGGATCCCAGACCCGTGACCTCCTGGAGCGGCAGACCCCCGCCGCGCTGGCCCTGCGGCCGGACATCGTGTCCGTCGTCATCGGCGTCAACGACACACTGCGCTGCACCTTCGACATCCACGCCGTCGCCGCCCGCCTCGACGAGGTGTACGGGGCCTTCCACGCCCGGGGCGCGACCGTGCTGACCGCGTGCCTGCCCGATCCCGGAGCGATGCTCGGCCTGCCCGGCGCTCTGGCCAGGCCCCTCGCCAGGCGGCAGCGCGCGGTGAACACCGTCGTCCACGCCCTGTCCGAGCGGTACGGAGCGGTCCATCTGCACGCCTCCGAGGGCGCGTGGCTGACGGACCGCGCCCTGTGGAGCGCGGACCGGCTGCACCCGGGGGAGCGCGGGCACCGGCAGTTCGCGGTCCGCTTCCACGCGGTGCTCACCGAGGCGGGTGTCGCGACGGGGACCGCGCCCCGTGCCGAGCCCGAGTTCCCCGCACCCACCCGGGCGGCGAACCTGCGGTGGCTGGCCACGCGGGGCACCGGCTGGGTCGCCCGGCGCTGCGGCGACCTGCTGCCGCAGCTTCTCGCCCTCGCCGCGGCCGAGGTCCGCCACAAGGCCCGCGGCACCAGCGCCCGGCTGGACCTCGGGGCCTCCCACGCGGTCGCGTCGGCGCTGGCCGCGCTGACGGTGGGGAAGCGGCCGGACACGGCGTGACCGAGGGCCTGTCCGGCGGATCACGGCTGGGTCAGCCCCGCCGGCGTACGGCGATGAAGCGCACCGGCGTTCCCGGTGCGGCCTGGGCCGCGGCGGGCAGGTCCGCCTCGTGGACGACCGCGATGACCGGGTAGCCCCCGGTGGTCGGATGGTCGGCGAGGAACACCACCGGGCGGCCGTCCGGCGGGACCTGTACCGCGCCCAGCACCATGCCCTCGCTGGGGAGCTCACCCGGGACCGCCCGTTCCAGGGCCGGGCCCTCCGTACGCAGACCGATGCGGTTGCTCGCGGCGGACACCGTGTACGCGCGCGTGGTGAACGCGCGGACGGCCACCGGAGTGAACCAGCCGTGGCGCGGGCCCAGCGTCACGCGCAGGACGAGTTCGGCGGGCGGCGCCGGATGCGGGACGACGTCCACGCGCGCGTGGGCCGTCGCCGGGCGCCCGAGGGGCAGCACCGTGCCGTCGGTCAGCGGAGCGGGGCCGAGGCCCGACAGCAGGTCCGTCGAGCGGCTGCCCAGCACCGGCTCCACGGCCACGCCGCCGGAGACGGCGAGATAGCTGCGCACGCCGGAGCGGGCGGGCCCGAGCTCCAGCAGGGCTCCTCCCGGGACCCGCAGCGCCGTGCCCCAGGCCGCCGGGCGGCCGTCCACGGTGACCGGGCAGGGCGCGCCCCCGACGGCCACGGTGACCGTCGAACGCGGCCGTACGGCGCAACCGTTGAGCGTGGTCTCCAGGACGGCGGCCTCCGGGGGGTTGCCCACGAGCCGGTTGACCAGCGCTGCGGCGGGCGCGTCCAGCGCTCCCGAGCGCGGCACACCGAGATGGGCGTGGCCGGGCCGCCCCTGGTCCTGGACGGTCGTGAGAGCCCCGGCGCGCACGACGGCGAGCGCGCGGTCCGTCACGGCGCCCCCTCCGCAACGAAGCGGACCCTGGTGCCCGGTGACAGCAGAGCGGCCGGCACGCGCGCGTGGTCCCACAGCACCGCCTCCGTCGTACCGATGAGCTGCCAGCCGCCGGGGGAGGAGCGCGGGTACACACCCGTGTACGGGCCCGCCAGCGCGACCGAACCCGCGGGTACGGCCGTCCGCGGGGTGGCCCGGCGCGGGACCTGGCGGGGCAGGCCCGTGAGGTAGCCGAAGCCGGGGGCGAACCCGCAGAAGGCGACCCGGAACTCCGCCGCCGCATGGAGGCGGGCCACCTCGGCCCCGTCCACGCCCCAGTGCGCGGCGACGTCCGCCAGATCCGGACCGTCGTACCGAACGGGGATCTCGACCACCTCCTCCGCGCGCGGGGGCACCGGCGGCACCTCCCAGGAGGCGAGCCGCTCGGCGAGGCGGGAGGGGGCGTCCAGGCCGTCCAGGAGGACCGTACGGGCCGCGGGGACGATCTCGGCGACCGACAGGTCCCCCGCCGCGCGGCGGCGCAGCAGCTCGGCGTGGAGCGCCTGCGCCTCCTCGCCCGTCCCCACCTCGATCAGGAGCGCGCGCTCCCCGACCGCCAGTGCCCTCATACGAACGCCTCCACGCGCACGCCCGAGGACTCCAGAGCGTCCCGGACCCGGCGGGCGAGCTCCACCGCGCCGGGCGTGTCGCCGTGCAGGCACAGCGAGCGGGCGCGGACCATGACGCGCTCCCCCGAGTGGGACACGACCGTCCCGAGGCGCGCCAGGTCCACCGACCGTTCCACCACGGCGTCGGCGTCGGTGATCACGGCGCCCTCCCGCCCGCGCGGCACCAGGGTGCCCTCGTCGGCGTACGCGCGGTCCGCGAACGCCTCGGTGACCACCGGCAGCCCGGCCCGCTCGGCCAGCTTCAGGAAGCGCGAGCCGGGCAGACCGAGCACGGGCAGGGCGGCGTCCGCGAGACGGACGCCGTCCACCACGGCACCGGCCTGCTCCTCGTCGTGCACGACGCGGTTGTAGAGCGCGCCGTGCGGCTTCACATACGCCACGCGTGCGCCCGCCGCCCGCGCGAAGACCTCCAGCGCGCCGATCTGGTACGCGACCTCGGCCGCCAGTTCGGCGGGCGGCACGTCCATCGCGCGCCGCCCGAACCCCGCCAGGTCGCGGTACGAGACCTGGGCTCCGATCCGTACGCCGCGCTCGGCCGCCAGCTCGCACACCCGGCGCATGGTGGCCGCGTCCCCGGCGTGGAAGCCGCAGGCCACATTGGCGCTGGTGACGACGGACAGCAGCCGCTCGTCGTCGGTCAGCCGCCAGCGGCCGAAGCCCTCGCCGAGGTCGGCGTTCAGGTCGATGGAGGTCATGGGGTTCCGTTCTGCTCCGTGGGTCCGGCCTTGTGTATCAGGCCACGCGGTACTGCTCGTCGCGGGCGTCGGTGACGAACATCTGCCCCGGCGCGTGGGTGATGGCGAAGGGCGGCCGCGAGGCCATCACCGCCGCCTGCGGCGTCACCCCGCAGGCCCAGAACACCGGGATGTCACCCGGCTCGGCGTCCACCGGGTCGCCGAAGTCCGGGCGGGACAGGTCCGCGATGCCCAGGCCCGACGGATCGCCGCAGTGCACCGGGCTGCCGTGCACGGCAGGGAGCAGACTGCTCTCCCGGATGGCGGCCGCCAGTTGCTCGGGCGGCACGGGCCGCATCGACACGACCATGGGGCCGCGCAGCCGCCCCGCGGGCCGGCACCGGCGGCTGGTGACGTACATGGAGACGTTGCGGCCCTGCTCGATGTGGCGCATCGGGACGCCCGCCCCGGTGAGCGCCCACTCGAAGGTGAAACTGCACCCGATCAGGAACGACACCAGGTCGTCCCGCCACACGTCCGCCACGTCCGTGGGCTCGGCCACCAGCTCGCCGTGCTCCCACACCCGGTAGCGCGGCAGATCGGTGCGCAGGTCCGCGTCCGCCGCGAGCGGGGTGGTCCAGGAGCCCGCGTCCGTGACGTCGAGCACCGGGCAGGGCTTGGGGTTGCGCTGGCAGAACAGCAGCATGTCGTACGCCCAGTCGGCGGGCACCGAGATCAGGTTCGCCTGCGTGTGCCCCGCCGCTGTCCCCGCGGTGGCGCCCGACACGCCCGAACGGAACCGGGCGCGTGCCTCGCCGGGGGTCCACGCGTGCGCGTGCTCGTCGATGAGGGTCACGGGACGGTCCTGGGGGACAAGGGGTGAGGGGTGGTCCTGGGT
>NZ_VJZE01000517.1 GCF_009377205.1 Streptomyces phyllanthi
GCCGCGGATTGACGACATGCCCCACATGCCGCACCTCCTCGTCATCGGGGCAGTCGTACACGAACACCCGCAGCGACTCCCCCACTTGGTTCGCGGCCAGCCCCACCCCCTGCTGCGCGTACATCGTGGCGAACATGTCCTCCACGAGACTCACCAGATCCGGGCCGAAATCCGTGACTTCTTCACACGGCGCGTGCAGAACGGGGTCTCCGAGCAGAGTCATGGGCCGTACGCGCCCCCGGGCGCCCGGAATCGAGCCGTTTCGCATGGCCGCAAGGGTACGTTCCGCCGGGTCGCCGGGGTGCCGTGGTTCGGGCGTACGAGTGGATCTCGATAGGCTGAGGCCCACACCATGGTGCCGACAGGCTCAGACGCGGTGCGCTCGCAAGGAGGATCGAGAACTGATGGCAGGCAACTCGGACCCGCTCACGCCGCGGGCCAAGCTGGCCGTGACGGCGGGCAAGGCCGTCGCGGCGGCATCGCGTGCCGCGGGTCGCGGCAGCGGATCGGTGATCGGCGGCCGTGTGGCCCTCAAGCTCGACCCCGACCTCCTCGCCCGGCTCGCCCAGAACCTGGACGTCGTCCTCGTCTCGGCGACCAACGGCAAGACCACGACCACCCGCCTGATCGCGGAGGCCCTGCGCGCCGCGGGCCCGGTCGTGTCGAACGCGCTCGGCGCCAACATGCCCGCGGGCATCACCTCGGCACTGGCCGGCGGCTCGGAGGCCAGATACGGGGTCATCGAGGTCGACGAGAAGTACCTCGCGGGGGTGGCCCGCGACACCGCCCCGAAGTGCATCGCGCTGCTGAACCTCTCCCGCGACCAGCTCGACCGCGCCGCCGAGACCCGGATGCTCGCCGAGAACTGGCGTGAGGGACTGGCCGGTTCGAAGGCCGTCGTCGTCGCCAACTGCGACGACCCGCTGGTCGTTTGGGCCGCGTCCTCCTCCCCCAACGTCATCTGGGTCGCCGCCGGGCAGATGTGGAAGGACGACGCCTGGTCCTGCCCGTCCTGCGGTGGTGTGATGCAGCGCCCGGGCGACGACTGGTTCTGCGGCGAGTGCGGCTTCCGCCGGCCCACGCCGAGCTGGGCCCTGTCCGGCGACCACGTCCTCGACCCGCACGGCTCCGCGTGGCCGATCCACCTCCAGCTGCCCGGCCGCGCCAACAAGGCCAACGCAGCCTCCTCGGCCGCCGTCGCCGCCGTCTTCGGCGTCCCCCCGCAGGTCGCCCTGGAGCGCATGTACCAGGTGCAGGCGGTGGCCGGACGCTACGACGTCGTGCAGTTCATGCAGCGCGACCTGCGTCTGCTGCTCGCCAAGAACCCGGCGGGCTGGCTGGAGACCTTCTCGCTGATCGACCCGCCGCCCACGCCGGTCATCCTCTCGGTGAACGCGCGCGGCGCCGACGGCACCGACACGTCATGGCTGTGGGACGTCGACTACACGCGCCTGACCGGCCACCCGATCTTCGTCATCGGCGACCGCAAGCTGGACCTCGCGGTGCGGCTGGAGGTCGCGGGCCAGCACTTCCAGGTCTGCGAGAACCTCGACCAGGCCGTGCAGATGGCCCCGCCCGGCCGGATCGAGGTCATCGCGAACTACACCGCGTTCCAGGACCTGCGCCGCCGCGTGGGCAACTGACGTACTCGGACGTTCTCGTAAGGACAGTGACTTCATGAGCGACAACAGCCTGCGGGTCGTCTGGATCTACCCGGACCTGCTCAGCACGTACGGCGACCAGGGCAACGTCCTCGTCGTGGAGCGCCGGGCCCGCCAGCGCGGCCTCGACGTGGCCCGGCTCGACGTGCGCAGCGACCAGCCGATCCCGACCTCGGGTGACATCTACCTGATCGGCGGCGGCGAGGACCGTCCGCAGCGGCTCGCGGCCGAGCGGCTGCGGCGCGACGGCCACCTGTACCAGGCCGTGCAGAACGGGGCGATCGTCTTCTCCGTGTGCGCCGGGTACCAGATCCTCGGCCACGAGTTCATCAACGATCTCGGCCAGCGCGAGCCCGGTCTCGGCCTGCTCGACGTGACCACGGTGCGCGGCGAGGGCGAGCGCTGCGTCGGTGACGTGCTCGCCGACATCGACCCGCGTCTCGGACTGCCGCCGCTGACCGGCTTCGAGAACCACCAGGGCATCACGCGTCTCGGCCCCACCGCGCGCCCGTTCGCACGGGTGAGCATCGGCAAGGGCAACGGCACCGGGGACGGCACCGAGGGCGCGTACAACGACACGGTCTTCGGCACCTACATGCACGGGCCCGTGCTCGCCCGCAACCCGCAGATCGCGGACCTGCTGCTGAAGCTCGCGCTCGACGTCAACGCGCTGCCTCCGGTCGACGACCGCTGGTACGAGGCGCTGCGCAACGAGCGCATCGCGGCCGCGCAGCAGCCCGCCTGAACACAGCCGCGCAGCAGCCCGCGTGACCGCGGGGGCGCGCAACCTGGTTGTACGCAGGGAGAAGTGCCCTTTCTGAGACGCCCCCCGCTCACCTGTGCGGGGGCGTCCAGCAGGCGGACGCCCGGTATGGACCTACCCCCTCCCGCCGGTAGGGTGGCCGCGATCCTGCCGGACAGCGCGGTCCGGTCTCCGGCCCACGTGAGAAGGTAAATCGGGCTATGCGCATTGGTGTCCTCACGTCCGGCGGCGACTGCCCCGGGCTGAACGCCGTCATCCGGTCCGTCGTGCACCGCGCCGTCGTCGACCACGGCGACGAGGTCATCGGCTTCCGGGACGGCTGGAAGGGTCTCCTGGAGTGCGACTACCTCAAGCTCGACCTCGACGCGGTCAGCGGCATCCTGGCCCGCGGCGGCACGATCCTCGGCTCCTCCCGGGTCCGTCCCGAGCATCTGCGTGACGGGGTGGCGCGGGCCAAGGGCCATGTCGAGGAGCTCGGGCTCGACGCGATCATCCCGATCGGCGGCGAGGGCACCCTCAAGGCGGCCCGCCTGCTGTCCGACAACGGCCTGCCGATCGTCGGCGTGCCGAAGACCATCGACAACGACATCGCCGTCACGGACGTCACCTTCGGCTTCGACACGGCCGTGGGGGTGGCGACCGAGGCCCTGGACCGGCTGAAGACCACCGCCGAATCCCACCAGCGCGTCCTCATCGTGGAGGTGATGGGCCGCCACACCGGCTGGATCGCGCTCCACTCCGGCATGGCGGCCGGCGCCCACGCCATCGTCGTCCCGGAACGGGCCTTCGACGTCGACGAGTTGGCCGCGCGCGTCGGCGAACGATTCGAGGCGGGCAAGCGGTTCGCGATCGTCGTCGCCGCGGAGGGCGCCAAGCCGAAGCCCGGGACCATGGAGTTCGACGAGGGCGGCAAGGACATCTACGGCCACGAGCGGTTCGCCGGAATCGCCCGGCAGCTCTCGGTCGAGCTGGAGGAGCGGCTCGGCAAGGAGGCGCGGCCGGTCATCCTCGGGCACGTCCAGCGCGGGGGCACGCCGACGGCGTACGACCGTGTGCTGGCCACGCGGTTCGGGTGGCACGCGGTGGAGGCCGTGCACCGGGGTGAGTTCGGGATGATGACCGCGCTGCGGGGGACGGACATCGTCATGGTGTCGCTGGCCGAGGCGGTCGAGACGCTGAAGACGGTGCCGGAGGAAAGGTACGCCGAGGCCGAGTGCGTGCTGTGAGAGCTCCGGGTCGGTAGCGCTGTCGAGCCGCCCCCGATGGCTGACGCCATCGGGGGCGGTTCTAGTCTGGGGACGGACAGACAGCGCTCAACCCCCACGAAACAGGAGCCGTCGGAATGGATCACAGCGGGCACGGCACGGATCTCCTGCCCTTCACCCTGGGGCGGGGACTCGGGTGGTCGGCGGACCCGTTCTTCCTCGTCGGCTGTCTGCTGGCGCTGGGGCTGTACGCGTGGGGGGTCGTCAGGCTCGGGCGGCGCGGTGACAAGTGGCCGGTGGGCCGCACGGTCGCGTTCGCGTTCGGTGTGCTGCTCGTCCTGCTGATGATGTGCACCAAGCTGAACGACTACGGGATGGTCATGTTCAGCGTGCACATGGTGCAGCACATGGTGATCAGCATGCTGTCGCCGATCCTGCTGCTGCTCGGCGCGCCGATCACACTGGCGCTGCGCGCCCTGCCGGTCGCAGGGAAGGGGCGCAAGGGGCCACGCGAGGTGCTGTTGATGCTGCTCCACAGCCTCTATCTGCGGATCGTCACCCACCCCGCGTTCACCATCCCCCTGTTCATCGCCAGCCTGTACGCGCTGTACTTCACACCGATGTTCGACTTCCTGATGGGCTCCAAGCCGGGGCACATCGCGATGATGGTGCACTTCCTCGCGGTCGGTCTGGTGTTCTTCTGGCCCATCATGGGCGTCGACCCCGGCCCGCACCGGCCCGGCTATCTGATGCGGATGCTGGAGCTGTTCGCGGGCATGCCGTTCCACGCGTTCTTCGGTATCGCGCTGATGATGGCGACCAGTCCGATGGTGAAGACGTACGAGAACCCGCCCGCCTCGCTCGGTATCGACGCCCTCTCCGACCAGAACGCGGCCGGCGGCATCGCCTGGGCGTTCAGCGAGATCCCGTCCGTGCTCGTGCTGATCGCGCTGCTCTTCCAGTGGTACGCCTCCGAGCAGCGGCAGGCCAAGCGCAAGGACCGCGCAGCGGACCGTGACGGCGACAAGGAACTCGAGGCGTACAACGCCTATCTGGCCTCACTCAACGCACGCGGTCGCTGAGTCCCGCTTTCTGCACCCTGCGGACAGCGAGCCCCTTTTCCGTCTTTCGGTCACTCGATCCTCTCTCCTATTTCTCCTTGACCGATCCGCTTTTCCGTTCAGTAGCATGATGCGTGAGCCCCGCTTCCACTCTGCGGGGTGAAGGGGGAACCGCCGGGGGGAGCGGTCATGACAGTGCGCACATGTTTGCGAAAAGCCGGGGAATTCACGGTTCGAAGGCTTGTCCTTCTCCTGGTGGCGGTTCTGGTCATCAGCGGGTGCGACTCGGGCCCAACCGCGTTCGTGGTGAAGGCCGTCGCCGCCGGAGTACCGTCTCTCGCACCCTTTTTCGAAGAGAACGGTGAGCTGGGCGAGGACGTCGACCTCGCGTCGGAGCCACCGCACAGCGGCCTGCAGCAGGGCAACGCGCCGGGGCTGTACGGAGGCAGCAGGAAGCCCGCGGTCTGTGACGTCGACCGGCTGGGGGAATTCCTCACCGATCCCAGGAACCGCGAGAAGACACGGGAATGGGCGAGTGTCATCGGTATCGATCCGGCCACCGATGGCCGGATCGAGGAATATCTCGACACTCTGACGCCCGTTCTGCTGCGTCACGACACCCTTGTGGTCAACCACGACTACAAGAAAGGCAGGGCGGTCGCCTTCAACGCGTTGCTGGAGTCGGGGATCGCGGTTTTGGTCGACGGGAAGGGCATGCCCTCCGTGAAGTGCTCGTGCGGGAACCCTTTGCGGGCCTTGGACGGGAACAGGAATCCCGAGGACATCGACGTCCGGTTCGACAACGGCAACGAGAAATGGGACGGCTACGACGAGTCCGCCGTGGTCGCCGTCAGGCCCGCGCCGCGGTCGCTTGACCGGATCGTGCTCGTCGACGTGGACGACCCCGAGAAGGGCATCAGCCGGCCCGTCGGCAGCGAGGGTGAGCGCGACAGCACGTTCGACGCGACCGAACGGCACAAGGTGCCGAGGGTGTCCGGGATGACCTTCGGCGCGGCCAGTCAGAAGCTGGCCGAACTGGGGCTGGCGGTGGCCTTCTCCGGAGACGAGCTGCCCTCCGCCGACGCGAGGGTGACCGGCTCCGAACCCGGGGTCGGGACCGAGCTGCGGTTCGGGGAGGCCGTGGTGCTGAGCGTGAAGGCGGACGACGGGTCGCCCGGCAGCCCGAGCAGGGGTGAACCGACCACGGGCGAACCATCGAAGGGCGAACCATCGAAGGAAGAGCCCACGACAGGCGGACCCACCGACGACGAACCCACGACTGGCGAGCCCACGACGGGCGGCCCCACCGGCGACAAACCCACGACGGGCGGCCCCACCCCGGACGAGCCCCCCACGGGTGAGCCCACGAG
>NZ_VJZE01000518.1 GCF_009377205.1 Streptomyces phyllanthi
GACCCAGCCGGCCCCCACCACCCTGCCCACGGCATCCTCGCAGGCCATGCCCAAGGTCCTCATCGTCGACGACCAGCCCGACAACCTGCTCGCCATGACCGCCGTGCTCTGCACCCTGGACCAGGAACTCGTCGCCGTCCCCTCGGGCCAGGAGGCGCTCAAGGCCCTGCTCGACCACGACGACTTCGCCGTGATCATCATGGACGTGCAGATGCCCGACATGGACGGCTACGAGACCGCCGCGCACATCAAGCGCCGCCCCCGCAACCGGGACGTCCCCATCATCTTCCTCACCGCGATGGGCACCGACCCCGAGCACTCCGCCCGCGGATACGCCGCCGGTGCCGTCGACTACATCGGCAAGCCCTTCGACCCCTGGGTGCTCCGCGCCAAGGTGGCGGTGTTCACCGGTATCTACCTCGAACGACGCCTCTCCGGTGACCGGTAGGGCATGGTTCGTTCCTCCTGGGGCACCGGTGCCCACCGGGCCCCGATGAACCTTTGGGGCCCCGTTGCCGTCAGAGTGAACAGGTAGGCTTCCCCGGCGTGCGCCTCATGGCGGAGCGCACGCCGGTACGGGGAGTCCGGTGACATGGGAGGAGCGGCGTTGCACGTCCAGGAATGGCTCGAGACCGTGCCTGCGGTCAGCATCTACGCGCTGGTGGGCGTGGTCATCGGTCTGGAGAGCCTGGGCATCCCGCTGCCCGGCGAGATCATCCTGGTCTCCTCGGCGCTGCTCGCCTCGCAGCACGGCGAGATCGACCCCTTCGTCCTCGGCGCGTGTGCCAGCGCGGGCGCGATCATCGGCGACTCCATCGGGTACGCCATCGGCCGCAGGGGCGGGCGCCCCCTGCTGACCTGGCTCGGCGGCAAGTTCCCCAAGCACTTCAGCGAAGGGCATATCGCCACCGCCGAGCGGTCCTTCGAGAAGTGGGGCATGTGGGCCGTCTTCTTCGGCCGCTTCGTGGCCCTGCTGCGTATCTTCGCCGGCCCGCTCGCGGGTGTGCTGCGGATGCCCTACTGGAAGTTCGCGATCGCCAACGTCTTCGGCGGCATCCTGTGGGCGGGCGGCACCACCGCGGTCATCTACTACGTGGGCGTGGTCGCCGAGGCATGGCTCAAGCGGTTCTCGTGGCTCGGGCTGGTCGCGGCGGTGCTGTTCGGCCTGGGTTCGTTCCTGATCCTCAAGCGCAAGGCGAAGAAGGCACAGTCCCGGCCCTCGACGGCTGCCGAGCCCGAGCCGGTGCCCGCCACCGACTGAGGGGCGCCCAGCACGGGCCGAGGGCGACGTCCGGGCCGGGCCCGAGGGCGACGTCCGGGCCGGGCCCGAGGGGAAGCGGGCTGCCGCTACCCCTTGTGCGCCTCCCGGTGCGTCCCGGCCAGTTCCACGTACACCGCCGCGTTCAGCGCGATGCCCTCGCGTTCCTCGTCCGTCAGTTCCCGCCTGACCCTGGCGGGTACGCCCGCGACGAGTGAACCCGGGGGCACGCGCATGCCCTGCGGCACCAGAGCCTGTGCGGCGACCAGGGAACCGGCGCCGATCACCGCCCCGTTGAGCACCGTCGCGCCCATGCCGATCAGACAGTCGTCCTCGATCGTGGCGCCGTGCACCACGGCGTTGTGCCCGATCGAGACCCGCTCGCCGACGGAGATCGGGAAGCCGGGGTCGACGTGGAGCGTGCAGTTGTCCTGCACGTTGCTCCCGGCTCCCAGGACGATCGGTTCGAACTCGGCGTGCAGCACCGCGCCGTACCAGACGCTCGACCCCGGGTGCAGCGTCACATCGCCGAGCACCACGGACGTCGGCGCCACGAACGCCTCCTGATCCACCTTCGGATCCCTGCCGCCCACACCCGCTATCAGGGCCTCGTGCGTCATCGCTCACTCCTCGTCGGCCGGTCGCTACGGGCACCGTAAGCCATCGGCGCGTCATGGCGTGGGGCGAAGATCACAGCCGTACGGCGTCCTGGGCGCCGCTCCCGCTGAGTACGGTGAGCGGGTGCCCGAGCGCAAGAACACGTTCTCATCATGGCGTCGCCGCCTCGCACAGCGAGCCGTCCACGCGGGCTGGGCCTGGGCGCAGCGCACGGGTTCCGTGACCGCCGAGCACCCCGGTCGGTTCCGCTTCGGCGCGATGGGAACCGGTACCAGACTCGCCTTCCCGCTCGGCACGGTGTTCGGCGAGCCCTGGATCCACATCGGCTCGCACTGCATCGTCGCCGAGCAGGTCACGCTGACCGCCGGGCTGATGCCCGATCTCGATCTGGGCCCCGATCCGATCCTGCGCATCGGCGACGGCGTCGTGCTCGGCCGCGGCAGCCATGTCATCGCCGACACCACGGTCACGATCGGCAGCGACTGCTACTTCGGACCGTATGTGTACGTGACGTCCACGAACCACTCGTACGACGACCCGCACGAGCCCATCGGCAAGCAGTGGCCGCGGATGGATCCGGTGTCGATCGGGCCCGGCTGCTGGATCGGGACGGGGGCGGTGATCCTGCCGGGGGCGCGGATCGGGCGGAACGTGGTGGTGGCCGCCGGGGCCGTCGTACGAGGCGCCGTGCCCGACCACTCGGTGGTGGCCGGGGCGCCCGCCAGGGTCGTACGGAGCTGGGACCCGGTGACCGGCTGGCAGCCGCCGCTGCGGACGCCGGCGCCGGTGCCGATCCCGGACGGGGTGACACCGGAGCAGTTACTGGCGCTCGCGGAACTGGGCGAGGGGGCCGTGAACGCGCCGGCGGAGCTGGGCGCGCAGGACGGGGCGGAGCTCGCGGAACAGGCTCCCAAGGCAGAGTCGTAGGCGGTGTCCGACTGGGCCCGGGAGTCGTAGGCGGTGTCCGGCGCGGCCCGAAAGTCGTAAGCCGTGTCCGGCTCGGCCCGGGAGTCGTAAGCGTGTCCGGCTCAGCCTGTGGCGAGCAGGACCGTCCCGACCAGGGCGAGTCCCGCGCCGGCCGCCTGGACGCCGCGCAGCCGTTCGCCGAGCAGGGCGCGCGCGGCCAGGGCCGTCACCACCGGATAGAGCGAGGCCAGGACGGCGGCGACGGTGACCGGGCCCTGCTGGGCGGCCACGGAGTACGTGCCGTTGGCCGCGACGTCCGCCAGTCCGACGAAGGAGAGCGCCGGCAGCGAGCGCCACGGAAAGCCCTCCACCGGAAGGGCCGGATTGCCGCGCCGCACCGAGACGTACAGCGCGGCGCCACCGGCGACGACGTTCGTGACGCGCTGGACGAACAGGGCGAGGAAGAGGCCGGTGAGGGTCGTCGAGGCCTCGGCGATCAGGGCCATCACCGCGCCGAAGCCGAGCGCCGCGACGAGCGTCAGCAGAACGGCCTGCCGCTGTACGGGAGCGCCCCTGAACTGCGGACCACCCGCGAGCACGACACCGGCGACGGCCACCACGATCCCCGCGACCTGCGCCAGTCCCGGACGCTCACCCAGCACCAGCCCCACGCCGACCGGGACCACCACGCCCAGCGAACCCAGCGGCGAGACGACGCCCATGGGGCCCAGCGCGAGCGCCTTGTAGAAGGTGAGCATCGCGACCGGGCCGACGAGACCCGCGCCCACGGCGAACCACAGCTGCGGGCCCGCCTCGCTCCAGCCGCCGGTCGCGATCACGATCGCCCCGAGTACGACGACCGCGAGCGCCTGCGAGACGACCACCACCGTGAGCGCCGGTGTCCGCCGGGTCAGCAGCCCGCCGCCGAAGTCGGCCAGACCCCACAGGAGACTGGTGGCCAGGGCGAACAGGGCCGGCAGGACCGTCACGGGGGATACCTCGCAGTACAGTTCGGTGAACGGAGGGTGCACCTCACCGTAGTTCATTGCATTGCACTATGTCATTTAGAATATTGGACGGAATGTGTCGGACCTCGACCTGCTGACCCAGTCCCTGGCGCGCAACGTCAAACGTTGGCGCACCGAGCGCGGCTTCACACTGGACGCGCTCGCCGCCCGCGCGGGAGTCAGCCGCGGCATGCTCATCCAGATCGAGCAGGCCCGCACCAACCCCAGCCTCGGCACCGTCGTCAAGATCGGCGACGCCCTCGGGGTCAGCATCACCACGCTGCTCGACTATGAGCAGGGACCCAAGGTCCGGGTCGTCCCGGCCGAGCAGGTGGTACGGCTGTGGCACACCGACGCGGGCAGTTACAGCCGGCTGCTCGCGGGCACGGAGGCACCCGGCCCGCTGGAGATGTGGGACTGGCGGCTGATGCCGGGTGAGAGCAGCCGGTCGGACCCGCACCCCGCCGGCACGGTCGAGATCGCCCATGTCACGGCGGGCGAACTGACGCTCACCGTCGAGGGCACGGAGTACCGCGTCCCGGCTGGCGACAGCGTCACCTTCGAGGCCGGATCCGCGCACGAGTACGGCAATCAGGGCGACGTCCCGACCGAGATGGTGCTCACGGTGTCCGTACCGCCCGTGCACTGAGGCACCGACTCACCTGCCCGTACAGCCTGTTAGCGTGCGGTCATGCGCGCACCCATCGGACGCTTCGACCACGCAACCCCCGCACCCGATTGCCTGGACGACCTCACCGCCCCGGTCGCCGAGGCGGTGCGGAACTGGAGCGGCAACATCCCCGCCGAGCAGATCGTGTACGTCGACACGGACCCGGAGTGGGCCGACACCGCGGTGTTCGTCCAGCACTACGGGCAGGAACTGCTCGAACAGTCCGCGAATTGCGTGGTCGTCGCCGGCAAGCGGGCCGGTGAGACGACGCTGGCCGCGTGTGTCGTGCCGTCCGCGACCCGCGTCGACGTGAACGGCGTGGTCCGGCGTCAACTGGGCGCCCGCAAGGCCTCGTTCGCCTCGACGGACGTGGCGACGGGGGAGACCGGCATGGAGTACGGAGGTATCACGCCGATCGGACTGCCGGGGGAGTGGCCCGTGCTCGTGGACCCGGCCGTGGTCGACCTCCCGTACGTCCTCGTGGGCAGCGGACGGCGGCGCGGCAAGCTGCTGGTGCCGGGGAAGGCCTTCGCCGAGCTGCCGAACGCCGTGGTGCTGGACGGGCTCGGGGTCGCCTGACGGGGAACGGGACGGGGCGGAGCGCCTACGGGCAGGCCCTACGCCGCCGTGTGGTGGGCCAGGGTGAGATGCGGGTCCGCCTCGCCCGGCACCAGGGCCGGGTCCGCGTGGACCAGGGCCGCGGTGAGCCTCGGAACGGCGTGCAGCAGGGCGTGCTCGGCCTCCACGGCGACGCGGTGCGCCTCGCGTACGGTCACGTCCCCGTCGACGACCACCGCGACCTCGGCCCGCAGCCGGTGGCCGATCCAGCGCAGCCGCAGTTCGCCCACCTCGCGCACGCCCGGTACGTCCCGCAGCGCGTGCTCGGCACGGTCCACCAGGGCCGGGTCGACGGCGTCCAGTACCCGCCCGAACACCTCGCGCGCGGCATCGCGCAGCACCAGCAGGATGGCGGCCGTGATCGCCAACCCGACCAGCGGGTCGGCGAGTTGCCATCCCAGCGCTGCGCCGCCCGCACTCACCAGGACCGCGAGTGACGTATAGCCGTCCGTCCGTGCGTGCAGTCCGTCCGCGACCAGCGCGGCGGAGCCGATCGCGCGGCCGACCCGGATGCGGTAGCGGGCCACCCACTCGTTGCCCAGGAAGCCGATGACGGCGGCCGCGGCGACGACGGGGACGTGGTCCATCGGGCGCGGGTCGATCAGCCGGTCGACCGCCGTCCAGCCCGCGAAGGCCGCGGAGGCGGCGATGGTCAGCACGATCGCGATGCCCGCCAGGTCCTCGGCCCGCCCGTAGCCGTACGTGAACCGGCGCGTCGCCGCGCGTCGGCCCAGCACGAAGGCGATGCCCAGCGGAACGGCGGTCAGGGCGTCGGCCGCGTTGTGCACGGTGTCGCCGAGCAGCGCGACCGAACCCGACAGGACGACCACGACCGCCTGAGCCGCGGCCGTCACTCCGAGCACGGCCAGCGAGACCCACAGTGCCGTCATGCCGCGTGCGGAGGACTCCAGTGCGGAGTCGAGCTTGTCGGCGGTCTCGTGGGAGTGGGGGGTGAGGAGG
>NZ_VJZE01000519.1 GCF_009377205.1 Streptomyces phyllanthi
CCCACACGGGCCGTCTCGCCGACCTCGCCCCGGCGACCCCCGTCACGCCGGAGCCGAGCGCCCCGCAGCGCACGGACGTCTCGCCGGCCCAGGGGCAGCCCGCGGCCACCGTGCCCGCGCAGTCCGGCGGATCCGCAGGCGCTCCCATGGCCGCGGGCCCCGGGGGCGGCCAGCACTCCTGGGCGCAGCAGGTGCACCAGCTCGCGGGCGCCGACGGGGAGCAGCGGGTCGCGCCGTGGAAGCCGGTCACCGAGGACCCGTTCCAGGCGGCCGCCCGGCGGCAGGCCTCGGCCCGTCCCGCGGGGCTGGGCAAGCGGTTGACCGCGCGGCTGCTGGACACCCTCGTGGTCGCCGCCATCACCGGTGCGGCCGCCGTCCCGCTCGGCACCAGGGCGATCGACCACATCAACGGCAAGATCGACGCGGCCAAGCTCTCCGGCGAGACCGTCACGGTCTGGCTGCTCGACGGCACGACCTCGGTGTACCTCGGCATCGTGCTAGGGGTGCTGCTCGTCGTCGGCGTCCTCTACGAGGCGCTGCCCACCGCCAAGTGGGGCCGCACACTGGGCAAGAAGCTGGTCGGCCTGGACGTCCGCGACATCGAGGGCCATGAGCCCCCGTCCTTCGGCCTCGCGCTGCGCCGCTGGCTCGTCTACAGCGTCCCGGGCCTGCTCGGCATCGGTGTCGTCGGCGTCCTGTGGTGCCTGTTCGACCGGCCCTGGCGCCAGTGCTGGCACGACAAGGCGGCCCGCACGTTCGTGGCCGGATAGCGGAGTCCGGGTCGTACGGCGGCGGTACGGACCCGGGGCGCGCGGACGTACGCGATGCCGTACCCCGCATGCCCGGAACTCCGTACCCCGGACGGCCCCGCGCCGGATGCGGAGCCGGAGGGTTCGCGGTCGACTCGGGCCATGAGCACCGAACCGCCGCCCTCCGGATCCGGTCAGCCCCCGGAAGACGACCCGTTCAGGAAGCAGCCCCCGCCGTCCGGGGGTTCGCCGTACGACTCCCCGTCCGGCGGTCAGCCGCCGCCCCCCGGAGGCGAGCCGTACGGCGGCGGCCCGTACGGCGCCGATCCGCTGGCCGGTATGCCCCCGCTCGCCGACTCCGGGAAACGCGTGCTCGCCCGTCTCATCGACATGATCGTCGTGGGTGCCGTGGTGGTGCTGCTGGGCTGGGCGTTCGGGACCGCCCAGTACACGGTGGACACGGACGACCTCGAGTACGGCAAGTCCCTCGGGCAGGAGGCGATCGCCGCCGTCCTCTACATCGCGTACGACACCTACTTCACGGCCCGGAACGGACAGACCCCGGGCAAGCGGCTGATGAAGCTGCGTACGGCGAACCTCGACGACGGTTCCACACCCTCCGTGCAGACCTCGCTGGGGCGCGCGGCCGTCCTGTGGATCCCGTTCGCGTTCTGCTGCGCCTGCATCTGGACGGCCGTCTGCGGTGGTTGGAGCTTCTTCGACAAGCCCTACAAGCAGGGCCTGCACGACAAGGCGGCCAAAACGGTGGTGGTCAGCACCGAGTGACGGCGGCCGACGCCGACAACGGCGGGAGTCCCAGCGCCAGCGGCGGGAATGACAGTGCCTCAGCAGACGACGGGCGGGTTCGTGAACCGGACCCGCCCGTTGCCGTCATGCGCACCGATGGCCGAACAGCCCCCAGTACCCGTCAGCGCTCCGCCGGTTCACGTACCGGCTCGGCCGAGACGGTGGCGGGGACGGTCTCGCGCGGCATCGAGACCCGCGCCTGCACCCTGGCCCCGGTGCCCTTCTGGGCGGTGGCCGGCTTCGGCAGCGGCACGGTCATCGCGACGAGCAGCCCGAGCGCGAGAGCGGAGACGGCGATCACCGCGATCGCCACGCCCGAACTCGTCTGGGACAGCAGCAGCATGGCGAGTGTGGACAAGATCACAGTGCAGGAGCCGTAGGCGAGCTGTGCGGTCGTCGGACGAGGCATGTCAATCGTGTCCTCGGTTGGGGTCTCCCCGTACCTCACACGATGGGGGAGGATACGGATACGAATCAAAGGGGTGGAAACGGTGCCGACTTGGCTTTCCGCCGACTTCGGGCGTTCCGCCATCCGACTCTATTCGCCAGGGTGCCCGAGCGGAACGACGGGTAAGCGTGACCTAATCCACGGGTTCGGTGCACGGGGGGCGCACGGAGTCATGGAGTCCACCAACTGGACACACCTACGCGCCGGTTGGCCGGTACATGTAACGTCCGGATAACGAACAGCCGCTCCGTATAGTGCAGTTGACCTGAGCAAGTCAAGGTCTGTTTTTTATCGCGAAACTCCGATCGAATGTCGTCACTTGACTACACGCGTATACCGCGCGCGGACATTCCACGACCAAGGGCCATCCTCCGCGCGAAACGGGCGCGGGGGAGGACCTCAAGTGACCAGTAGACCCTGGACGTTCAGAGCTGCCTCGATAGGCGTCGCGCTGGCCGCGACCGCCGCGACCTTCTCGACCTACGCGGTGGCGCAGGCCGACGACGGCGCCTCCGCGGCGGCGGTGGACCGCCACGACCCGGCGGACCACGCCGAGCACGACCACGATCTCGAAGGCCCGCTGAGCAAGACCCAGGAAGCCCAGCGCGAAGAAGCCCTCAACCAGGTCATATCCGGCGAGGCCACGGTCAAGAACCGTGAGGGCTCGCAGGTCGTGAAGCTGAAGAGCAAGAAGGGCAAGAGCAAGTACGTCGAGCTCGGCCGCGAGAAGACCGACAAGATCTTCACGATCCTCGTCGAGTTCGGCGACCAGACCGACCCCCGCTACGGCGGCACCCCCGGCCCGCTGCACAACCAGATAGCCGAGCCGGACCGCACCCAGGACAACAGCACGGCCTGGAAGGCGGACTACGACCAGAAGCACTTCGAGGACCTCTACTTCGGCACCGGCAAGAAGACCGAGTCGCTGAAGAAGTACTACGAGAAGCAGTCCTCGGGCCGCTACTCGGTCGAGGGCGCGGTCTCGGACTGGGTCAAGGTCCCCTACAACGAGGCCCGTTACGGCTCCAACAAGTGCCAGCCCGACACCTGCGCGTGGAACGCCGTCGCCGACGGTGTCAACGCGTGGGTCGCCGACCAGGAGGCGGCCGGCAAGTCCGACGCCGAGATCAAGGCGGAGCTGGCCGAGTTCGACCAGTGGGACCGCTACGACTTCGACGGCGACGGCGACTTCAACGAGCGCGACGGCTACATCGACCACTTCCAGATCGTCCACGCCGGTGAGGACGAGTCCGCGGGCGGCGGCGCGCAGGGCGAGGACGCCATCTGGGCCCACCGCTGGTACGCGTTCGGCACCGACGCCGGCGCCACCGGCCCGGAGGGCAACAGGCTCGGCGGCGCCCAGATCGGCGACTCCGGCATCTGGGTCGGCGACTACACCATCCAGCCGGAGAACGGCGGCCTCGGTGTCTTCGCCCACGAGTACGGCCACGACCTCGGTCTGCCGGACCACTACGACACCTCCGGCTCCGGCGGCGAGAACTCCACCGGCTTCTGGACCCTGATGTCGTCCGGCTCCTGGCTCGGCACGGGCAAGAAGGAGATCGGCGACCTGCCCGGCGACATGACCGCCTGGGACAAGCTGCAGCTCGGCTGGCTCGACTACGACACGGCCAAGGCCGCGACGAAGTCGAAGCACAAGCTGGGTGTCGCCGAGTACAACACCAAGGACAAGCAGGCCCTCGTGGTCGAGCTGCCCAAGAAGACGGTCACCACCGAGATCGTGGAGCCCGCGCAGGGCTCGACCCAGTGGTGGAGCGGCAGCGGCGACAACCTCTCGCAGACGCTGACCCGTTCCGTCGACCTCACGGGCAAGTCCTCCGCCTCGCTGGCGCTCGACGGCTGGTGGGACATCGAGGCCGGCTACGACTACCTCTACACCGAGGTCTCGACCGACGGCGGCGCCAACTGGACGGCGATCGACGGTACGGCGGACGGCGCGGCCATCAGCCGTGACGGCAGTGGCAAGCCGGCGCTGGACGGTACGTCGGGCACGTACAAGAAGCTGGCGTACTCCCTCGACGCCTACGCGGGCAAGAAGGTCGACCTGCGCTTCCGTTACGCCACCGACGGCGGTGTGGCCCAGAAGGGCTTCGCGGCCGACTCCATCTCCGTGACCGCGGACGGCTCCGCCGTCTTCTCGGACAACGCGGAGAGCGCGGACGCGGCCTGGACCGTGAAGGGCTTCTCGCGCATCGGCGCGGCCATCACGGACGACTACGCGCAGTACTACATCGCCGAGAACCGCCAGTACGTGTCGTACGACAAGACCCTCAAGGTCGGCCCGTACAACTTCGGCTTCGCGAACACGCGTCCGTCCTGGGTGGAGCACTACCCGTACCAGAACGGTCTGCTGATCTGGAAGTGGGACACCTCGCAGGCGGACAACAACACCAGCGTGCACCCCGGCGCCGGTCTGGTCCTGCCGATCGACGCCCACCCGCAGGCGCTGAAGTGGTCGAACGGCACGCTGATGCGCAACCGCATCCAGTCGTACGACTCGCCGTTCAGCCTGTACCGCACGGACGGCATCACGCTGCACAACGCGGACGTGGCGACGAAGATCGTCTCGAAGAAGGGTGTGTCGACGTTCAACGACCACACCGGCACGTACTACGACGAGACGAACCCGACGGGTGGTGTCAAGATCACTGACACCAACACCAAGATCAAGATCGTCAAGGAGGCCAAGGACGGCTCGACGATCTCGCTCCAGGTGGGCCCCGCGGTGAAGTAGGCGACATTTCCGCAGGTCGGAGACGTATCGGCCGCGACCCCTTGGCGGGTCGCGGCCGGTCGTGTTCAGATGCCTGCTGTGACTCTCTTATTGACACCGACGCGCACGGGGGGATGACCGACATGGCCGCAGGAGGTTTCTGCAAGCTGCCGAGCGGCAGTGTGGTGGTGGCGTTGAACCTGCCCACGCCTGCCTCTTCGGGGGCCACCGGTGCCGTTCCGGACGCCGGGTCGGTCCGGGTTCTGGTGCACGCCGCGAATCGCGCCCGGGCGCTGACCCGGTTGCGGAACCTCGGCATGCGGGCGGTGTATCTGCGGGGGAACGCGGCACCTCCCACACCCGATGAGATCACCGCGGTGCTACATCATCCGGATGGACTCGTATGGCGTACGGACAACGGTGTCGTCGCGGATGTCGTCGCGCCGCCTGAGCTGTGGCGGCCGATCAGGGCCTTGCTCAAGCGCCCCGCGGCGCGCTCCGCTTGAGGGGCGAAGCCCCGAAGGGGCGCGGCACGCAGGGGGCGGGGAACGAGGTCCCGGGGGCCGGGTCAGACGACCGGTTTGCCCGTGAGTTCCACGCCTGCCTCTCGCAGCTCGTCCAGGGCTCGTTCCGTGGTCTCCTCGGCGACTCCCGCGGTCAGGTCCAGCAGGACCTGGGTGCGGAAACCCGCTCTCGCCGCGTCCAGGGCGGTAGCCCTCACGCAGTGGTCCGTGGCGATGCCCACCACGTCGACCTCGTCGATCTCGCGGGCGCGGAGCCAGTCGGCCAGGGCGACGCCGTTCTCGTCGCTGCCCTCGAAGCCGCTGTACGCCGCGGCGTACGCGCCCTTGTCGAAGACGGCGTCGATCGCGCCGGAGGCGACCGCCGGGGCGAAGTTCGGGTGGAAGCCCACCCCCTCCGTGCCCGCCACGCAGTGGGCCGGCCAGGAGTGGACGTAGTCGGGGTGGTCGGCGAAGTGGTCGCCGGGGGCGATGTGGTGGTCGCGGGTCGCCACGACGTGGCGGTACCCGGCGGGCGCCTGCGCGATCAGTTCCGTGATCGCGGCAGCCACATCGGCACCCCCGGCCACCGCGAGGCTGCCTCCCTCGCAGAAGTCGTTCTGTACGTCTACGACGATCAAGGCGCGGCGCATGGTCTGTTTCCTTCGAGTGTCGGGGGAGTGGGGGTGCGGGCCCGGCCGGTGAGAAGCGGATCACGCGTCGCGGGTGGTGCGACACGGATCGCCATGAAATACCGAGCCTAGAGACTGAGGGAGCGGGGCGGGAG
>NZ_VJZE01000051.1 GCF_009377205.1 Streptomyces phyllanthi
CTGGGACTCGGGGCCCTCACCCCCGCCGAAGCCGCCGAGCCCACCCCCGCCTCCGGGGCCCACCGGACCTGGAGCGACAAGCCCCATGGCTTCGCCTCCCTCGACGGCGGCACCACCGGAGGCGCGGGCGGCAAGGTGGTCACCGTCACCGACCAGGCCTCGCTCGCGCAGTACGCGGCGGCCGAGGAGCCGTACGTCATCCGCGTGTCCGGGGCGATCGAGGTCGCGCCCTTCGGCTCGGACATCGTCGTGGCCTCCCACAAGACGATCATCGGCGTCGGCGACACCGGCGAGATCGTGCACGGGGAGCTGCACCTCAATCCCGGCACGAGCAACGTGATCATCCGCAACCTGACGATCCGGGACTCCTACGTCGAGGGCGACTGGGACGGCAAGACCACGGACTTCGACGCGATCCAGATGGACTCCGTCGACCACGTCTGGATCGACCACAACCGCTTCGAGCACATGGGCGACGGGCTGCTCGACGTCCGCAAGGACAGCCGGTACATCACCGTCTCCTACAACCAGTTCAAGAACCACAACAAGGCGTTCGGGATCGGCTGGACGACGAACGTCCAGACCGAGATCACCATCGACCACAACTGGTTCAGCGGCACCAAGCAGCGCAACCCCTCCGCCGACAACTGCGCCTACGCCCACCTCTACAACAACTACCTGTCGGCGCAGGTGGCAGACGGCGACCCGGTCTGGACGTACGGCAACTGGTCGCGCGGCAGGACGAAGATGGTCATCGAGAACAGCTACTACGACGGAGTCCAGCACCCCTACCAGGCAGACGTCACCGCCGAGTTGGTGGAGCGCGGCTCGATCCTCAGGAACACGACCGGGCGGCAGGACGAGTGGGGCGCGGCCTTCGACCCGAAGGACTTCTACGACTACCGGCTCGACCCGGCTGCCGCCGTCCCCGCCCTGGTCACCCACTTCTCCGGCCCTCAGAAGCGGCTCGGTACGAACACCGTGCTCAACGTGCCCGCCGAGTATCCGACCGTCCAGGCGGCGGTGGACGCCGTGCCCGACGGCAACGACGGCACCGTCACGATCCGGATCGCGCCCGGGACGTACCGGGCCAAGGTCCTGATCCCCGCGACCAAGCCGAAGCTGGTCCTGCAGGGAACGGGACGGGACCGCTCGGACACCGTCATCGTCTTCGACACGCCCGCCGCGTACGGCGGCTCCAACGGCAGCGCCACCGTGCGGATCCTCGCGAGTGACGTGACCGCGCGCCACCTCACCTTCAGCAACGACTTCGACGAGGCCGCGCACGAGCTGAACGGCGAGCAGGCCCTCGCCGTGAAGACGACGGGCGACCGGATCGTCTTCGAGGACACGGCCTTCCTGGGCAACCAGGACACCCTGATGACGGACAGCCCCAAGCTGGACGTGATCAGCCGGGTCTACATCCGCGACTCGTACATCGAGGGCGATGTCGACTTCATCTACGGCCGGGCGACGACCGTCATCGAGCGGTCCGTGATCAAGGCGCTGAGCCGCGGGTCGGCCACCAACAACGGCTACATCACCGCCGCCTCGACCTGGAAGGACAACCCGTACGGCTTCCTGATCACCAGGTCGAGGGTGATCAGTGACGCGCCCGCCGGGACCTTCCACCTCGGCCGGCCCTGGCACCCGGGCGGCGAGCCGAACGCCATCGCCCAGGTGCTGTTCCGGGACACCGAGCTGCCCGCCGCGGTCAAGTCCTCGCCGTGGACCGACATGAGCGGCTTCTCGTGGAAGGACGCCCGCTTCGCCGAGTACCGGACCTACGGGCCCGGCGCCGGAGTCACCGCCGACCGTCCGCAGCTGCCGGCCGCGGACGCGGACACGTACACGGTCGCCGAGTACCTCGCGGGGACGGACGGCTGGGCACCGCACGCGGGCCGTCGCTGAGCCGACCACCTCGCGATTCGAGACCCCCACAACTTCATACGAACCCTCAGTTGGATCCAGAAGAAGAGAGCCGTTCAATGAAGATCAGCATTCGCAGAAGCAGGCGCGCCGCCGTGGCCGTCGCCCTGGGATCCGTCCTCGCCCTGACCGCCACCGCCTGCGGTGACGACGGCAGCGGCGCGGCCGGGGACAAGGGCTCCGAGGGCAGCGGCAAGGGCGAGATCGTCTTCTGGGACAACAACGGTGGCGTCCGCACCGAGATCTGGAAGGAGATCATCGCCGACTTCCACAAGGCGAACCCGGACATCAAGGTCAAGTACGTCGGGATCGCCTCCACCGAGTACCAGTCCAAGGTCGACACCGCCCTCCAGGGCGGCGGTCTGCCCGACGTCGGCGGTGTCGGCGCGGCGATGCTCGCCGGGTTCGCCGCCCAGAACGCTCTGGAGCCGCTGGACAGCCGCCTCTCCAAGTCCTCCCTGAACGGCAAGCTCAACGAGGACATGGTCGAGTCGCTGAAGGCCGCGGGCGGCGGCGACGGCAAGCTGTACTCGGTCCCGACCTCCGCGAACAACGGCGTCCTGTACTACCGCACCGACCTGTTCAAGAAGGCGGGCCTGGACGAGCCGACCACCTGGGACACGTTCTACGAGGCCGCGGAGAAGCTCACCGACAAGGACAAGAACGAGTTCGGCTACACCATCCGCGGTGGCGCCGGCTCCATCGCCCAGGCGCTGGACGCGATGTACGGACAGTCCGGGATCACGTCGTTCTGGGACTCCAGTGGTGAGAAGACCACGGTCAACGACCCGAAGAACGTGGCGGCCCTGGAGAAGTACGCGGGCCTGTTCAAGAAGGTCACCCCGGCCGCCGACCTCAACAACGACTTCACCAAGATGGTCGCCCAGTGGGACTCCGGCACCATCGGGATGCTGAACCACAACTTGGGCTCCTACCAGGACCACGTGAAGGCGCTCGGCGTCGACAAGTTCCGCGGTATCCCGCAGCCGATCGGCGCCGGCGGGAAGCGGGTCCAGGTGTCCAACCCGGTGGACGGACTGGGTGTGTTCAAGAGCTCCAAGAACAAGGAAGCCGCCTGGAAGTTCATCGAGTTCGCCACCTCGGCCGCGGAGAACTCCAAGTTCAACGAGTCCGCGGGACAGGTGCCCGCGAACAACGACGCCGCGAAGGACGCCTGGGTCTCCGAGGCCGAGCCGACGAAGCTGGCCGCGCAGGCTCTGACGGACGGGTCCACACAGATCGTCCAGCTGCCGTACTACCTGCCGGACTGGAACACGATCTCGAAGACCGACAACGAGCCGGCGTTCCAGAAGGTGCTGAGCGGGTCGATGAGCGCGAAGGACTTCCTGGACACGCTGGCCGACCAGCTGAACGAGGCGCAGAAGGAGTGGAACGAGCAGAAGGGCTGAGAGCCCGGGTTCGTCGGTCGTAGGCCGGCTGCGGGTTTCTGTGGCTGGTCGTGCAGTTCCCCCCGCGCCCCTTTGGGGGCGCGGGGGCACCCCCCACTCTGAAAGGCACTGCTCCGCATCTCCCCTTGAGCACACCTGTTGAGAAAGGCACCCCCGTGTCCCTCACCCGCAGACAGGTCACCACCGCGGCGCTCGCCGCCGTTCCCCTCGCCGTCGCGGCCACGCCCGCCACGGCCGCGTCGGCCTCCCGGCGCGTACGGACGCTCTACATCGCCGGTGACTCCACCGCCGCCCAGAAGTACGCCGATGCCGCCCCCGAGACCGGCTGGGGCATGGCGCTCCCCTTCTTTCTGAGCAACGCCGTATCGGTCTCCAACCACGCCGTGAACGGCCGGAGTTCGAAGAGTTTCGTCGACGAGGGGCGGCTGGACGCCATCCTCGAAGCCATCCGGCCCGGCGACCTCCTTCTGATCCAGTTCGGCCACAACGACTCCAAGGCCACCGACCCCGCCCGCTACACCGAGCCCTGGACGACGTACCAGGACTATCTGCGCCAGTACATCGACGGTGCGCGCGCCCGCGGCGCCCGTCCCGTGCTCGCCACCTCCGTCGAGCGCCGGCGGTTCGACGCCGAGGGCAACGCCCAGCGTTCCCTCGGTGAGTATCCGGCCGCCATGCGCGCCCTCTCAGAGAAGGAGGGCGTGGCGCTTCTCGACATCGAGGCCCTGTCGTTCGCCCTCTGGCAGAGGCTCGGCGTCGAGGAGACCAAGAAGTACTTCAACTGGACCGAGACCGAGCAGGACAACACGCATTTCAATCCGCCCGGTGCGATCGCCGTGGCCCGGCTGGTGGCGGGTGAGTCGCTGCGCCGCCGTGTGCTCGCTCATCGGGACGTACGCCGGTTGAACGACGAGATCCCGGAGTCCTGGATCACCTGGCCCGAAGCCACCGCGTAAGCGCTGCGCGCGGCGCGGCACCGCAGCGTCGGACATCTCTCTCAGTTCGCGCATCTCTCTCAGCTCGTACATCTCTGAGTTCGTAAAGGAACCCGCACTCATGCGTACTCGTATCTGGCATGCCCATGCCATGACCTCGGTCGTCGGCTGCACCGCTCTCGTGCTCGGTGTCACCGGCACAGGAGTCGCCCACGCGAAGGAGCGCGACCTCGGTCGTGAAGTCCTCGCCGCGGGCGACGGGTGGGGCTCGGAGGGGGCCGGTACCACCGGCGGCTCGGCGGCCGACGCCGAGCACGTCTACACCGTCACCACCTGGGCGGAGTTCAAGGCCGCGCTGAAGGACGGCGGCGACGCTCCCAAGATCATCAAGGTCGAGGGCATGATCGACGCCGTCTCCGAGGGCTGTGACGCCTTCGTCACCGGGGGGTACGACCTCCAGCAGTACCTCAAGGACTACGACCCGGCGGTCTGGGGCAACGACGAGGTCGCCAGCGGTCCGCAGGAGGACGCGCGGGTCGCGTCCGCCGCCAGGCAGGACTCGGAGATCAAGGCCAACATTCCCAGCAACACCACCATCGTCGGCGTCGGCAGGAACTCCGGCATCCTCGGCGGCAGCCTCCAGATCAAGGGCGTCTCGAACGTCATCATGCGCAACCTCACCATCGAGGCCCCGCTCGACTGCTTCCCGAAGTGGGACCCGACCGACGACAACAAGACCGGCAACTGGAACTCCGAGTACGACGCCGTGGTCGTCTACGGCACGGACCACGTGTGGATCGACCACAACACGTTCACCGACGGGCGCTACCCCGACAGCGAGCGGCCGGTCTACTTCGGCAAGGTCTTCCAGCAGCACGACGGGCTGACGGACATCGTGCGCGGCTCCAACCACGTGACCGTGTCCTGGAACCGCTTCCAGGACCACGACAAGAACATGCTGATCGGGAACAGCGACAGCACCGCCGCCCTCGACTCCGGCAAGCTCAAGGTCACCATGCACCACAACCGCTTCGAGGGGATCCTCCAGCGTTCCCCGCGTGTGCGGTTCGGACAGGTCGACGTCTACAACAACCACTACGTGGTGAACGAGGACCAGAAGGACGACTACTACATCTTCGGTGTCGGCATCTCCTCGCAGCTGCACGCCACCCACAACGCCATCTCGCTGCCGGCCGACGCCAAGGTCGGCAAGGCGCTGAAGAAGTGGAACGAGTCCCCGCTCACCGCCGAGAACAACTACGTCAACGGGAAGCTGACGGATCTCATCGCGGTCCACAACGCCGAGATCCCGGGGGAGACCCTCCAGTCCGGCGCCGGGTGGACGCCGACCCTGCGCACCAAGGTCGACTCGCCGCGGGCCGTGCCGGGGATCGTCGGCAGCCGCGCGGGTGCCGGAAAGGTGTGCTGAGCATGGGCACGCCAGTAGTCGGCAGGCGTTCCTTCATGGTCGCGAGCGTCGGGGCCGCGCTCTCGCTGGGGACCGGCGGCACCGCCCACGCACGCGGACGGTCCCCCTTCGGCCGGTACGGTTCGCCGTCGGAGCGGCTCACCGAGCAGACCCTGTACGTCCACCCCGGAGGGCTCGGCGACCACACCACCGTCCAGGCGGCGGTGACCGCCGCGAGCGGGAGCGGATACACGCTGGTCATCGCGCCGGGCACGTACCGCGAGACGGTGGCCGTGAGCGTCGCCCGCACGGAGATGACCTGGATCGGTGCCTCGGGCGACGCGCGGGACGTCGTGGTCGTGTACGACAACGCGGCCGGCACCCCGAAGCCCGGCGGCGGCACCTACGGCACGACCGGCTCGGCGACCACCCTCGTACAGGCCGACGGGTTCACCGCGCGGGACATCACCTTCGCCAACGACTGGCTGCGCGCGGACCACCCCGGGATCAGCGGCACCCAGGCCGTGGCCATCAAGGTGCAGGGCGACCGCTCGGCGTTCGATCGGTGCCGGTTCCTCGGGCACCAGGACACGCTGTACGCCGACTCGATGGCGCTCGGCACGTTCGCCCGCCAGTACTTCCGGGACTGCTACGCCGAGGGCGACGTGGACTTCGTCTTCGGGCGGGCCACCGCCGTCTTCGAGCGCTGCCACTTCCGCACCCTGGTCCGCACGGATCTGTCCGGGGCGCCGTACGGCTTCGTCTTCGCGCCGTCCACCGCGGGCGCCAACCCGCGCGGCTATCTGGTGACCGGCAGCCGCATCACCAGTGAGGCACCGGACGCCTACTACAAGCTGGCCCGTCCGTGGGTGCCCAGTTCGGACACCACCGCCCGGCCCATGCTGACCGTCCGCGAGACCCGCATGGGCGCCGGGATCGACGCGACGGCGCCCTACACCAACATGTCGTCCGGCTTCCCCTGGCAGGACCAGCGGTTCGCCGAGTACCGCAACACGGGACCGGGCGCCGAGATCAGCGTCCCGGAGAACCGCCCCCAGCTCAGCGCCGACGAGGCCCGGCTCCACACGCGCGAGGTGTACCTGGGCGACTGGGCCCCCTGGAACCGGAAGGAGTGCTGAGATGCGCCGGCGCACAGTGCTCACCGGGATCGCCGGCGGCCTGGTGGCCGTGGGCTCGACCCCCGCGTTCGCTCAGGCGCGCCGCCGGGTCCTGCACGTGCGTCCCGGTGACTCCGTGCAGGACGCGGTGGACGCCGTGGACGGCGCCGGCTGGACGATCGTCGTGCACCCCGGGACGTATCGCGAGGTCGTCAACATCCCTTCCGGCGCGGGGGAGCTGACGCTGCGCGGTGCCAGTCGCGATCCGCGCGCCGCCGTGATCGTGTACGACAACGCCAACGGCACGAAGAAGCCCGACGGCACCACGTACGGCACCGCGGGCTCCGCCACCTTCACCTCGGCGGCGCCCGGCCTGACCGTACGCGACCTGACCCTCGCCAACGACTGGCTGCGCGCCGACCACCCCGACATCACGGGGACGCAGGCCGTGGCCGCGTACGTCACCGGGGACCGCTCGCACTTCGAGCGCGTGCGGTTCCTCGCCCACCAGGACACGCTGTTCGCGGACACGACCGCGCTGGACGCCTTCGACCGGCAGTACTACCGGGACTGCTACATCGAGGGTGACGTCGACTTCGTGTTCGGCCGGGCCCGGGCGGTCTTCGAGCGGTGCCACTTCCACACCCTCGACCGGGACGTCGACTTCAAGCCCGAGGGCATGGTCTTCGCGCCCTCGACGGCCCGCGCGAACCCGTACGGCTTCCTGGCCGTGCGGGGCCGCGTCACCTCGGGTGCCGAGGACGCGGCGTACAAGATCGCGCGGCCGTGGGTGCCGACGTACGAGACGACCGCCTGGCCCTCGCTGGTCGTCAGGGACACCTGGCTGGGGACCGGGATCGACGCGGTGACGCCGTACGTCAACATGCGCGAGGCGTACCCGTGGCAGACCATGCGGTTCAGGGAGTACGGCAACTCCGGTCCGGGATCGGTGATCTCCGTGTCCGGGAACCGGCCCCAGCTCACCGACGCGGAGGCCCGCCTGCACACGCGGGAGACGTATCTCGGCGACTGGACTCCCCATGCGTGCCCGTGACCCGGTGGCGCGGCGGGCGTTCGTGGTGGGAACCGGGGCGGCGCTGTTCGCCGGAGCGGGAGCGGGAGCCGGAGCGGGGAGTGCCGTGGCGGCGGAATCGGGTGTCGTGGAGGGCGCGCTGCCCGACTTCCACGCCCTGCTCAAGGACGAGCTCCGCTTCCCGCTCGCCTGGGGCACCTCGCCGGTCCGGGACTTCCGGGCCTGGCGGCGGGCCGCCCGCGCCAAGGTCGAGGAGCACCTGTTCACCGGGCGGGACGACACCCCCTACGCACCTGAGTTCGGTGAGCGGACCGAGGCCGACGGGTACACGAGGGAGTCCGTCACCCTCGCCCTGACCCGGTACGGCCGGGTGCGGGGTTCCCTCCTCACCCCGCACGGCACCGGGCCCTTCCCCGCCGTGCTGCTGCTCCACGACCACGGCGCGAAGTTCGACATCGGGAAGGAGAAGCTGGTCCGGCCCTGGGGCACCGGCGAGGGCCGGCTGGCCTCCGCGCAGGCCTGGGCCGACCGGTACTTCAGCGGCCGCTTCGTCGGCGACGAACTGGCCCGGCGCGGATACGTCGTCCTCGCCCTGGACGCCCTCGGCTGGGGCGACCGGGGGCCGGTCACCTACGAGCAGCAGCAGGCCCTCGCCGGCAACCTCTTCAACCTGGGCTCCTCACTCGCCGGGCTCATGGCCAGGGAGGACGTGCGCGCCGCGGCCTTCCTGGCCGGGCTCGACCGAGTGGACCGGCGGCGGGTCGCGGCCGTCGGCTTCTCCATGGGCGCCTTCCGCGCCTGGCAGACCGCCGCGCTCAGCGACGACGTCGCGGCCGCGGCGAGCGTGTGCTGGATGACCGGGCTGAAGGAGGTCATGGTGCCCGGCAACAACATCCTGCGCGGCCAGTCCTCCTACTACATGCTCCATCCCGGGCTCGCCCGGTACCTCGACTTCCCCGACGTGGCGAGCATCGGCGCCCCCAGGCCGATGCTCTTCTTCCACGGCGCCCAGGACACCCTCTTCACCGCTCAGGGCGTCCAGGTCGCCTACGAGAAGCTGCGCGCCGTCTGGCGCTCACGTCACGCCGGGGAGCGGTTGCACACCAAGGTCTGGCCGGACCTCGGCCATGTCTTCGTCGACCGCATGCAGGACGAGGTCTTCACCTGGCTGGACACCGTCCTGTGACCGTCCCCCACGCACGACCGACCGTCCCCCACTCACGACCGACCGTCCCCCGCTCACGACGAAAGGACCCCACTTCCATGCCTCGTCGTACCGCCCTCACCCTCGCGTCGGCGCTCGCGCTCGGCGCCGGTCTCGCCGTGCTCCCCACCCAGGCGCACGCCGCGACCGTGGTCGTCAGCAACTCCACCGACCTGTCCAACGCCATCAGGAACGCCACCCCCGGCACCACCATCCAGGTCCGCGGCGGCACGTACTACCCGACGGCCACCCTCCAGTCCACGGCGAACGGCACGTCCTCCAGCCGTATCCTCCTCCAGCCGTACGGCTCCGAGACCGTGAAGATCGACGGCTCGAACCTCCCCGACGGCGGCTGGATCTTCAAGCTGACCGCCGACTACTGGACCGTCTCGCGCATCACCTTCCAGAACTCGCCGGACAGCGCGGTCGTCTGCCAGTCCTGCGCCTCCACCGTCTGGGACAACATCAAGACCATCAACGGCGGCGACTCGGGCTTCACGCTCACCGGCGACAGCACCACCAACAACACCGTGCGGAACATCGACTCGTACGGCCACTACGACCCGGCCAACCACGGGGAGAACGCGGACGGCATCGCCATCAAGTACGGCTCCGGAAGCGGCAACCTGGTCACCGGGGCCCGCCTCTACAACAACTCGGACGACGGCCTGGACTTCTGGTCGTTCTCGTCGCCGGTGACCGTCGAGCACACCTGGGCCATGGGCAACGGCAAGAACCGCTGGGGCGACTCGGCCTTCGCGGGCGACGGCAACGGCTACAAGCTGGGCGGCGACGGCGAGGTCGTCGCGCATGTCGTCAACAACTCGGCGGCCTGGGACAACGCGGGCAACGGCTTCACCGAGAACAGCAACAAGGGCGCCATCGTCATCAACCGCACCACCGCCTACGCCAACGCCAAGTGGGGCTACTACTTCGCCACCGGCGCCGCCAGGCTCGGCAAGAACCTGGCGGTGAGCAACGGCTCCGGTTCGGTGAACAAGGGCTCGTCGGTGGTCTCGGCCGGCAACAACTGGGACTCGGGCATCTCGACGCCCTCCTTCCGGTCCACCGACGCCTCCAGCACCTACAACGCCCGGCAGTCCAGCGGGGGGCTGCCCGTGACCACGTTCCTGACCACGGGCAGCACCACCATCGGCGCGACGATGGACTGAGCCGGGCCTACCGGTAGGCGGCCAGCAGGCGGTTGTACTCCTGCCGCGTCACCGGGATGACCGTGCCGTGCCTCGGGCTGGCGGGCAGTGCGTAGTCCGCGGACAGGGTCCACCTGCCCGAGGCGAGGTCGGTCGTCTCGAACGGGACATAGCCGCGGCCGCCGTACTCGTCGATGAACAGGTACCACTTCTCCTCGGTGTTCGACTTGAACACCGTCGGGCCCTCACCGCGGTCGATCGACCCGCTGCCGATGCAGTCGGAGACGAAGTCGTACTTCGCCGAGGTGAGGGCCCTCGACTTCTCCCCGGTGATGAACTTCGCGCAGGGGCTTGAGGAGGTCGGGTCCCGCTCGTCCTTGGTGTAGCGGTAGTACGTGCCCCTGTGCTTCACGACTGTCGAGTCGATGACCGAGTAGCCCGGGTCGTTCCACACCTTCGGCGCGCTGAACGTACGGAAGTCCTTCGTCGTCGCGTACAGCATCTTGTTGTACGTCGAGCCGGTGTGGTCCGGGTCGTCGTCGGCGTACAGCTTCGACGCCCAGAAGACGACGTACTCACCGAGGCTGTCGTCCCAGTAGGCCTCCGGCGCCCAGGTGTTGCCCGCGTTGTCGGGGGAGACCCTCACCAGTCGCTGGTCGGTCCAGTGCACCAGGTCGGTGGACTCCCAGACCATGATCGACTTGCTGCCGTGTCTCTGGACGTGGTCCCAGCTGCCGCTGCTGTTCTGGTACATGCGCAGATCGGTCGCGATCATGTAGAACCTGTCGCCCCTGGGGGAGCGGATCACGAACGGGTCGCGCAGGCCCTTCTCGCCGATGGTGGACGTGAGGACCGGTTCTCCCGCGTTCAGCTCCCGCCAGTGCAGCGGGTCGTTGCCGCGGCTGAGGGCATAGCGGATCTGCTCGCCGTCCGCGGTGCCCTCACCGGTGAAGTAGGCGAAGAGATAGCCGGCGTACTTCGGTTTCTTCGCGGGGTGCGCCTCGGGCTGGGCCGCGCCCGGCGGGGCGGCCAGCAGGCCCAGGAAGAGTGCCAGGAGGGGGAGCAGGAGCGTTCGGGCGGTGGGGCGCATGACACATCCTGTGGGAGTCTGATGGTTTCTGTTGGGTAACGGCTTCTGGAGTCTCACCAGTGGGGGTCGGGGCGTCAATGGTGCCGACGTGGCGATCCCGAGCGAAACTTTCGACGATTTTCGTCTGGACCACGGCAACCCTTTCCGGCCATGGCGGCGACCAGGGGACAGAAGCGGGCCGGTGCGGCCCTCCGGCCCGCTTCGCCGCCCCGTTTCTGAAGGAAAGGACCCCCCGTGCGCCTCAGCACCGGACGCCACCGCAGGACCCGCACCCTGTCGATCGCCGCCGCGGTGGCCGTCGCCTCGGGCGCGTGCGGCGTCTATCTCGGCCTCTCGAACGACGGCGCCGAGGCCGCCACCACGGTCACCGTCTCCACCACCGCCCAGCTGGAGTCGGCCGTGGCGAACGCCTCAGCCGGTACGACCATCCAGGTGCGCGGCGGCACGTACTACCCGACGAAGACCCTCAAGTCCACGGCCAACGGCACCAGTTCGGCCCGTATCACGCTCCAGGCGTACGGCAGCGAGAAGGTGAAGATCGACGGCTCCAAGCTGCCCGCCGGCTCCTGGCTCGCCGGGATCTACGGCGACTACTGGACCGTCCAGAACCTCACCTGGCAGAAGGCGCCCGCCCAGGGCTTCGTGGCCACCTCCTCCGTCGGCGGGATCTTCAAGAACCTGGTCACCGCGAACAACGGCGACTCGGGCTTCACCCTGCGCGGCGACGGCACGACGAACAACCTCGTGCAGAACCTGGACAGCTACGGCAACTACGACCCGGCGGGCCACGGCCAGAACGCCGACGGCATCGCCATCAAGTTCGGTTCGGGCACGGGCAACAAGGTCACGGGTGCCCGCCTGTACAACAACGCCGACGACGGCCTCGACCTGTGGCAGTTCTCCTCGCCCGTCCTCATCGAGCACTCCTGGGCGTTCGGCAACGGCAAGAACCGCTGGAACGACTCCGCCTTCGAGGGCAACGGCAACGGCTTCAAGCTCGGCGGTGGCGGCGCCTCGGTCGCGCACTCCGTCAACAACAACGCGGCCTGGGACAACACCCTCCACGGCTTCACGGAGAACTCCAACACCGGCGCCATCCTGCTGAACCGCAACACCGCCTACTCCAACGCCCAGACCGGCTTCTACTTCGCCACCGGCAAGGCCCGCCTCGCCCGCAACCTCGCCGTGGGCAACAAGAAGGGCCTGTCCAAGCTGGGCGGATCCACGGTCACCGCGGCCAACAACTGGGACAGCGGTGTGAGCACGCCCTCCTTCAAGTCCACGGACGCCACGACGGCGTACGGCGCCCGCAAGGCGGACGGCTCGCTGCCGGCGACCACGTTCCTGACGACGGGCTCCACGACGATCGGTTCGACGATGAACTGAGCCCGTCCAGGACGGACAGCAGTGGAGCCCCCCGCCGGTCGTCACCGGCGGGGGGCTTTTCTCTGACTGGCCGAGGGGGGCTCAGGCCAGCAGATCGATGCAGTCGAACGAGGTGCCCGGGCTGAGGAACGCCGAGCCGCTCGAACCACTGACGATGTTGATCTTCAGCACGTTGTACTGGGACGTGTTCGTCCGCCACGCACTCTTGGGGACGCTGAAAGTGAACGTGTGGTTGTTTCCCCGGTAGGAACCCGTGGTGAGCGAGCGCGTCGAGGGCTGCCTGGGGGCCGCGGGTACGGCCGAGACCCAGTCGTTGACCGTCACGCGCGGGCGCCCGTTCAGGAACGCGTTCGTCACACCGATCCGCAGGGTGTGCGCGGCGGCCGCCTGGGCGGCGGTCAGCCTGAAGTAGACGAGGACGCCGTCGTTGACGTCCTTCCACAGGTACGCGGGGAAGGACGCGGCCTCGCCCCCGTCGCCGATCGTGACGTTGCCGGTCCACTTCGCCGCGCGGCCGTCGGACGGGTGCGCGCGGGTCATCAGCTCGGCGTTCTTGAACTCGCCGGGCGTGCCGTCCCAGTCGCCGAGCCGCCAGAGGGTCTTCGCCGTGCTCGGGTCGCCCGTGACGGTGACGCTGTTCAGCGTGGTCGTTCCGCCCGCCGTCACCTTCACCTCGCGCGTGTGCACGGCGAGTTCGCCCTTGAAGACGGTCATGGTGTACGTCCCGGGGAGCATCCCCTTGCAGGAGAAGGCCCCGCTGCCCGAGGCGGCCTTCGCCCAGTACTGGGCGTCCGCGCTCGCGAAGCCCACCGTGTAGGCGTACGCGGCGTCCATGCCCTTCAGGCCGACGCCCGCGACCTTCCCCCGCCCCGCCCTGCCGACCCAGCCGGTGATGCCGAGGCCGTCCACCCACGAGGTGTCGAGCCGGTCGTGGGAGAGCGAGGACGAGGGCGCCCCGCCGTCGGTGAACGCGAGGACGTACGGGCCCTGGAGGCCGTAGCGCTCGGGCTCGGTCTGGGACTGGTTGTAGTGCAGGATCTCGTACAGCCCGGCCCCGAGGTCGTTCGAGTGGCGCAGCAGGGAGCGGTAGAAGGGGCCGCCGGAGGCCTTCTCGTGGTTGGAGCGCACCAGCCACAGCCCGACCGATCCGGTGGTGAAGCCGATGTGGTCGTAGTCGATGGTCCGCTTGCCGGAGTAGTGCTTGGAGTGGGTCGTGCCGTCCGAGCGCTTCCAGACGTCGCCCGCCTCGATGACCTTGTCGGAGGCCTCGATCCAGGAGTCCGGGCCGGTGTTGGGGAACATCCCGGGCTTGAGACGGACGATGAAGCGGGTCGCCGTGAAGGAGTCGTCCGCCTTGTCCGTCCACAGATAGACGTTGTTCTGGCCGCTGCGGGCCGCGTACCACTGGGTGATCGCGCCGTGGACCGCCTTGACGAGGATCGTCGAGCCGGACCGCTTGACCGTGACGGTCGCGGAGCCGAGCCCGGACTCGACGTGCGAGTGCTTGCCGCCGTAGCCCTCGTACTCCTTGCCCCGGTAGACCAGGGAGGCGAGGTCGCCGGTCTTCTTGGAGACCTTGAAGACGAGCGAGGCCCCCGTGTTGATCACGATGTGGGAGCCGTCGTCCGTGTGGCCGAAGCCGGCGGCCGAGGCCGAGGACAGCAGACCGGTGCCGGCCGCGACCGCCGCGCCGGTGCCGGCCACCCCCAAGGCGGAGGCGGCCAGCAGACGGCGACGGGTGAGGTGCTTCTTGTGCGTGCTCAAGGATGGTGCTCCGTCACTGGTGCATGGTCTGTCATCGGTACGTGATGTCAGATGAGGTGTAGTTGCAGTGCGTTCCGTCCGGGTTCGAACCGTTGGTCGGGGGCTCGGCGCCGGTGTTGTTGCCGATGTACTTCTGACACGGGACGATCTTCCTGCTGCTGTCGCCGATGATCGTGACGTTGCGCAGGGCCGCGGAGTCGCCGTAGTTGGTGTTGATGCCGACCAGGCGCGAGCCGGGCGCCGTCACCTCGATGGTGTTGAAGATCGAGACGCGCTTGTACTGCGTCGAGCAGTTTCCGCAGGAGCGGTAGAGGGTCTTGAAGTCCTGTGCGGCGAACTTCGAGACCACGAGCTTGCCGCCGCCGTTGTGCTGGAAGACCTTGTCCGCGGCCTTCTTCGCGCCGCCGCCGTACACCGTGTACACGGCCGAGTTGCCGCCCCGGAAGGTCGCAGCGTCCTCGCCGACGTCCTCCCACCACACGTTCTGCAGGGTGCAGCTGCCCTGGCAGTGGATGCCGTCGGCGCCGGGCTTGCCGATGATGACGTTCTTCAGCGTCGCGCCGTCCGCGAGCTTGAAGATCGGGTCCTGTCCCTCTTCCTGGCCGTCGCCGGCCAGGGCGCCGCTGCCGTAGTACCGCACCATGCCGCCGTCCCGGACGCCGGACACGGAGATGGTCGAGGACACGGGCTGGCTGCTGGTGGGAGTCGGCCAGGTCGCCGCGCTCGCGGACGACAGCATCGAGCTGCTGACGATGGCGGCACCGGTCAGCGTGAACGCGCCGAGACCGCTGAGAAGGGCACGCCGCTTGACGGAGCGGCGACGGTGGGGGTGGTGCACGCGTTGCTCTGCACGTGAGGTCATTACCCGTTCCTTCGGTGGGGGATCAGAGCTGCTTGCGTCTGCTGGTCGCCACCGGGTGGGAAAGGGTTGCCGGGTGCCGGAGTTTTTCCGGCGGGCTTCACGCGTGCGCGCAAAGCCCGTGCCGCGTGGCTGGGAGGTCCGTGCCGCGTGGCCGTGTGCCTGCCGGGCGCGTACTGAGTCCCTGCCGCGTGCGTGGAAGTGCGTGCGGAGTCTGTGCCGAGTGCGTGCGAGGTCCGTGCGGGGGCGTCAGGCGGACGTCACGAGTCGCCCTCGTCGCTGTCGCTCCCGCCGCCGTTCCGCGCGAAGTCGCCGCCCACGGCGAACTGCTTCCCGTCCGCCGTCGCGGACATCGCGTACCGGTCGTCCTTCGCGTCCCGTCCGCCGCGGGTGTGGTCGTACTGCCCCGCGAAGACGAACTCGCCCTCAGGGACCGTACGGCCCTCCTTGAGCACCCACCGGTAGACCAGGAAACCGTCGTCCTCGCCGACCGTCAGCGTGAAGTCGTTCTCGGGCAGCGAGCGCCAGGCCCCCGTCGCGCTGACCCCGTCGGTGAGCGCGACACGCAACTCGACGGTGAGCGCGGTGAGTTCCTTGCCCGTCTTCAGGGTCACGTTGCTCTGCGCCCAGAACTCGTTGCTGTGCGGGTCGACCGAGCCGTCGGACCACACGGGGCCGTCCTCGTTGTCCGAGGTCGCGGGCAGCGGGGCCTGGACGTCGGGGTTCTCGGTGGCCGGTGCGCGCGACGGGGTGGAACTCGGCTTCCTGTCCGGGGACTTGGCCGTGGGGGACGGGTCCGGCTTGACCGGGGGCCGCGAGGTGGCGTCCGGGGACCACGTCGGGGTGGGCGACGTCGCGACCGTCTGGTCCGCCGGGTCCTCGCCCTTCACCGCCGAGGCGACCGCGAACCCGCCGACTCCGAGGACACCGGCGACCGCGGCCGTGGCTGCCACGACCCGCACCCAGCCGATCAGCGGCGGACGCGTGGCCCGGTGCTCGGGGCGGGCGTCCTCGGCCATACCGCGCTCGATCCGGGCCAGGATGCGAGCGCGGTCGGGCTCATGGGCCTCGGCCGCCCCGCGCAGGCGGGCGCGCAGCTCCTCGTGCACGTCCCTCATCGGTCCCTTCCTCCGGTGGCCCCGGACACCGCCCTGTGGATCTGCCGCGGGGGGGCCTGTGTTCCCAGCAGTCGCTGGAGTTCTGCCATCCCCTTGGACGTCTGGCTCTTCACCGTACCGACAGAGACGCCCAGTGCGAGCGCGGTGTCCTTCTCCGAGAGGTCGAAGGCGTGTCGCAGTACGACGCATGCCCGCTTGCGGAACGGCAGTCTGCGCAGGGCGTCCTGAACATCCACCATGCCGGGTATGTCGGGGTTCTCCGTCTTCTCCTCGCGCTGCGACCAGAACAGGGTGATGCGCCGGCGTTCACGGACCGCGCTGCGGATCCGGGTGCGGGCCAGATTGGCGACCACTCCGCGCGCGTACGCCACCGGATGGTCGGCCGAGCGCACCCGGTCCCAGCGGTGCCAGAGCGCCAGCAGGGCGTCCGCCGCCAGATCGTCGGCCGCGTCCGCCTCACCCGTCAACAGGTGGGCCAGGCGGGCCAGTTCGGCGTAGTGCCGCTCGAAGAAGTCGTGGAACTCCACGGAGGCTACGTCGTCGACGACAGTGCCCACGGGCGACCTCTCTCCTCGCTTCGGCTCCATGTACGCTGCACGTGCCTGTGTGTGTCATGTGAATGACACGTGGTCATCCCGGGTTTCCGAGGGATGAGATCCGGAAGAGTAGCAGTGATCGTGAACTACGTTCGTACGGGGCTTCGAACGTCGTCTTGCAGGACGAACTCCGATTCCGTAACACGGAGAAAACCTGAGACGAGTTCAACACAGGAACAATCCAGCCAGTCACCCGTGCCCCCGCACGCACGTCACGAGGAGTACCGCCATGTCCGACACGCAGAAGGTGGACGGCCGGCCGAGCGCCGGGCCACCCGGGGCGAACAGCGTCGATCGCTTCTTCAAGATCACAGACCGGGGCTCCACCTTCGCCCGGGAGATACGCGGCGGCTTCGCCACGTTCTTCACGATGGCGTACATCCTTGTCCTGAATCCCATCATTCTGGGCAGCGCCAAGGACAAGTTCGGCAACCAGCTCGACGGCGCCGAACTCGTCACCGCCACCGCGCTCGTGGCCGCCGTCATGACGATCATCATGGGCGTGGGCGGCAACCTGCCCCTCGCCCTCGCCGCCGGCCTCGGCCTCAACGCGGTCGTCGCCTTCCAGATCGCCCCGCTGATGAGCTGGCCCGACGCGATGGGCCTGGTGGTCCTCGAAGGACTGCTCATCTGCGTCCTGGTGGTCACCGGGCTGCGCGAGGCCGTCATGCACGCCATCCCGCAACCGCTCAAGCAGGCGATCAGCGTCGGCATCGGCCTGTTCATCGCCTTCATCGGCTTCGTCGACGCCGGGTTCGTCACCCGTATCCCGGACGTCGCGAACACCACCGTCCCGGTCCAGCTCGGCGCCGCGGGCGCGCTGTCCGGCTGGCCCATCCTCGTCTTCTGCCTCGGTGTGCTGCTGACCATCGGTCTGCTCGCCCGCAAGGTCAAGGGCGCGATCCTGATCAGCATCCTCGCCATGACCGTCGTGGCGATCGTGATCAACTCGGTCGCGGACATCAAGAGCTGGGGCCTGACCGTCCCGAAGGTCCCCTCCGACATCGTGGCCACGCCCGCGTTCGGGCTGCTCGGCGAGTTCGACCTGTTCGGCGCGTTCGGTGAAACCACCGTCATCACGGTCGTCCTGCTGATCTTCACGCTGATCCTGTCCGACTTCTTCGACACCATGGGCACGGTCGTCGGTATCAGCGCCGAGGCCGGACTGCTCGACGAACAGGGCAGGGTCCCGGGCCTCGGCAAGGTCCTGCTCATCGACGGCGCGGCGGCGGTCGCGGGCGGTGCCGCGTCCTCGTCCTCGGCGACCTCGTACATCGAGTCGGCGGCGGGCGTCGGCGAGGGCGCGCGCACCGGCTTCGCGAACCTGGTCACCGGCGGGCTCTTCACCTGCGCGCTGTTCTTCACCCCGCTGCTGACCATCGTCCCGATGCAGGCCGCCGCCCCCGCGCTCGTCGCGGTCGGGTTCCTGATGATGACCCAGGTCAAGCACATCGACTGGGACAGGTACGAGATCGCCATCCCCGCGTTCCTGACGATCGCGGTCATGCCGTTCACCTACTCGATCACCAACGGCATCGGCGCCGGCTTCCTCGCGTACGTCCTGATCAAGACGGTGCTCGGCAAGGCCAAGGAGGTGCACTGGCTGCTGTGGGGCACCTCGGCGCTGTTCCTGGTGTACTTCGCGATCGACCCGATCGAGCAGCTGCTCGGTGTGCGGTGAGCGCTGCCGTGAAGCGACGGCTTCCTTGACGAAGCGACTGCTTCCTTGACGGCGACGGGCCGCCCCCGGGGGAAGGGGCGGCCCGTCTCTTCAGACGGCATTCGTGCGGAGGAGGTTCACTCCGGCGCTCAGTTCCTCAGCGCCGCCTGCATCATGGCCTTCGCCACCGGCGCGGCCAGCCCGTTGCCGCTGACCTCCGAGCGCGCCGCGTCCGACTGCTCGACGATCACCGCGACGGCGACCTCCTTGCCGGTTGAGTCCGACTTCGCGTACGAGGTGAACCAGGCGTAGGGCGTCTTGCTGTTGTTCTCGCCGTGCTGCGCGGTACCGGTCTTGCCGCCGACGGTGGCCCCGGGAATCCGCGCGTTGGTGCCCGTGCCGTCCTCGACCACCGTCCGCATCGCGGACCGGAGCTGCTCGGCCGTCGAGGAGCTGACGATCTCCTTGGTGCCGGCCTTGCTGTCGTAGTCCTCGATCACATTGCCGTCGGCGTCACTGGTCCGGGACACCATATGGGGCGAGACCAGCTCGCCGCCGTTGGCCATGGCCGCCGACACCATCGCCATCTGCAGCGGGGTGGCGGTCACGTCGAACTGGCCGATGCCCGACAGCGCCGTCTGCGCCTCGTCCATCTCCGACGGGTACACGCTCTCGTACGCCCGTACCGGCACGTCCTGCTCCGTGTCGTTGAAGCCGAACTTCTCCGCCATCGCCCGGACCTTGTCCTGGCCCAGGTTCACGGCCATCTTCGCGAAGACGTTGTTGCACGAGTACTGCAGGGCCACCCGGATCGAGGCGTTCTCGCAAGGGGCGTCCGGGTTCTCGTTGCTGAGCTCCCGGGTGGTACCCGGCAGCGTGTACGGGTCGGGGCTGTCGGTCCTCTCGTCCACCGACGAGTACAGCCCGTCCTCCAGCGCGGCGGCCGCGACGACCAGTTTGAACGTGGACCCCGGTGGCAGGGGCTGCCGCAGCGCCCGGTTGACCAGCGGCTCTTCCTCGTCCTTCCGCAGTCTGCTCCAGGCCGCGCCGTCGTCGGAGCCGCTGATCGTGCCCGGGTCGTACGACGGTGCGGAGACGACCGCGAGGATCCTGCCCGTCGCCGGGTCGATCGCGACGGCCGCGCCCTTCTTGTCGCCGAGCGCCTCGTACGCGGCCTTCTGCACGTCCGGGTCGATCGTGGTGATCACGTCGCCGGGCGCGGCACGCTTGTCGGTGAGGACGTCCAGCGGGGTCTTCAGCTGGGTGTCCGTGCCGTCGAGGAGGTCCTGGTAGACGCCCTCCAGCAGCGTCGCCCCGTACACCTGCGAGCTGTATCCGGTCACGGCCGCGTACAGGGCGCCGTCCTTGTACGTGCGCTGGTAGACGAGGTCGCTTCCCGTCGTGCGCTTAGAGCCGGTGACCGGATCGCCGGCCACGACGATGTCCCCGAGCGGCTGCGCGTACTGCTCCATCACGTTCCGCCGGTTGTCCTTGCCGTCCGCGAGCGCCCGGCCCTCGTAGAACTGCACCCAGGTCGCCCTGACCAGCAGGGCGAGCACGAGCAGCAGCGTGAAGACGGCGGTGCGCCTGATCGTCCTGTTCATTTCGCCCTGGAGGACGAGCGGGCCGCGGCGAGTCGTTCCCTTACGCCTGTTTTCTCATCCGGGATTCATGAAGCCGGGTCAGGCGCCAGCGCCAGCACGAACTCGTCGATCTCCTCGCCACGCGCCTGCGCGAACCCCCTTGCTCTCGCGGTGACGCGGAAGCCGCACTTCTCCAGCACGCGCAGCGACCCGGCGTTGTCGGCGGCCGCCCGCGCGTACAGCGGGCGCTCGGGGACGTCGGTCAGCAGCGCGCGCAGCGCGGCCGTCGCGATGCCCCGGCCCCAGTACGCGCGGTCGATCCAGTACGTGACCTCGCGCTCGCCGGGCTCCCCGTACACCGCGGCGCTGCCGACGACGTCGCCGTCCGCGAGGACCGTGCGGACGGTGACGCCGGACGAGGAACGGATCCGCCCCCAGTGGGCGTCGAAGGCGTCCCGGTCGGCCGGGTCCTTCGCGGTGAACGCGGCCATCCGCAGCGCCTCGGGGTCGTTCGTCTGCCGGAAGAAGACCGGAAGATCGCTGTCGTGGACCTCGCGGAGTACGACCTCCATCGCTCAGAGCCTCCTCGTGGCCAGCGTCAGGCGGTCGCGGGCGTCGAACAGGGCGTCCTTCACCATCTGTTCGTGGGCGGGGGTGAGGCGGGCGACCGGGACCGAGCAGCTGATGGCGTCGCGGGCGGGCGTACGGTACGGGATGGCCACGCCGAAGCAGCGCAGGCCCAGCGTGTTCTCCTCGCGGTCGACGGCGAAGCCCTGCTCGCGGACCTGGTGAAGCTCCTCGATGAGCTTCTCGCGGTCGGTGATCGTGTGCTCGGTGAGGGCGGGCAGCGTCTCCGGGAGCAGCTTGCGGACCTGCTCGTCGGTGTGGGTGGCGAGGAGCGCCTTGCCGAGCGAGGTCGAGTGGGCGGGCAGCCGACGGCCTACGCGCGTGAAGGGCCGCAGATAGTGCTGGGACTGGCGGGTGGCCAGGTAGACCACGTTCGTGCCGTCCAGGCGGGCGAGGTGGATGGTCTCCGTCGTGTCGTCCGAGAGGCGGTCCAGCGTGGGGCGGGCCACCGCCACCACCTCGTCGCCGTCGATGTACGAGGTGCCGACCAGCAGCGCCCGCACCCCGATGCCGTACCGCGTGCCGGTCGCGTCCGTCTCGACCCAGCCGAGGTCGACGAGCGTGCGCAGCAGCATGTAGAGGCTGGACTTGGGGTAGCCCACGGCTTCCTGCACGGCGGCCAGGGAATGCATGCCGGGGCGGCCGGCGAAGTACTCGAGGAGTTCCACCGTGCGTACGGCGGACTTGACCTGTGCCCCGCCGCCCGTCTCGCCAGCCGACATCGCCCTAGACCCCTTCGTTTCGACGAGAAGCTGAAGATATAGTCTCCAACACCCAATTCATCATCAGAGACAGTGTTCAGCATATCGAACGTCCCTGGTGAGTGACGTAACAACTGCGGCAGAGCATGCGGCATTCGATGTGGAGGGACCCGCGGTGGCAGCAGCACCAGTCTGGAGTGTCGACCCCCGAACCGGGAAGCAGCGTGAACAGGTTGCGGTGGAGGCCACAGCCCAGGAGGTCGACCAGGCCGTCCGCGACGCCCACGCCGTGCGCGGAGCCCTCGCCGACCGCACGGTCCGCGCCGCGTTCCTGCGCGGTGCCGCCGACCAGCTCGAGGCGGCCAAGGACCACCTCGTCGAGGCCGCGGACGCGGAGACCGCGCTCGGCCCGGTCCGGCTCACCGGCGAGCTCGCCCGCACCTGCTTCCAGCTGCGGGCCTTCGCCGAGATCGTCGACGAGGGCGCCTTCCTCGACGTGGTGATCAACCACCCCGACGCCACCGCGACCCCGCCGATCCCGGACCTGCGCCGCTACAAGGTGCCGCTGGGCGTCGTGGCCGTCTACTCCGCCTCGAACTTCCCGTTCGCCTTCTCGGTCGCGGGCGGCGACACGGCCAGCGCGCTGGCGGCGGGCTGCCCCGTCGTCGTCAAGGCCCACCCCGACCACCCGGCGCTGTCCGAGATGGTCGCGGCCGCGCTGCGCCGGGCCGCCGCCGAGCACGGCATCCCCGCGGGTGTCGTCGGTCTCGTGCACGGCTTCGAGGCGGGCATCGAGCTGATCAAGCACCCGCTGGTCGCGGCGGCCGGGTTCACCGGGTCCGTACGCGGTGGCCGTGCCCTCTTCGACGCGGCGGCCGCGCGCCCGGTGCCGATCCCGTTCCACGGCGAGCTGGGCTCCCTGAACCCCGTCGTCATCACCGAGGCCGCGGCCGCCGAGCGCGCCGAGGCGATCGGGTCCGGGCTCGCGGGCTCGATGACGCTGGGCGTGGGCCAGTTCTGCGTGAAGCCGGGGCTGGTGCTGGCGCCGACCGGTGCGGCCGGTGACCGGCTGGTCAAGTCGCTCACCGAGGCCGTCAGCGACGTGGGCTCCGGGGTCCTGCTGGACCACCGTATGCGCGACAACTTCATCGCCGGTGTCGCCGAGCGTGCCGAGCTCCCCGACGTGGAGTCCCCGGTCACCGCGGGCGCGGGCGGCGAGCACACGGTGAGCCCGGGCTTCCTGACCGTCCCCGCGGACAAGCTGGCGGCGGAGGGCGAGCACGACCTGCTCCTCGAGGAGTGCTTCGGCCCGCTCACGGTCGTGGCCCGCTACGAGGACGAGTCCGAGGCGAACGCGGTGCTCTCCCGGCTGCCGGGCAACCTCACCGCGACCGTGCACCTGTCCGAGGCCGAGGCCGCGGGTGAGGGGCGGGGCGCGGAGATCCTCGCCGAGCTGACGCCGCTCGCGGGCCGCGTGCTGGTGAACGGCTGGCCGACGGGTGTGGCCGTGGCCGCGGCCCAGCACCACGGGGGGCCGTACCCGGCGACCACGTCCACGTCGACCTCCGTGGGCGGGACCGCGATCGAGCGGTGGCTGCGGCCGGTTGCCTACCAGGGGGCGCCTGAAGCGCTGCTGCCGCCCGAGCTGCGTGACGACAATCCGCTGGGGCTGCCGCGGCGGTTCAACGGGCAGCTGGAGCGGTAGCTGGTCCGCGGGGGAGCGCCGTTGGGGTGCGGGGTTGTTCGGCGGCTGCGGGTTGGTTGTGGCTGGTCGCGCAGTTCCCCGCGCCCCTGGGGTGGTGCGGGTTGTCGGTGAGCCGCGGGTTGGTTGTGGCTGGTCGCGCAGTTCCCCGCGCCCCTGAGAACGTGCAGTTCCCCGTGGCCCTGAGAGCGCGCCGTTCCCCACGCCCCTGAGAGCGCGCCGTTTCGTGGCCCTGAAAGCGGAGCGATACCGCACCGGAGTTCGAGAGCTGGTTGACTCTTCCCATGGACGTGAAATTTCCCGAACTCCCCTTCCCGCTGCGCACATACGGTCCCGACGGGAACTGGTCGCACGAGGACGGTGTGCTCACCGGGTGGGCCGGGGCGCGGCAGGACCGGTTCGTGCCGCCCACCGACGAGGCGCTGGAGCCGGCCTCGGACGCGCCGCGGCTGCTGGGTGCGCCGGAGGGGGACTTCCAGCTGATCGCCCGTGTGACGGTGGGCTTCGCGGCCTCCTTCGACGCGGGTGTCCTCTACGTCCACGTGGGGGAGCGGGCATGGGCCAAGCTGTGCCTGGAGTACTCGCCGGACGTGCCCACCGTCTGCACGGTCGTCACCCGCGGCCACTCGGACGACGCCAACTCCTTCACCGTGGAGGGGAGTTCGGTCTGGCTGCGGGTCAGCCGCACCGGCCGGGCCTTCGCCTTCCACGCCTCCCGTGACGGCGAGACCTGGACCTTCGTCCGGCTGTTCACCCTCGGCGACGAGGGACCGGCGTCGGCGGCGCTCGTCGGCTTCATGACCCAGTCGCCGGTGGGAGAGGGCTGCGTCGTCACCTTCGACCACATCGAGTACCGGGACGCCTGGCCGGACGGGCTGCGCGACGGAAGCTGAGAACCGGGGCCGTACGGGACAGGAACCACGGCGGCCCCCGGCACGTCCTCGGTCACATGATCGAAAACAGTGTGAACCAGGACCGTGCGGCCTTAGGCCGGGTGATCAGGGCGGCGCTGCCCGCCGAGGCCGAGGCCATCGCCGAACTGCATGTACGGGCCCGCTCGACCTACTACCCCGACGGACTGCCCGAGGACGGCATTGACTGGGTGGAGCGCTGGCAGGGCGCCATCGGGCGGCCCGACGGACAGGTGCTGTGCGTCGTCGAGCACGGCCGGATCACCGCCATCGCCTCCTACCGTACGGAACAGGGCGCGCCCGCCGACACCGTGAAGCTGTTCCAGTTCCACGTCGACCCCGACCACTGGCGCACGGGCATCGGCACCGCGCTGCACACGGCCTGCGTGGAGCGGTGGCGGGCCGACGGCAGGAGCACGGCCACCCTCGACGTCCACGTGGACAACCGGCGCGCCCAGGCCTTCTACGCCCGCCAGGGCTGGACCCCCGACCCGGCGTACCCGCCCGCGGAGGACGACCACCATCTGTTCCTCAGGTTCGACGTGACCCGGGGTACCGGGGAATGAACAGGGCTGCTTGAAGGTTCATATAGCGAGAGCGAGGGGCGGAGCCGTCTCCGCCCCCTCGGTCCCGTAGGACATGGACCCGTACGACCTGGAGAGAGCTGCCACCATGCGCGTCGAGATCTGGAGCGACATCGCCTGCCCCTGGTGCTACGTGGGCAAGGCCCGCTTCGAGAAGGCGCTCGACGCCTTCCCGCACCGCGACCGGGTGGAGGTGGTGCACCGCTCCTTCGAGCTCGACCCGCACCGCGCCAAGGGCGACATCGAGCCCGTCCTGAAGATGCTCAGCCAGAAGTACGGGATGAGCGAGGCACAGGCGCGGGCCGGGGAGGAGAACCTGCGCGCCCAGGCCGCCGCCGAGGGCCTCGCGTACCGCACCGAGGGCCGCGACCACGGCAGCACCTTCGACATGCACCGCCTCCTCCACCTCGCCAAGCAGGAGGGGAAGCAGAGCGAGCTGCTCCAGATCCTGTACCGGGCGAACTTCGCCGAGGAGCGGTCCGTCTACGCCGACGCCGAGGACCGTCTCCTCGCGCTCGCCGTCGAGGCCGGACTCGACGAGGACGCGGCCCGCGAGGTCCTCGCCGATCCGCAGGCGTACGCCGACGACGTGCGCGCCGACGAACGCGAGGCCGCGCAGCTCGGCGCGAACGGCGTGCCCTTCTTCGTCCTCGACCGCAAGTACGGCGTGTCGGGCGCCCAGCCCACCGAGGTCTTCACCCGGGCCCTGACCGAGGCGTGGGGTGAGCGCTCCCCGCTGAGGCTCGTGCAGGACGAGGACGCCGCGGCGGAGGCCTGCGGCCCGGACGGGTGCGCGGTGCCTCCGGCGGGGTGAACGGTCTTCGGGCGGCGCCGTCGGGGCGCGGTGTGATGTCCGCGGGCCGCCGGTCCTCTCCGGCCGGTCGCGGGGTTCCCCGCGCCCCTTGGTCCCAAAGGGCCAGGTCAGGACGGATACATAAGCATCTCTTGGGAGAGCCACGCAGAAGATCTCAATGGACGGGGAGTTCACGGGACCGCAGAGTGGTCCCATGGAGACCTTCGAGAGCCTCGTCCGATCCGAGTTCGCCCCGAAGAACACCTTTCTGAACACCGCGAGCAGCGGGCTGCTCCCCGCGCGCACCGTGGCCGCGCTGCACGAGGCCGTGCGGCTCAGGGCCGAGGGCAGTCCGCTGGACTCGCTGTTCGGTGATGTGGAGGCCGCCCGGGCCTCCTTCGCCCGGCTGGCCGGAGTCCCGGTCGCACGGGTGGCGGCGGGGGCGTCGGTCGCCGCCCACACCGGGCTGATCGCCGCGTCACTGACCTCCGGCGCCGAAGTCCTCACCGCCGAGGACGACTTCACCTCCGTCGTCAACCCCTTCCACGCCCGCGGTGACCTCAAGGTGCGGACCGTGCCCCTGGAACGGATCGCCGAGTCCGTCCGCCCGGGTACCGCGCTCGTCGCGGTCAGCGCCGCTCAGTCCGCCGACGGCCGGATCGCCGACCTGCCCGCGCTGCGCGAGGCGGCCCGGGAGCACGGAGCCCGTACGTACGTCGACTTCTCCCAGGCGGCCGGATGGCTGCCGGTGGAGGCGGACGCGTACGACTACACCGCCTCCATCTGCTACAAGTGGCTGCTCGGCCCGCACGGGGCGGCCTTCCTCGTCGTCCCCGAGGACTTCGGTGCCCTGACGCCGGTGCTGGCCGGCTGGGTCGCGGGGGAGAACCCCTGGGACAGCTGCTACGGCCCCGTCACCGAACTCGCCCACTCCGCCCGGCGGTTCGACCTGCCCCCCGCTCTCTTCACATACACCGGACTGCGCCACTCCCTGGACCTCATCGAGGAACTCGGCGTGGACGCCGTACGCGCCCATGACCTCGCCCTCGCCGACCGGTTCCGCGCGGGTCTCGCCCGCCTCGGCCACGAACCCCTGCCCGCGCCCGGCTCACCCATCGTCTCCGTGCCCCGACTCGGCCACCGCCAGCCCGAGTTGAGCAGCGCCGGCATCCAGGTCTCCAACCGTGCGGGGAACCTGCGCGCTTCCTTCCACGTGTACAACACGCCCGCCGACGTCGACCGGCTCCTCGACGTCCTGTCCGCCTGACCACTGTCCGATCCACCGCCCGATCCAGCGTCCGATCCACCGTCCGATTCACGCCCGTCCGACTTGCCCACTGGCGCGAGCCCCACCCGAACCGCTAGGAAGGCATGACGGAGGTGATGGTGTCGGTGGAGCCAACGGCCGACAGGACCGAGAGCGTGCCCGCCGACGCGGCACTGCATCGGCGGCTGGTCTACGGGGACGAGTCCGCCTTGAACGAGGCGTACGCCGTGTACGGCGGGCTCGTCAGGGCGGTGGCCGTACGGGTCACGGGCAGCCGGGGCGCCGCCGAGGACGTGGCGCAGGAGGTCTTCGCCCAGCTGTGGAGCAGGCCGTACGGCTTCGACCCGCGCCGCGGCTCGCTGCGCACCTGGCTGTCCGTACTCGCCCACCGGCGGGCCGTGGACTGGGTGCGCAGCGAGGCCCGGCACCGCAAGGCCGCCCAGGCCGACGACTCCGCCCTGCAGGCCATCCCCGACGCCGGACCCGGCCCGGACGAGGCGGTCGTCGACCGGGAACGCTCGCTGCTCCTGCACTCCGCCCTCGCCGGTCTCCCGGAGCCCCAGCGGGAGGTGGTCCACCTCGCCTACTTCGCGGGACGCACCTACCGGCAGGCCGCCAGGGAGCTGGGGATACCCGAGGGGACCGCGAAGACCCGGCTCCGCTCCGCGCTGCGCAAGCTCGCCGAATCCCTGACGGACCCGCCGGACCGGGCCCTGGGGAGGGGCGCATGATGGTGGTACGGGCAGCGGAAGGAGGCGTGTGATGGCCATCGACCACGACGAAGTGCGGGAACTGCTGGCCGCCTGGGCCGTCGGCGCGCTGCTGCCCGCGGAGCAGAAGACGGTGCCCCTGCACCTGGCCGAGTGCGAGACCTGCGCGGCGGAGGCGGAGCAGCTCAGGGAGACCGTGCGCCTGCTGGACGGCCCCCACGCCGGACTCCGCGCCGGCTCCCGGCTGAACGGCGCCGCGGGCAACGGCCAGGGCGTGCTCACCGCCGCACTGCGCTCCCGTCCGCGCACCGCGCGGGTCGCCCCGCACGCCGCTCCGTACGCCGCGGCCGTCGCCGGACTCCAGGCGCTGCTGCCGGAGCTGGACGGACACTGGACGACACCCGTCGTGCACGACTGGAACGCGCACGCCACCGTCGCCCACCTCCTCGCCGCCGACGAGCCGCTCGCCCTGCGGCTGGGCCTCGACGCGCGCGTGCCCGCCTCGCCTGTCCCTCAGGACACGCCCTGGGAGGACGCCTGGAACGCGCGATCCGCCGAGGTGATCGCGCACGAGTTCACGCGCACCCCCGAGGAGACCGTCGCCGCCTGGGCCGCGCAGTCCCGGGCCCTGCTGGCCACACCCGAGGCCCACGACCCCGAACGCGCCGCGCGCGCCACGACGTTGATGGGCATGCCGCTGCCCGTCGCCGAGCACTTCCTCGTCCGCGCCTTCGAGACCTGGATCCACACGGACGACCTCGGCCGCGCGCTCGGTGTGCCCGTTCCGCCGCCACCGGACGAGCACCTGTGGACGCTGGTCCGCCTGTCCCTCCGCGTCATCGGACTGGTCCTCAGCACGGCACCGCCGGTCCGGTTCGCGATGACCGGTGCGGAGCCCGGCACCGAGTGGGTCCTGGGCTCCGAGCACGAGCCCGTACGGGCCGAGGTCGTCATCGACCCGGTCGACTTCTGCCTGCTCCTGGGCGGCCGGTACGCGCCCGACGCGGTCCCGCGGACGACCACGGGCGACGAGGGCGCAGTGCGGAACGTACTGGAGACGGCGGCGGCCATGTCCTGGCTGTGACCGGCGGAGGAACCGACCGGCTGACGGACGCGGACGGGCCCGGCACCTCCTCGTGAGGTGCCGGGCCCGACCAGTGCTACAACGTGTGTCACTTCACCGGGGTCACCTTCGCAGCCGTGAAGCGACCGAGCGTGCGCTCAACCGTCCACACCGCCTCGCGCTCCCGACTGCCCCCTACGACAGGGCGGTCACGGGTCGCATCCACCCCATGACGGCCGGACCGCCATGGGGTGCGGGACCGGTGACAAGGCCCCACGCCAGGAAGATCCTGGCGACATCGATCCGGTCGACACCACGTACAACCGTCTCCCCGGCCGGGCCGGTTCGTGCCTTCAAGGGCTCACTGGAACGACTGGGGTCATCGCACCGGAGTGAAGTCCCGGGCACCGATGAACTCCGGCCTGCGGATCGGCGCCGAGAACGGCTCCACCGCCGTGTTCTCCACGCTGTTGAACACGATGAACACGTTGCTGCGCGGGAACGGCGTGATGTTGTCGCCGGAGCCGTGCATGCAGTTGCAGTCGAACCAGGTCGCCGAACCCGCCTTGCCCGTGAACAGCTTGATGCCGTACTCACCGGCCATGGCGGTCAGCGCCTCGTCGGACGGCGTGCCCGCGTCCTGCATCTGGAGGGACTTCTTGTAGTTGTCCTTCGGTGTGGCCCCCGCACACCCGAGGAACGTCCTGTGCGACCCCGGCATGATCATGAGACCGCCGTTGGTGTCGTAGTTCTCGGTCAGCGCGATCGAGACGGACACCGTCCGCATGTTCGGCAGACCGTCCTCGGCGTGCCAGGTCTCGAAGTCGGAGTGCCAGTAGAAGCCGCTGGCGCCGAAGCCCGGCTTGACGTTGATCCGCGACTGGTGGACGTACACGTCCGAGCCGAGGATCTGCCGCGCCCGTCCGACGACCCGCTCGTCGCGCACGAGCGAGGCGAACAGCCCGCTGAGCCTGTGCACCTCGAAGACGGACCGGATCTCCTTCGACTTCGGCTCGATGATCGAGCGCTCGTCGGCGCGGATCTCCGGGTCGGTGACGAGCCGCTCCAGCTCGGCGCGGTAGAGGGCGACTTCCTCGTCGGTGATGAGCTGCTCGACGGCGAGGAAGCCGTCGCGCTCGTACGCCTGGAGATCGGCGAGCGGGATCGGGCCGGGTGTACCGGGCGCACCCCAGACGACCGGGTCCTGGCGGGGCACGGACACCTCGGTGGCGCCGCGGCTGGGGTAGAGATCAGGGATGTTCGTGACGGTGGTGGTCACGGTGGATCACACCTCCTCGGTGAGCAGGGGGTAGACGCCGTTCTCGTCGTGGTCCTCCCGTCCGGTCACGGGGGGATTGAAGACACAGATGCAGCGGAAGTCCTCCTTGATCCGCAGTGTGTGCCTCTCGTGCCCGTCCAGGAGGTACATGGTCCCGGGCGTGATCGTGTACTTCTGCCCGGTCTCGTTGTCGGTCAGCTCTGCCTCGCCCTCCACGCAGACGACGGCCTCGACGTGGTTGGCGTACCACATCGACGTCTCCGTACCCGCGTACAGGATCGTCTCGTGCAGCGAGAAGCCGACCTTCTCCTTGGCGAGGACGATGCGTTTGCTCTCCCAGGTGCCCGACGCGGCTTTGACGTGCCGGTCGGTGCCTTCGATGTCCTTGAACGAACGGACGATCACGGTGCTGCGACGCCTCCTCGGTGTGTTCTTCCTCGATCTGTGACGGTGGTTCAGGCCGTCTCGCGGACGGCGCGGGCGAGGGTGCGCAGACCCTCGTCCAGCTCCTCGGGCGTGATGGTGAGCGCGGGGAGCAGCTTGACGACCTCGCTCTCCGGGCCGGACGTCTCGATGAGCAGCCCGAGTTCGAAGGCGCGCTGGGCGACCCGGTTCGCCCGGGACCTGTCGACGAACTCGATGCCCCACACCAGCCCGCGACCCCGGTACTCCTTGATCGCGGCGCGGTCCTCCTCCGCGATGGCGGCCAGCGCCTGCTCGACCTGCTCACCGCGCTTGCGGGTCTGCTTCTCCATGGCGGAGCCGTCGGCCCAGTACGTCTCCAGGGCCGCGGCGGCCGTCACGAACGCCGGGTTGTTGCCGCGGAACGTGCCGTTGTGCTCGCCCGGCTCCCAGATGTCGAGCTCGGGCTTGAACAGGCACAGGGACATGGGCAGTCCGTACCCGCTGATGGACTTGGACACGGTGACGATGTCGGGGGTGATGCCCGCCTCCTCGAAGGAGAAGAAGGCACCGGTCCGCCCGCAGCCCATCTGGATGTCGTCGACGATCAGCAGCATGTCCTGCCGCTCGCACAGCTCGGCGAGCGCGCGCAGCCACTCCGGGCGGGCGACGTTGATGCCGCCCTCGCCCTGCACGGTCTCCACGATCACCGCGGCCGGCTTGTTGAGCCCGGAGCCCTGGTCCTCCAGGATCCGCTCGAACCAGAGGAAGTCCGGGACCTGGCCGTCGAAGTAGTTGTCGAACGGCATGGGTGTGCCGTGCACCAGGGGGATACCGGCGCCGGCGCGCTTGAAGGCGTTGCCGGTCACGGCGAGCGACCCCAGGGACATCCCGTGGAAGGCGTTGGTGAACGACACGATGGCCTCGCGCCCCTTCACCTTCCGCGCCAGCTTCAGCGCGGACTCCACGGCGTTGGTGCCGGTCGGGCCCGGGAACATGACCTTGTACGGCAGGTCGCGCGGCCGCAGCACGAGGTTCTGGAAGGTCTCCAGGAAGCCGCGCTTGGCGGTCGTCGACATGTCGAGCCCGTGGGTGACGCCGTCGCGCTCCAGGTAGTCGATCAACGCCCGTTTCAGTACGGGGTTGTTGTGGCCGTAGTTGAGCGACCCGGCGCCCGCGAAGAAGTCCAGGTACGTGTGGCCGTCCTCGTCGTACATACGGCTGCCCTGCGCGCGGTCGAACACGGTGGGCCAGCCGCGGCAGTAGCTGCGCACCTCCGACTCCAGGGTCTCGAAGACGCTCAGGTCGGGCTGGGTGATGGTCACGGCGAATCGCTCCTCGATGCGTGGGGGGTGTGCAGGAGTGAGGGAATCGGGCTGGTGGGGTACCGGCTACTGAGGGGGATCAGAAGGACAACGGTCCGATCCGGTGCAGGACTTCGGGCTCGTGCGGACCGTCCGGGAACTGCCCCGCCTCGAAGAGGACCTCGCGCTCGACGGTGGCGCCGTGCCGGGCGGCGAACGAGGCGAACAGGCGCTCCGAGGCGGTGTTGCCCGGCGTGATGGTGGTCTCGACCGTGGTCAGCGGGTGCTGCCGGGCGACGCGGAGGGCCAGCCCGTCCAGCAGCGCGGCGGCGACCCCGCGACCCCGCTGGGTGGCGTCGACGGCCACCTGCCATACGAGGAGGGTGTCGGGGCGCTCGGGCCGGACGTACCCCGTGACGAAGCCGACGGGCCGCCCGTCCTCCGTGTCCCGTGCCACCGCGGAGGTGCCGGCGAAGTCACGGCACCACAGCAGGTAGCTGTAGGAGGAGTTCAGGTCGAGGGCGCGGGAGTCCCCGGCGAGGCGCCAGAGCGCGGCGCCGTCCGCCACGGCGGGACGGTCGATCCGCAGTCCCTCCGGCATTTCCAGGAATTCCGCGGGCAGGTCCGGCAGGTTCGGCAGGTCTGCTTGTGCGGCAGTCATGCCAATTGAATTTACCCAGCGAAAGTTGAAATTGCATCGCCGGTCGGGGTTACGGAAGCGAGGCTCTTGTGTTATCGCGCGGGCGCGTACAGCCGCGCGAGAAGGCGTCGAAATGATCCGCTTTGCCCGGATAATGGGGGAGGAAAGGGGTGTGCTGTGGAGTCGGTCACACGAGTGTAACCCTCACGAGATCTACCCGAATTACGCCTGCTGGTGTTCGCGAAATCTTTGCGTTTAGGCGATGAAAAAGCGGGCAGAAGGGTACGGGAAGCTGCGCCCGAATGAATTATTGCATTTCCGCGAACACTCGGCGCGGATTTCCCGAACCGGAGATCAGGCCCCGGTGGCCCCGTCGATGTGCTCCCGGACGATGTCGGCGTGGCCGTTGTGGCGCGCGTACTCCTCGATCATGTGGATCAGGATCCAGCGCAGGCTGACCTCGATCCCGTCCATCGGGCCGCCCCTGATCACCCCGGTGTCGTCGAGCGAGCGCCCGGCGCACAGCTCCTCGCCGCGCGCCACCTCCCGCCGCCACGTCGAGAGCGCCTCGTCGAGCCCGCGCCCGGCATCCAGCTCGAAGCCGGACGGCCCGAACAGAGCCGGTACGTCGTGCCCGGCCAACGCCCGCTGGAACCAGTTCCGTTCCACCTCGGCGAGGTGCTGTACGAGCCCCAGAAGCGTCACCTGGGAGGGTGCGGCGGAGGCACTCCGTAACTGCGCGTCGTCGAGCCCCTGGCACTTCAACTCCAGGGTGGCCCGGTGGAAGGCGAGCCAGCTCTCCAGCATGGGACGCTCGTCGCCGGTCATGAGCGGGATGGGCCGGCCGTCGGGAAGGAGTGAGGTCATGGGCACAGCCTGACACGGGGACGGGCCCCGCCTGAGTCATTCCGCCCGGGCGGCCCCTGCTCATACGGTCCCGGGGCCCGGTGGCGGTTCAGCGTCGCGCCCACACCCCTGCCACAGCCCGACGCGCACCCGCGAAGTCCACCGGAACACCTGATTCCGCCAGTCCGGCCCCCATCGCGGCCACGGCGGCCTGAACGAC
>NZ_VJZE01000520.1 GCF_009377205.1 Streptomyces phyllanthi
CTCCACCCCCAGACCGGCCCCACACCCACGGACGAACCCGTCCACGGACGAACCCTCCGGAGCAGCCGAACAGCTCAGCGCGGACACCCCGCTCAGCCCTCCCAGGCCCCCGGCGGTGCCGGCAGCCCCGTGGTCGGTGCCGCTGCCGCGATGCGGCGGAGTATGTCGGGGCGGAGGATCAGGAGCGTACGGCGGCCCGTGGCGACCGCCTCCTTGCCGCGGAGTTCCCGCAGCAGGCGTTGGACCATCTCGCGCGACGCCCCCACCGAGCCCGCCAGCTCCTGCTTGCTCAGGGGGACGGAGAGTTCGATGCCCTCCCTGGTGCGGCGGCCGTGGGTGCGGGCCAGGTCCAGGAGGAGGACGGCGAAACGCTCGCGTACGCTCATCGACGCGAACTCCAGCCGGCGCCGGTCGGCCGCGCGGGTGCGGTCCGCGGTGAGGCCCAGGAGGGCGAAGGAGACGGCGGGGGACCGGCTGAGGAAGTCCTTGAAGCGCTCGTGCTCCACGGCCACCGCCCGTACCGGCTCCAGCGCGGTCACCGTCGCCGACCGCGGCCGCCCCGTCAGCACCGCCGACTCGCCGACGATGTCACCGGGGCCGCGCAGAGCGAGCAGCGCCTCGTAGCCGTTGGCAGCCGAGGCGGTGACCTTGGTCCAGCCGGCCACCAGAAAGAGGACGTGCGACGAGGGCTCGTGCTGGTGCAGCAGCGTCACCCGCGGTGCGAAGTCCAGCTCCCGGCCGAGCCCCAGCAGCCCCAGCCGGTCCTCGCTCTCCAACCGCGCCAGGAACGGCACCCGGTCGTCCAGCCCGCCGTCGTCCGGCGAGGGAGCCCCCGTACCAGATCTCACGCTCAACCCCCATCCCTTTCTCGTGACGGACGGATGAACGTACTGAACGCACAAGTCCGCCGGGCCGAGAAGAACGCAATCCGGCCACGTATGGATGAAGGGGCCCGGCGGGCCCGCCCGCTGTGTGACCGCCCGTGTGCGCGTGGGTACACACACGCGGCGACCGGTGGTGAGCTCCCGGGACAACCGGGACGAAAGGGCAGGTGGGGAGATGAGAAGTCCGGCGTGTGGTGGCCCACTCCATTTGTTTTGACCGAAGTCCTTGCGCTAGGTACGCTCAGACCTTGTGCCTGGGGTGTGCCCTGGCTCCCGTGCGTGCCTTCGACCGCAAGGGGAACCGTCAGCGGGCCACCGAAATCTGCGCCCTTTCTGCCTCGCGGTGGGAATCTGCGGGATTCGACACACCCGACCGCGTGGGTCGGCGACGTTCCAGGTTAGCTTCACCTATCGGCACACAGAAACCGGAGAAGTAGTGCCTACGATCCAGCAGCTGGTCCGCAAGGGCCGGCAGGACAAGGTCGAGAAGAACAAGACGCCCGCACTGGACGGTTCGCCCCAGCGCCGCGGCGTCTGCACGCGTGTGTTCACGACCACCCCGAAGAAGCCGAACTCGGCCCTGCGTAAGGTCGCGCGTGTGCGTCTGACCAGCGGGATCGAGGTCACCGCTTACATTCCGGGTGAGGGACACAACCTGCAGGAGCACTCCATCGTGCTCGTGCGCGGTGGCCGTGTGAAGGACCTGCCGGGTGTTCGCTACAAGATCATCCGCGGCTCGCTCGACACCCAGGGTGTCAAGAACCGCAAGCAGGCCCGCAGCCGCTACGGCGCCAAGAAGGAGAAGTAAGAATGCCTCGTAAGGGCCCCGCCCCGAAGCGCCCGGTCATCATCGACCCGGTCTACGGTTCTCCTTTGGTGACCTCCCTCATCAACAAGGTGCTGCTGAACGGCAAGCGTTCCACCGCCGAGCGCATCGTCTACGGCGCCATGGAGGGTCTGCGTGAGAAGACGGGCAACGACCCGATCATCACGCTGAAGCGCGCGCTGGAGAACATCAAGCCGACCCTCGAGGTCAAGTCCCGCCGCGTCGGTGGTGCGACGTACCAGGTCCCGATCGAGGTCAAGCCCGGTCGTGCCAACACGCTCGCCCTGCGCTGGCTGGTCGGTTACTCCCGCGCCCGTCGCGAGAAGACCATGACCGAGCGTCTGCTCAACGAGCTTCTCGACGCCTCCAACGGCCTCGGTGCCGCTGTGAAGAAGCGCGAGGACACCCACAAGATGGCCGAGTCCAACAAGGCCTTCGCGCACTACCGCTGGTAGTCGCTACCCACATCGAGACCGAGAGAAGACCGAAGCCTTATGGCTACCACTTCACTTGACCTGGCCAGGGTCCGCAACATCGGGATCATGGCCCACATCGACGCGGGCAAGACGACCACCACCGAGCGGATCCTGTTCTACACCGGCGTTTCGTACAAGATCGGTGAGGTCCACGACGGCGCCGCCACCATGGACTGGATGGAGCAGGAGCAGGAGCGTGGCATCACGATCACGTCTGCTGCCACCACCTGTCACTGGCCGCTCGAGGACAACGACTACACCATCAACATCATCGACACCCCGGGTCACGTCGACTTCACCGTCGAGGTGGAGCGCTCCCTGCGCGTGCTCGACGGTGCCGTGACGGTGTTCGACGGCGTCGCCGGTGTCGAGCCCCAGTCCGAGACGGTGTGGCGTCAGGCCGACCGCTACGGCGTCCCGCGTATCTGCTTCGTCAACAAGCTGGACCGTACCGGCGCCGAGTTCCACCGCTGCGTGGACATGATCTCGGACCGCCTGGGCGCCCAGCCGCTCGTCATGCAGCTGCCGATCGGTGCCGAGGCCGACTTCAAGGGCGTTGTGGACCTGGTCCGCATGAAGGCGCTCGTGTGGTCCGCCGAGGCGGCCAAGGGCGAGATGTACGACGTCGTCGACATCCCGGCCACGCACGCCGAGGCCGCCGAGGAGTGGCGCGGCAAGCTGCTCGAGGCCGTCGCGGAGAACGACGAAGAGATCATGGAGCTGTACCTGGAGGGCGAGGAGCCCACCGAGGAGCAGCTGTACGCCGCGATCCGTCGCATCACCATCGCCTCCGGCAAGTCCACCGACACCACGGTCACCCCGGTGTTCTGCGGCACCGCGTTCAAGAACAAGGGCGTCCAGCCCCTGCTCGACGCGGTCGTGCGCTACCTGCCGACGCCGCTCGACGTCGAGGCCATCGAGGGCCACGACGTGAAGGACCCCGAGGTCGTCGTCAAGCGCAAGCCGTCCGACGACGAGCCGCTGTCCGCGCTGGCGTTCAAGATCATGAGCGACCCGCACCTCGGCAAGCTCACCTTCGTCCGGATCTACTCCGGTCGCCTGGAGTCCGGCACCGCCGTGCTGAACTCCGTCAAGGGCAAGAAGGAGCGCATCGGCAAGATCTACCGCATGCACGCGAACAAGCGTGAGGAGATCGACTCGGTGGGCGCCGGCGACATCGTCGCCGTCATGGGCCTGAAGCAGACCACCACCGGTGAGACGCTGAGCGACGACAAGAACCCGGTCATCCTGGAGTCCATGGACTTCCCGGCCCCGGTGATCCAGGTCGCGATCGAGCCCAAGTCCAAGGGCGACCAGGAGAAGCTGGGTGTCGCCATCCAGCGTCTCGCGGAGGAGGACCCCTCCTTCCAGGTCCACTCGGACGAGGAGACGGGCCAGACCATCATCGGTGGTATGGGCGAGCTGCACCTCGAGGTGCTGGTCGACCGTATGCGCCGTGAGTTCAAGGTCGAGGCCAACGTCGGCAAGCCGCAGGTCGCCTACCGCGAGACGATCCGCAAGGCCGTCGAGCGCGTCGACTACACGCACAAGAAGCAGACTGGTGGTACCGGCCAGTTCGCCAAGGTGCAGATCGCGATCGAGCCGATCGAGGGCGGCGACGCCTCGTACGAGTTCGTGAACAAGGTGACCGGTGGCCGTATCCCGAAGGAGTACATCCCTTCGGTGGACGCCGGTGCGCAGGAGGCCATGCAGTTCGGCATCCTCGCGGGCTACGAGATGACGGGTGTCCGCGTGACGCTCATCGACGGTGGCTACCACGAGGTCGACTCCTCCGAGCTGGCGTTCAAGATCGCCGGTTCGCAGGCCTTCAAGGAGGCCGCGCGCAAGGCCAGCCCCGTGCTGCTCGAGCCGATGATGGCCGTCGAGGTCACCACGCCCGAGGACTACATGGGCGAGGTCATCGGCGACATCAACTCCCGCCGTGGCCAGATCCAGGCCATGGAGGAGCGCGCCGGTGCCCGCATCGTGAAGGGTCTCGTGCCCCTCTCGGAGATGTTCGGCTACGTCGGCGACCTCCGCAGCAAGACGTCGGGTCGCGCGAGCTACTCGATGCAGTTCGACTCCTACGCCGAGGTTCCGCGGAACGTCGCCGAGGAGATCATCGCGAAGGCCAAGGGCGAGTAACGTACCCCGTTCACACGCCGTAGGCTTGACTCCGGAGCCTCGTGGGGCATTCCACCGCAAAACGTGGTCCGTCAAGGACTGACGACCGCGGTGCGAATGCCCCGGGGATCCGGGTTTTGACAGCAAAGATCACCTGGCGCCGATGAAGTAAGGCGTACAGAACCACTCCACAGGAGGACCCCAGTGGCGAAGGCGAAGTTCGAGCGGACTAAGCCGCACGTCAACATCGGCACCATCGGTCACATCGACCACGGTAAGACGACCCTCACGGCCGCCATTACCAAGGTGCTGCACGACGCGTACCCGGAGCTGAACGAGGCCACCCCGTTCGACAACATCGACAAGGCTCCTGAGGAGCGCCAGCGCGGTATCACCATCTCCATCGCGCACGTCGAGTACCAGACCGAGGCGCGTCACTACGCCCACGTCGACTGCCCGGGTCACGCGGACTACATCAAGAACATGATCACCGGTGCCGCGCAGATGGACGGCGCGATCCTCGTGGTCGCCGCCACCGACGGCCCGATGCCGCAGACCAAGGAGCACGTGCTCCTGGCCCGCCAGGTCGGCGTTCCGTACATCGTCGTCGCCCTGAACAAGGCCGACATGGTGGACGACGAGGAGATCCTGGAGCTCGTCGAGCTCGAGGTCCGTGAGCTCCTCTCCGAGTACGAGTTCCCGGGCGACGACTGCCCCGTCGTCAAGGTCTCCGCTCTGAAGGCGCTCGAGGGCGACAAGGAGTGGACGCAGTCCGTCCTGGACCTCATGAACGCCGTCGACACCGCGATCCCGGAGCCGGAGCGCGACGTCGACAAGCCGTTCCTGATGCCGATCGAGGACGTCTTCACGATCACCGGTCGCGGTACGGTCGTCACCGGCCGTATCGAGCGTGGCATCCTCAAGGTCAACGAGACCGTCGACATCATCGGCATCAAGACCGAGAAGACCACCACCACGGTCACCGGTATCGAGATGTTCCGCAAGCTGCTCGACGAGGGCCAGGCCGGTGAGAACGTCGGTCTGCTGCTCCGCGGCATCAAGCGCGAGGACGTCGAGCGCGGCCAGGTCATCATCAAGCCGGGTTCGGTCACGCCGCACACCGACTTCGAGGCCCAGGCCTACATCCTGTCCAAGGACGAGGGTGGCCGCCACACGCCGTTCTTCAACAACTACCGTCCGCAGTTCTACTTCCGTACGACGGACGTGACCGGCGTGGTGACCCTCCCCGAGGGCACCGAGATGGTGATGCCGGGTGACAACACCGAGATGAAGGTGGAGCTCATCCAGCCCATCGCCATGGAGGAGGGCCTGAAGTTCGCCATCCGTGAGGGTGGTCGGACCGTGGGCGCCGGCCAGGTCACCAAGATCAACAAGTAAGTCCTCTTGCTTGAAGGTCGATTGACCTGAGAAGGCCCGTACGACTTCGGTCGTGCGGGCCTTCTCGCGTTCTCGGGCAGCTGTTACGAAACTATTCGACGCCGACGACCCGTTCCCCCCGCGCGTCACTCCCTTCACCATTTGTCATGCCGCTGAGCAAATTCGAAGCCGCATCGCATTCCGGTCGAGGGGTGAGGCATGTCTGGACGCGTCAGCCGCAGAACGGTGCTTGGAGCGGGAGCCGGGCTGGTGGCCCTGCCCGCGTTATCCGGCGTCGCGTGGGCCGAGGAGGCCGAGGGGATCGCGGGGGTCGGGGG
>NZ_VJZE01000521.1 GCF_009377205.1 Streptomyces phyllanthi
CCCCTGGAGGCCGCCGCCCCAGACCCCCGCATCGGCCTGACGGCCTCGTCCTCGAACGCCGGACGGGCTGGTTGTGCCTGGCCTCGGCTGACGATTCAAAAGTCCGCTACGACAAGGTGCCGGCGACCACCGATGCCGCTTCCGCGAGCAGTTTGTTGTCGTAGGTGTCGTCCTCCTCGCCCCGGTTCGTCAGGATCGCCATGACGATGGGGGCAGAGTCGGGGGGCCACACCACGGCGATGTCGTTGCGGGCGCCGTAGTAGAAACCGCTCCCCGTCTTGTCGCCGACCACCCAGCCCTCGGGCACCCCCGCCCGGATGAGCTCGTCGCCGGTCATGTTGGTCTTCAGCCATTTCGTGAGCTGGGCACGCTCGCGCTTGCCCAGGACGTCCCCGAGGACGTATGCGCGTAGGTCCTTCGCCAGGGCCCGCGGAGTGGTGGTGTCCCGCTTCTCACCCGGGACCCACTTGCTCAGCTCGGGCTCGATGCGGTCCATCCTGCTCACTTTGTCGCCCAGCCGCCTGAGCTCCGCTTCGAGAGCCTTGGGGCCGCCGAGCTTGTCGTACAGCAGGTTGGCCGCGGTGTTGTCGCTGTAGCGGACGGCTGCGTCGCACAGCTCGCGCAGGGTCATCCCGGTCTCGACGTGCTTCTCGGTGACGGGGGAGTTGGCGATCAGGTCGTCCTCCGAGTACCTGATCACCTCGTTCATGCCGTTGAGGGAGTACTTCCGCAGGACGGCGGCGGCTTGGAGCGCCTTGAACGTCGAGTGGTAGCCGAACCGCTCGCCGGCCCGATAGGCCACCTCGCGACCGGTACCGGTGTCGATGGCGTAGACGCCGAGCCGGGCGTCGTATTCGCGCTCCAGTTCCTTCAGGGCGCCCGCGACCGGCTTCGCCGCCGCGACCGGGGTCGTCATCACGGCGGACCGCCCCGACGACGAACCCGTCGAACCCATCGGAGCCGTTGAGGCCGATGAGGCCGATGAGGCCGGGGAACCGTCCTGGCCGCAGGCGACGAGCGGGACGGCGAGGGTGAGCGCGGCGAGCACACCGCGCAGGGCACGGCGGGCATGGGCACGGCGGGCATGGGTGTGCTGGGTGGTCCGCATGGTCCGACCTCCTGGGTGGTCATGAGTTCGTCTCAACCGGGGATCACCCTCACCGGCGGGCGGCCATGCGGTCCAATACGTGAATGCGCCGTTCCATGCCGATCCCGCATGGGAGTCGGGCCATGGGACTGGCATAGGGTTCCAGCTGTGGATCTGGTGGCAGCGTGTCGTGCGTTCGTCAGCGTGAGCGAGCACGGCGGTTTCACCGTCGGTGCGGCCGCCGCCCGTATGTCCCAGTCGGTGGCCAGCCGCCGGGTCGCCGCACTGGAGGAACGGTTCGGTGAGCCGTTGTTCGAGCGCACATCACGGCGGGCCGTCCTCACCCCGTTCGGCCGGGACATGCTGCCGACCGCCAGACAGCTCGTGCAGGCGGCCGACGTGCTGCTGCACGAGGCGGAGGCCGCCAAGCGCAAGCCGTGGCGGCTCGCGGTGCCCGGCATCTGCTCCACCGCCGGTCTGGCCCGCCTCGTCGCCGAGGCACGCGGGCACGGTGTCACCCTCGATCTCCGGGTCGCGGGACCGGCACAGCGCACGGAGCTGCTCCACGCGCAGCAGGTACGGGCCGCCCTGCTCGCGGTGGTGCCGGACGACGCGAGCTGGTCCGTGCCGCTCGGGCTCGCCGGGGCCCGGGACCCCGGCGTCAAGCGCCTCTACCTCGAAACCCTGCGGCTCGGACGCGCCTCCTCCGGCCCCGCCCGCCGCGTCTGGATCCAGCCGGAGGACGACGTGCCGCACATCCGCGACCCGCTGACCCGCCTGCGCGACGCCGTCGGCCTGCGGCCCGCACAGCTCGTCGCCGCGCCCGACCTGACGACGGCCGCGGCGGAAGTCCTGTGCTCACGCGACCTGTTGCTGTGCTCCCCCGCCCAGGCAGAGGAACTCGGCCTGGCCTGGCGGCCCATCGGCGAGATCACGATCAGCCGGGGCTTCGCCCTCGCCGCCGCCGGAGACGGCAACCCCCAGCACATCGAAGCGCGCCTGGGCGACGCCATCGCCCGCTGCCTGGGTGCCGGAACCACGGAAAGGGCCCGGACTTGAGCACCGAGGCATTACTGCACGACCTGCGCGGACAGCTGCGCGACGGCGGCCTGCACGGCTGCCTGCTCGTACGGGATCTGCACACCGGGGAGGAGCTGGGGATAGAGCCGGACACCCAGCTGCCGTCCGCGTCCCTGGTCAAGGTCCCGCTCGCGCTGGCGACGCTCGAGCGCGTCCGGCGGGGCGAGCTCGACGGAGCGACGCCCCTCGACGTGCGACCCGGGCGGATCACCACGCCCGGCCCCATCGGGCTGAGCCGGTTCCGCCACCCCGCCCGGATCTCGGTCGACGACCTGCTCTACCTGAGCACCTGCCTGAGCGACAGCCACGCCGCCGACGCGCTGTTCGGCCTCACCCCGCCCGCCCGGGTCGCCGAGATCCTCCACGAGCTCGGCCTGCGCGACATCACCGTCCGGCACACCATGTACGAGCTGATGGACACGCCCGTCGAACGCTTCGACGCGGCCGACGTCCACCTCGCCCACGCGCTCGCCATCGACGCCGGCACCAGCGGCCGCGGACACCGGGTGCCGCAGCTCGACACCACCCGCGCCAACACCGGCAGCGCACGCGCCTGGGCCGAACTGCTCCGGGCCCTGTGGACACCGTCGAAGATCCACCCCGAGGTCGCCGAGCGCGTACGGGACCTCATGGCCCACAACGTGCTCCGGCACCGGCTCGCCCCCGACTTCAGCTCCGACGCCACCACCTGGTCCTCCAAGACCGGCACCCTCCTCAACCTCCGCCACGAGATCGGGGTCGTCGAGCACTCCGACGGCCAGGCCTTCGCCGTCGCCGCCCTCACCGAGTCACTCGTCCCGGCCGGCAGCCAGCCGGGCGCCGAGGCCCTCATGGCCCAGGTGGCCCGCCGACTGCGGGACCATCTGCGTCAGCTGTAGCCCACCCGCGGGAACGCGGAATGTGCGGGGAATACCCGGCGGCCCGGGACTCGCTGACGCAGACAGCACGACGACGATGTCCGCGCCCCCTCGCTGGAGGAGACCCCCATGGCCCTGACCCGTGCAGAGCGTGAGCAGTTCCTGGCCGAGCCGCACGTCGCCGCGTTGTCGGTGGACTCGGGCGAGGGACGGGCCCCGCTCACCGTGCCGATCTGGTACCAGTACGCGCCCGGCGGCAACCTGTGGATCATGACTGCGCTCGACTCCCGCAAGTACCGGCTGATCGAGGCGGCGGGCAGGTTCTCGCTGATGGCGGACCGGCTCGAACCCACCATCCGGTACGTGTCGGTCGAGGGCCCGGTGATCGACACGGTTCCCGCGACCGTCGAGCAGCTCCGGGAGATCTCGGCCCGCTACCTCCCGGCCGAGAAGGTGGACGGGTACGTCGACTTCGCCTGGAAGAACCACGGCGAGCAGGTCGTCGTCCACCTGCGCCCGGAGAGGTGGGTCTCGTCCGACCTGGGTACCGTGTGAGGTCCTGAGCCGGTGACAATCGGGGCATGGGAACCGATCTTCAGGAACTGCTGAGGTCGCTGCGGGTGTGGGACCCCGAGCACACCTCGCTGCCGCCCTTCGACCCGGCCTCCGCGCCCAGCGAGCCGCTGCCCCTGTTCACCACGTGGTTCGCCGAGGCCGTGGCGGCCGGACAGAGCGAGCCACACACGATGTCCCTGGCCACGGCGGACGCGGACGGCACGCCGGACGTACGGACGGTCATGCTGCACGACGCGGACGAGCGCGGCTGGCACTTCTCCTCGCACGCGACCAGCCGGAAGGGCCGGCACCTGGCCGCCCGGCCGTATGCCGCCCTCGGCTTCTACTGGTCCGCGCAGGGCCGCCAGGTGCGGGTGCGCGGCCCGGTGACGATCGCCCCCGCCGAGGTCGCCCAGGCCGATCTGCACGCCCGCTCCACGGGTGCGCTGGCCGCCGGGCTCGTGGGCCGGCAGAGCGAGGTCCTGTCCTCGTACGAGGAACTGGAGCGGGCCTCGGACGCCGCCTGGGAACGGGCCCAGCGCGAGCCGACGGCGCCGGTGCCCTCCTGGACGGCGTACGTGCTCACGCCGGAGGAGGTGGAGTTCTTCCAGGGGGACGCGCGGCGGCGCCACGTACGGCTCACCTACCGGCGGGCGGAGGACGGCGGCTGGGTCAGGGAGCTGCTGTGGCCGTGACGGAGGTGGCTCAGCCGGCGGCCCGGGGCGTGAACGTGTAGGTGGCGAAGTCCTGGACCGGGCGGTAGCCGATGCGCTGGTAGAGACCGTTGCTGGTCGGATTGGCCAGGTCGGTGAAGAGCAGCACCTCGCCGGCGTCCGTGGCCAGCGCGGCCCGGCTCACCTCGGCCGTGGCCGCGCCCGCGTACCCGCGCCTGCGCAGCGCCACCGGGGTGTAGACCGACATCACGCGCACCTGCCCGGCGATCGGGGGCGTGGCCCCCGCCATGGCGGCGGGCGTGCCGTCCGGCAGCTCCCACAGCGTGATCCCGCCGTACGCGATCCGCGTCCCCGCCCACTTCTCCGGGTCCTCCCGCGCGGGCTCCCCGGCCTCCGTAAGGAACGCGTCGTACCACCGCGCCACCACTCCGAGGTCCTCCGCGGTGGCGACCCGCGCTTTCCCGGGCGGGGCGGGCTCGGGCACCGTGAGCGTGCCGAGCCGGTACAGCCGCTGCCGCATCACAAGCCGGCCGACGGCTCCGGTACGGCGCTCCCACGCGGCCGCGAACTCCGCGGTCGCCTCCGCGGGGCCCCCGACCCCGGGCAGCGTCTCGTCCGTCTCCCCTGCCTCCGCGAGCCGCCCGGCGAGCGCGTCGGCGGCGTCGGGCGTGGTGTCGGTGAGCTGCAGGGGGAAGGGCGGTGTCCGGAGCGCGGTGGCGCGTACGGCGCCCTCCGGGTCCGTGAACCACGCGAAGTACGGCGCCTCATCGCCGTACGCCTGCGCTCCTCGTGTCCGTACGGCGTCCGTGACCGACAACTGCACGGTGTGCGCGGCCGGTTCGGACCGCAGGAAGGGCCCGGCGCGGTCGAGGAAGAGGTCGAGGTCCCGTGTGATGTGCCAGGAGGAAGGGGAGGGGAAGGGGAAGGCCATACGGCCATGGTTTCGCTGACTACCGCTGCATGCACGCTATTTACCGTTCCTCAGGTGGAGACCCCCGCCCTCCGCTACTTCGCTTCCGGCTCCGGCTCCGGGTCCGTGGCGACGCGGGCGTGCAGGTGGACGTCCCGGAAGGCGTCGTGGCGGCCCACGTCGAACATGGCGCCCCGGAGCGTGCCCTCGTACGGGAAGCCGCAGCGTTCGGCGATACGGCAGGAGGCCTCGTGGCCGAGCGCGTGTCCGAGCTCCAGGCGATGCATGCCCAGGTCGGTGAGGGCCCAGCGGGCGGCCAGGCGGAGCGCCCGGGTGGCGACGCCCCGGCCGCGGGCCTCGGGAAGGACCCAGTAGCCGACGTGGGCGGACCGTATGAAGTGGTCTATCTCGTTGACGCCGACCTGCCCGAGGGGCTCCCCGCTCCCGGCGTCGGTGACGCAGAAGGACGCGCACCTGCCCTCCGCGGCCCATTCGGCGCGCAGCCGCAGCGACTCGCGGGCGTCCTCCAGCCGTTCGACCAGCTTCACCGGGGTGTTCCAGCGACGGAACTCCGGGTCCGAGCACCCTCGCAGCCATGCCTCCACATCGGACTCGGACTCCGCGTCCCAGGGCCGTAACCGCAGGCCGAGGCCGAGGAGTTCGGGGGCGGACGGGAAGCCGGCGGGGGCAGCGGCCGACGGTGAGGACTGGGACGGTCCGTGAAGATCAGTCATCATTCCATTGAAACTCCCGAGGGATTCAGACCCGCCTCCGGGGCCGGAACACCGGAACCGCGACCGCCGCCTCCTCGCCGGCCCCCCGGAAGGTCACCTCCAGCTCCATCCCCACCCGCAA
>NZ_VJZE01000522.1 GCF_009377205.1 Streptomyces phyllanthi
CCCCACCTCCACGGAGAGGACAACCGTGCGAAGAACCCGCATCCTCACGGCCGTACTCGCCCTGTCCGCCGGTCTGCTCACGGGCGGCCCGCCCGCGCTGGGCGCCGAAGCCGACCCGGCGGCCGCCAAGTCGGTGAAGATCGCCGCCGACACCTACACCTGGAAGAACGCCCGTATCGACGGAGGCGGGTTCGTCCCCGGCATCGTCTTCAACCGCAAGGAGAAGAACCTCGCCTACGCCCGCACGGACATCGGCGGCGCCTACCGCTGGGTGGAGTCCTCCAAGACCTGGACGCCGCTGCTCGACTCGATCGGCTGGGACGACTGGGGCCACACGGGCGTCGTGAGCCTCGCCTCCGACGCGGTCGACCCGGACAAGGTGTACGTGGCGGCCGGCACGTACACCAACAGCTGGGACCCGAAGAACGGTGCGATCCTGCGCTCCGCCGACCGGGGCGCGACCTGGCAGAAGGCCGACCTGCCGTTCAAGCTGGGCGGCAACATGCCCGGCCGGGGCATGGGCGAGCGCCTCGCGGTCGACCCGAACCGGAACAGCGTGCTGTACCTGGGCGCGCCCAGCGGCAAGGGTCTGTGGCGGTCGACGGACTCGGGGGCCAGCTGGTCGCAGGTCACGAACTTCCCGAACCCCGGCAACTACGTGGCCGACCCGACCGACACCAGCGGGTACTCGAGCGACAACCAGGGCATCGTCTGGGTCACCTTCGACGAGTCGACGGGCACGTCCGGGAACGCCACGAAGACGATCTACGTCGGGGTCGCCGACAAGGACAACGCGGTGTACCGCTCGACGGACGCGGGCGCCACGTGGTCGCGCGTCGCCGGCCAGCCCACCGGCTACCTGGCCCACAAGGGCGTCCTGGACGCCACCAACGGCTACCTCTACCTGGCGTACAGCGACAAGGGCGGCCCGTACGACGGCGGCAAGGGCCAGCTGTGGCGGTACGCGACGGGTTCGGGAACCTGGACGAACATCAGTCCGGTGGCCGAGGCCGACACGTACTACGGCTTCAGCGGGCTGACGGTCGACCGCCAGAAACCGGGCACGGTGATGGCCACGGCGTACAGCTCCTGGTGGCCGGACACCCAGATCTTCCGCTCCACGAACAGCGGCGGCACATGGACGAAGGCGTGGGACTACACCTCGTACCCCAACCGCGAGAACCGCTACACGATGGAGGTCTCGTCCTCACCGTGGCTGACGTGGGGAGCGAACCCGTCACCGCCCGAGCAGACCCCGAAACTGGGCTGGATGACAGAGGCACTCGAGATCGACCCGTTCAACTCGAACCGCCTGATGTACGGGACGGGCGCGACGGTCTACGGCACCGAGAACCTCACGAACTGGGACAGCGGCGGCAAGTTCACCATCAAGCCGATGGTGCAGGGCCTGGAGGAGACCGCGGTCAACGACCTGGCCTCTCCCCCGTCGGGCGCCCCGCTGCTCAGCGCACTCGGCGACATCGGCGGCTTCCGCCACACGGACCTGACGAAGGTCCCCTCGATGATGTACACGTCCCCGAACTTCACGACCACCACCAGCCTGGACTTCGCCGAGTCGAACTCCAACACGGTGGTCCGGGTGGGGAACCTCGACTCGGGCCCGCACATCGCGTTCTCGACGGACAACGGCGCCAACTGGTTCGCCGGGACGGACCCCTCCGGCGTGAGCGGGGGCGGCACGGTCGCCGCGGCCTCGGACGGCAGCCGCTTCGTGTGGAGCCCGACGGGCACGGGGGTGCAGTACACGACCGGCTTCGGGAACTCCTGGTCGGCGTCGAGCGGGATCCCGGCAGGGGCGACCGTCGAGTCCGACCGGGTCGACCCGAGGACCTTCTACGGCTTCAAGTCCGGGAAGTTCTACGCCAGTACGGACGGCGGCGCGACCTTCACGGCGTCCTCCGCGACGGGCCTGCCGAGCGGTGACAGCGTCCGCTTCAAGGCACTGCCCGGAGCGAAGGGCGACATCTGGCTGGCCGGGGGCGCCACGGACGGCGCGTACGGCCTGTGGCACTCCACCGACGGCGGGGCGAGCTTCACGAAACTCTCGAACGTCGAGCAGGCCGACACCATCGGCTTCGGCAAGGCGGCGACGGGCGCCTCGTACCAGACCCTGTACACCAGCGCGAAGATCGGCGGCGTGCGCGGCATCTTCCGCTCCACGGACAAGGGCGCGACCTGGACACGCGTCAACGACGACGCCCACCAGTGGGGTTGGACGGGCGCGGCCATCACGGGCGACCCGCGGGTCTACGGGCGCGTGTACGTGACGACGAACGGGCGCGGGGTGATCTACGGCGACACCTCGGACCCGGGCGGGGGCGGGGGAACGGATCCCGATCCGGACCCGGAGGACCCCGATCCGGAACCGACCGGCGCCTGCGCCGTGACGTACAGGATCACCAACCAGTGGTCGGGTGGCTTCCAGGCGGACGTCCAGCTCACCAACACGGGTACCAGCACCTGGAACGGCTGGTCCCTGGCCTGGTCCTTCCCGAACGGCCAGACGGTCTCCCAGATGTGGAACGCCGAGTCCACACAGTCGGGTTCGTCGGTGACGGCGAAGAACGTGAACTGGAACGGCACGGTGGCGGCGGGCTCGTCGGCCGGCTTCGGCTTCACGGGAAGCTGGTCGGGGACCAACTCGAAACCGACGGCCTTCAGGCTCGGCGACCAGTCCTGCACGGTGACCTGACACACCGGGCAGGACGAAACGGAGGGCGCGTGCACACCGCACGCGCCCTCCGCGCCTTCGAACGGGCCCTGCTCACCACAGCGAGGAGGAGCCGTAACCTGCGAGAAGGTCAACGAGGTCGGCCTCCCCGGCCGGCACACGAGACGGGTGCGGAACATACAGTCCCACCGCATCCCAGGCGTTGAGCACCGCCTGCTGCGCGGCGGTCCCGTAAGCGCCGGCGGCGTTCGTCGTCAGCTCGGCGAAGGACACGAAGTCGGCGTCGGGACGGAGATCCCCGCCGGTGAGCACGTCGTACCAGATGCGGCCGACGTGGTCCCAGGCGTACCCCCCGAGTTGGGTCGCGGCGAGGTAGAAGGCGCGGTTGGGAATGCCCGAGTTGATGTGCACGCCTTGGTTGTCCTGGTGCGTGTGCACGTAGTCGCGCATATGCGCGGGCTGTGGATCCTTGCCGAGCACAGGGTCGTCGTACGCGGTACCCGGCGCCTTCATCGAGCGCAAGGCGATTCCGGCGACACCGGGGAGCAGCACTTCGTTCCCGATCAGCCAGTCGGCCTGCGCGGCGGTCTGGCCCTTGGCGTACTGATCGACCAGGGAGCCGAAGACGTCGGACAGGTGCTCGTTCAGAGCTCCGGACTGGCTTACGTACTCCAGGTTGGCGGTGTACTGCGTGACGCCGTGAGCGAGTTCGTGGGCGATGACGTCGCGCGACTCGGTGAAATCACCGAAAAGCATCCCGTCCCCGTCGCCGAAAACCATCTGCGCGCCGTTCCAGAAGGCGTTGTCGTAGTTCTCGAGGAAGTGGACGCTGGCGAGGAGCGGGAGGCCGTTTCCATCGAGGGAGTGACGGTTCAGTACCTCCAGATAGAAGGCGAAGGTGTCTCCGAGACCGTCGTAGGTGTTGTTCACCGAGGCGTCCGGTACGGGAAAGTCGCCTTCCCCCCTCACACGAACACCTGGCAGGAACGGCAGGTGCTTGGCGTCGAAGACGGTGCGGTCACGCAGGGCGGCGCCTGTCGGCCACGAAGCCCGGCCGAGCCGCGCCGTCAAGGCTCGATGGGTGCGCTGTGCCGCGTCGAGCGCGAGAGTGCGCCGGGCGGGCGCGTGAACCGCCGGGTCCGCCGCCCGTGCCAGTCGTTCGAGCAGATGCGGCGGCACGATGCCGCAGTGCGTGGCGGCCAGGGCCCTGTGCGGGGTGCTGCGGACGTCATGAGTCATGGGATGTACTCCCATTCATGGGGGGATTGCGGCAGCCTCTTCCTCCCCACCAGTGTTGGCCCGTCCCCGAGGACCGGCAACTCAAGGCAGCGAGGCGGTCAGCGGGGCGGCCGGGCCCGATCACGCGGGCCCGGCCGCTTCAAGCAGACCGGCGGTCCGCCCGGTTCACGGCGTGTAGACCGTCGGCCTGGGGGCCGTCGGCATGCCGCTCCCGATGAAGAAGCTCGTGTGCGGCGGCTGGTTGTAGGCCGTGTTCTGCCAAGCCAGCCCCGTGCGGTACATCGTGTCGTGCAGCAGGGTCGTGATCTTCGTGTTCGTCTCGAGCGGTGTGGAGTAGATACGCAGGGCCGTGTTGCCGCTGGTGCGCCAGACGACCTCCTCGCGCCAGTCGCCGAGGATGTCGCCGGAGAGGACGGGGGTGGACTTGGTTCCGTTGTTGGAGGAGACGCCGGAGCCCGTCAGCAGGCGGGTGTCGGAGGACGTGCCGTACTTGTCGATGCGGGTGCCGTCGAGGAGTTCGCGGACCGGGTCACCGTCCCACCAGGACAGGAAGTTGACGGAGGACGGCTCGCGGCCCTTGGTGGCGCCGGCCTCGTCGCGGATGGACGTGTCGGAGGCGGACCACATCTCCGGGCCGTCGTTGCCGGCGTGGATGTCCCCGGCCACTCCCCTGCCGTTGTCGCAGCAGGCGGCCAGCTTCCAGCGGACCGCGCCGTTGGCGGGGTTGATGTACAGCTCGGCCGGCTGGGACGTGGACTCCGAGACCTTGAAGTACTCCAGGCCCGAGGTCGACGGGTCGAGGTCGCCGAGATGCTGGGCGTCACCGTGGCCGGTCTTCGTGGTCCACAGGCCGTAGCCGTTGTCGTCGACGGCCATCGCGCCGTACACGATCTCGTCCTTGCCGTCGTTGTCGACGTCGCCGACGGACAGGCTGTGCGAGCCCTGGCCGTCGAAGCCCTTGCCGGTGTTGGTGGAGGAGTTGGTGTCGAAGGTCCAGCGGCGGGTGAAGGCCCCGCCCCGCCAGTCCCAGGCCGCGATCACCGTACGGGTGTAGTAGCCGCGCGCCATGATCAGGGAGGGCCGGGCTCCGTCCAGGTACGCGGTGCCCGCGAGGAAGCGGTCCACGCGGTTGCCGTACGAGTCGCCCCAGGACGAGACCGTGCCGCGGGCCGGGACGTAGTCGACGGTCCCCATCGCCCTGCCGGTCTGGCCGTTGAACATCGTCAGGTACTCGGGGCCGGACAACACGTACCCGCTGGAGTTGCGGTGGTCGGCGGAGGAGCTGCCGATCACCGCGCCCGTGCCGTCCGTCGTGCCGTCCGCCGTCTTCATGGCGACCTCGGCCTTGCCGTCGCCGTCGTAGTCGTACACCTGGAACTGGGTGTAGTGGGCCCCCGAGCGGATGTTGCGGCCCAGGTCGATGCGCCACAGACGGGTGCCGTCGAGCTTGACGCCGTCGATGATCGTGTTGCCGGTGTAGCCGGACTGGGAGTTGTCCTTGGCGTTGGTGGGCTGCCACTTGAGGACGAAGTCGAGGGCGCCGTCACCGTCGAGGTCGCCGAGCGAGGCGTCGTTCGCCTCGTAGGTGTACGCCACGCCGTCGGGTGTGGTGCCACCGGCGGGTGCGCTGATCGGCACGTCCTTGTAGCCGGTGCGGAACTGGACGGCGTGCACCGAGTCGCCCTGCTCCACTCCGTTCACGATCGCGCGGACCGTGTAGTCGGCCTGGGCGGGCGCGCCCGCGTGGAAGTAGTTCGTGGAGCCGGTGACGGGGGACGCGTTCACCTTCGTACCGGCGCGGTAGACGTTGAAGGAAACGTTGTCCGGGTCGGTGCCGAGCCAGCGCCAGCTGACCAGGTTGCCGCTGTCGGTGTGCACGCTCACCACGCCCCGGTCGAGCTTCTCGACCTGGCGCGCGGTGGCGGCCTCGGCCGCGCCCGTGGTGAACGTGGTGAGTCCGGCGGCGGCGAGGGCGGTGGCCGCCAGCGTGGTCAGGAGCTTGCGTCTGCGGTGCCTGTGCGGGTGCTGCACGTGGATACCTCCCGGTGGGGGGACAGACGGGTGTCTGTTCCCTCAGTCGCCGC
>NZ_VJZE01000523.1 GCF_009377205.1 Streptomyces phyllanthi
GCCCCTGGTGGGGGCGGGAAACCGGCGGGTCCTGCCTAATGACCCGGTTCTGTCACGTCCGTAACGGATGTAACGAACCGGGGTTTTCGCAATCCAGAGGACAAAGCGCTCCGAAGGAAGGGCATACGGCCCGCAGGGTGCGGGCCGGACACTTCCCACGGGGGCACAGATGCGCAAGCAGGCAGTCATAGGCGTGCTGACGATGGCGGTGGCGGTCGGAACGGTCGGCGTCGTCGGTTCCGGGGCGTTCGGCGGCAGCGGGACGTCGCCCTCCGCGAGCGCCGTCGAGTCGAAGGCGCAGCTCGGCACCGCGTCGAAGGCGCTCGCAGGAAGCGGCCCGCGGGCCGTCGGGCTCACGCGGGACCAGCGGCTGGTCACGTTCCGGACGGACCGGCCCGGTGCCGTGATCCCGCTCGGCAAGGTCTTCGGGCTCAAGGGCGACACCATGCTCGTCGGCATCGACTACCGCGTCCAGAACAACAAGCTGTACGGCGTCGGCGACAAGGGCGGTATCTACACCCTCCGAGAGATCGGCGCCCGCGCCACCAAGGTCTCCCAGCTCACCGCTCCGCTCCAGGGCAAGTCCTTCGGAGTCGACTTCAACCCCGCCGCCAACCGGCTCCGGGTGATCAGCGACACCGGGCAGAACCTTCGCCACAACCTCGACGACCCGCAGGGCGCCCCCGCGGCCGGCATGACGGCCGTCGACGGCACCCTCACCAACCCGCCGGTGCCGCCCGCCACGACCGGTGCCACGGCCCAGGGGGTGACCGGAGCGGCGTACACGAACAACGACCTCGACGCCACGACGGCGACGACCCTCTTCGACCTCGACACCGCCCAGGACCAGGTGTCGGTCCAGTCGCCGGCGAACGCGGGCAACCTCGCGCCCACCGGCAAGCTCGGCGTAGACGTGCCGCCGAACAGCGGGTTCGACATCTACAGCTCGGCACGCAACGGCACGAACACCGGGTACGCCGTGACGGGCGACCGGGCGTTCCGGGTCAACCTCCTGACCGGCAGGGCGACGGCGACCGGTGCCTTCCCGTCCGGTCGGCAGGTCGTGGACCTGGCGATTCCGCTGAAGCAGGGGTGAGGCCGGCGAGGGGCTCCGCAGGAGCCTCGGCGGCTGCTGAGGCGCGACCCCTGACGCGTAACGGCTGATACATAGCGGCTGGCACATAGCGACTGACGCATGACAGCTGACAGATATTGAAATCTGTCAGCTGTCATGTCAGGGTGGAGGTACGTCATCCGTGGGTCCCCGCGTTCAGCGGCCCCACGGCTCACGGGACCCCAAGGAGCTCACATGCAAACCCGCCCCCTCGGCACCACCGGCCCCCAGGTCTCCGCTCTCGGCCTCGGCTGCATGGGCATGTCCGCGCTCTACGGCGAAGCGGACCGGGCCGAGTCCGTCGCGACGATCCACGCCGCGCTCGAAGCGGGCGTGACCCTGCTCGACACGGGCGACTTCTACGGCATGGGCCACAACGAGATGCTGATCGGTGAGGCCCTGCGCTCCGCCCCGGCGGCGCGGCGCGAACAGGCGCTCACCAGCGTCAAGTTCGGGGCCCTGCGCGGCCCGGACGGACAGTGGGCCGGGTACGACGGCCGGCCGGCCGCGGTCAGGAACTTCGCCGCGTACTCGCTCCAGCGCCTCGGCGTGGACCACATCGACGTCTACCGGATCGCCCGGGTCGACCCCGAAGTGCCGATCGAGGAGACGGTCGGCGCGATCGCGGAGCTGGTGGAGAAGGGATACGTACGGCACATCGGGCTGAGCGAGGCCGGCGCGGAGACGATCCGGCGCGCCGCCGCCACGGCGCCGATCGTGGACCTCCAGATCGAGTACTCGCTCAGCTCGCGCGGCATCGAGGACAGGATCCTGCCGACGACGCGCGAGCTGGGCATCGGCATCACGGCGTACGGGGTGCTGTCCCGTGGTCTGATCTCCGGGCACTTCACCGCCGACCGGCAGCTCGCCGCCAACGACTTCCGTGCGCACTCGCCCCGCTTCCAGGGCGAGAACCTCCGGCACAACCTCGGCCTCGTCGAGGCGCTGCGGAAGATCGCCGAACAGAAGGGCGTGAGCGTCGCCCAGATCGCGATCGCCTGGGTGCTCTCTCGCGGCGACGACATCGTGCCGCTGATCGGCGCCCGCCGCCGCGACCGGCTGACCGAGGCGCTGGGCGTCCTGGACGTCACCCTGGACGCGGCCGACCTGGCGGCCGTCGAGGACGCCGTGCCGGCCGGCTCCGCCGCGGGCGACCGCTACGCGGCGGCCCAGATGGCACACCTCGACAGCGAGCGCTGATCGCCCCTCCGGGTACGGTCTCCCTCATGGCCCCGACCCCGCAGATCCTGACCGCCGAGCGCATCCTCGAAGCGACCGAGGAGGTGCTGCGCCGCCACGGCCCCGCCAAGGCGACCGTGGTGGACGTGGCGCGGGCGCTCGGTGTCAGTCACGGCAGTGTCTACCGGCACTTCCGTACGAAGGCGGCGCTGCGGGAAGCGGTGACGAAGCGGTGGCTGGACCGCACGTCCGAGTCCCTCTCCGCCATCGTCGCCGAGGACCGGGACCCGGAGGCGCGGCTGCGCGACTGGTTCTCGGCCCTGTTCGCGGCCAAGCGCCGCAAGGCGGGCGACGACCCCGAGCTCTTCGCCACGTACATGGTGCTGACCGACGAGAACGGCGACGCCGTCGGCGAGCACATCGCAGATCTGGTCGGCCAGCTGAGGCGGATCGTCGAGGCGGGCGTCGCCGCCGGCACCTTCACCGCCGACGACCCGGGCACCACCGCCCGCGCCCTCTTCCACGCCTCACGCCGCTTCCACGACCCGCGCTACGCCCCCGAGTGGGAACAGCCCGGCACCGAGGACGACTTCCAGGCCGTGGTGGACCTGCTGCTGCGGGGCCTCAAGGCCTGACGGTCCCGGAGCTGCGGCGTCAGGCCACGCAGAACTCGTTTCCCTCGGGGTCCCGCATCACCCACCAGTGGCCCGCGGGGCCCTTGTCCACCTCGTTCACGCGGGTCGCCCCCAGGGACTCCAGACGGGAGACCAGCGTCTCGAGACCGTCCGGTTCGGCGTGGATGTCGATGTGGAGGCGGTTCTTCACCGTCTTCGGCTCCGGGACGTCCTGGAAGAGCAGGCGGCGGCCCTTTCCGATGCCGGTGAACGGGTCGTACGGGTCCTCGGGGTGGCGTACGGCGGCGTAGCCCCGGAAGACGCGGTGGCCGTTGTGCTCGGCGACCGCCGCCTCGGGCAGGTCGCCCGCCTTCAGCAGGTGGTCGATCAGCGGGGTGGCGTCCTCCACCTCGTATTCCAGCGCCGCGGCCCAGAAGTCCGCCAGTGTCTGTGCGTCCCGGGTGTCGACGACCAGCTTCCAGTTCAGTGCAGTCATGTAACCGGTTATATTGGTTACATGTGCTCGTCGTCCACCGTCCGGGGGTGTCGCGCGTGTCCGGGATGGTGATGCGGTCCCACTCCGGGAACGCCTACCGGTTCGATCCCGGCGCCCTGTGCCTCGAACTGCTCGTCACCGGAGGCCCGGGAGCCCTCCGGCGGTACGAGGTGCTCCACACACCCGCCGACCTGGTCGACTGGGCCGGGCGGTCCCGGCTCACGCCCACGCCCGCTCTGGACGTCACCGAGGCGGACGTGGCGTACGCCCGGCGGGTCCGTGACGCCCTGTGCCGTACGGCCGTCGCGCGGATCTGCGGGGAACTGCCCGAGCTCGGGATACCCGGCGGGAGCCGGGAGGACATCGGGCTCATCAACGAGGCGGCAGCCCGTCCGCCGCTGGTCCCCGCGATCGGCGACGGCGGGCGGCGCGTGTGGGCGGGGGTGGCCGACGGGTCCCGGCTCCTCTCCACCGTCGCCCGCGACGCCGTCGAGCTGCTCACCGGGCCGTACGCGGAGCGGCTCCGCATGTGCGCGGGTGAGCGCTGCTACCTCGTCTACGTCGACACCTCCCGGCCCGGCCGGCGTCGCTGGTGCTCCATGGAGCACTGCGGCAACCGTCACAAGGTGCGGGCGCTGCGCGTGCGCCGGGCCGGGGAGGTCGCCGAGGAAGCGCGGGAAGCACAGGGAGAACAAGGAGATCAGGGAGATCAGGGAGATCAGGGAGAAGGGTGATCGTTGTGCCTACCGGACTCACCAAGGACGCCGGATGGCAGATCGGCGTCTCGCGGACACTGGACCATGCCCCCTCGGCTGTATGGGAGTTCATCAGCGGCCCGGAAGGGCTGGCGCTCTGGCTCGGCCCCGGCGCGCGGCTCACGCCGGAGCGCGGGGCGCCGTACGAGACCGCCGCGGGCGTGGGCGGTGAGGTGCGCGGCTACCGGCCGGGCGACCGCATCCGCGTCACGTACGGCACCACCACCGTCCAGGTCACCCTCACCGCCGCCGCCGAGGGCCGCACCGTCCTCGGTCTTCACCAGGAGCGGATGGCGAGCGCCGAGGAGCGTGAGCGTCAACGCGCCCACTGGCGGCGGGTGATGGACCGTGTCGCCGCCGCGCTCGACGACCGGTACTGACGGCGATTCACGGTGGCGCGACCCGCCGGCGGCGCGAGCGCCGTAAGGTCACGCCGCCGTCGGGTCGACCGTCGCCTGGTGCTCCTCGGCGAGGTGCTCCTCCGCCTTCAGCCACGGCAGGAACTGCGCGCCCTTGCGCCAGCCGCACGTGTCGCATCTGATCGTGCGCTGAATGCCCGTGCGCTCGACCCGTACGGTGTGCTCGCGCCCGTGCTGGTCCCAGCGGGTCACCTTGCTCGTGTTGATCTCCAGCATGACGCCTCCTGGCGACGCTTGGCACTCCTGGGGTTGTTGAGCCTTCTTGTTCGCATGTGCAGCAAGGAGTGTGCAGCAAGACCAACATCAACAGGGTGTCTCGGGGCGGTGAGTTCCAACTCATCGGAGGGCTGGTCGATGGTGCACGGCAGACGCAGGCTCAGCGCCACCGTCAGCGCCGCCCCGGCGAGGAGTCCCGCGAGCGGATGGAGAAGCCGCACGCGATCGCATTGGAGCGGGAGGCTGTCGCCGGCTGACGGGCGGGGCCCGCTTCGAGCTCAACTCCCTTCTGATGTCGTGCTGTTGGGCCGGAATATGCCTTCCGGTTGTGCTGCTCCTGAGGATAGAGAAGGGAGAAGTGGTGGGGGAGTTGTGACGCGGCTGGTCAGGGGGGCCTCATGCGCATCCAGGTACTCGGGCCGGTCAACGTCTGGCGGGACGGAGTACCCCTCGCCCTCGGCTCGCCCCAGCGCCGTGCCGTCCTGGCCCTGCTGGCCGTGTCCCGGGGGCAGCGGCTGCCGTACTCCGGACTCGCGGACGCCCTGTGGGGCGAGCGGCCCCCGGCGAGCGCGCCGAACGTCATCCAGACCCACATCAAGCATCTGCGCCGGCTGCTGGAACCGGCACGGCCGCCGCGTGCCCCCAGCGCCGTGCTGCCGCGGCTCGGTGACGGGTACGCGCTGCGCGTTCCGTACGACGCCATCGATCTGATCGGCTTCCGGACCCTGGTCGCGTCGGCGGAGAGCGCGCGGCGGGACGGCGACGACGCGCGGGCCGCGGTCCTGCTGGCCGACGCCCTCACGCTGTGGCAGCAACCGCCGCTCGCCGACCTGCCGTTCCTCGCCGCCCACCCGGTGGTCGTCGCACTGGCCGGTGAGCGCCGTGGCGTGATCGCCCAGTACGGCGACGTCATGCTCGCGGCGGGAAAGGCCGCCGACGTCCTCCCCGTACTGGAGGAGGCCGCGGCGTCACACCCTCTGGACGAGGGCGCCCAGGCCCGCCTCATCCGGGCGTACGACGCGGTCGGTCGCCGCGACCAGGCCGTCGCGGTGTACCGGCACTGCCACCGCCGCCTGTCCGACGACCTCGGAGTCGACCCCGGCCCGGAACTCGCCGGTGCGTACGCGGCCGTCTTGCGCGGCGGTGCCGGGCGCGTGACGGTGGGGCAGGGGCAGGGG
>NZ_VJZE01000524.1 GCF_009377205.1 Streptomyces phyllanthi
CCCCGTACCTGCACCCGCACGGGCACTGCACCCGCACGGGCGCCCCGCCCCCCACCACCTACGTAGGCTTCACCACGTGAACGAGAACTTCAGCTTCGGCCCCGCCACAGGCATCGGCTCCATGCCGGGCGGCGACGCCCGAGAGGCCGCCAAAACCGTCACCGGCACCTTCGAGGGCCCGGAGACGGGGATGCCGTACCTGCCCGAGCTCCCCGCCCGCGGCCCCGGCGCCGACATGATCGGGCGGACCGCCGGAATGCTCGTCGAGCTGTACGCGCGCGTGGAGCCCAGCGGATGGCGGATCGGGGACCGGCCGGGGCGGGACACCAAGCGGGCGGTCTCCTGGCTCGGCGAGGACCTCGACGCGCTCGAGGAGTTCACACAGGGGTACGAGGGCCCGCTGAAGGTCCAGGCCGTCGGACCCTGGACGCTCGCCACCGCGCTCGAGCTGAAGAACGGTGAAGCCGCCCTGTCCGACCGCGGCGCCTGCCGGGACCTGGCCGGATCGCTCGCCGAGGGGCTGCGGGCACACCTCGCCGAAGTACGACGACGTGTGCCCGGCGCCCGGCTCGTCCTCCAGCTCGACGAGCCGTCCCTCATCGCCGTACTGCGCGGCCAGGTGAGGACCGCCAGCGGCTACCGCACCCACGGCGCCGTCGACCGGCAGATCGTCGAGGCCACCCTGCGCGACGTGATCGGAGTGCACGGGAACGGAAACGGCAACGAGAACGGGCCTGTCGTCGTGCACTCGTGCGCGCCCGACGTCCCGTTCGCCCTGCTGCGCCGCGCCGGCGCCACCGCCGTCTCCTTCGACTTCTCGCTCCTCACCGAGCGTGACGACGAGGTGATCGGGGAAGCGGTGGAGGCGGGTACGAGGCTGCTCGCCGGTGTGGTGCCGGGCACGGACACCGCGTTGTCAGACCCTGCCGGTAGCGTCATGGGTGTCAGGACGTTGTGGCGCAGGCTGGGACTGAGTCCGGGACTACTCACGGACGCGGTCACGGTCACGCCGTCGTGCGGACTCGCGGGCGCTTCCCCCGAGTACGCGCGCAGGGCTCTCGCCCACTGCGTCCGGGCGGCGACATCCCTCGCGGACAACCCTGAGTGACGGAAGGACCACACGGTGGCCGGCGACAAGCAAGCGGAGACGGCGGTGCCCGCCGAGGCACGGGACAAGCACGCGCAGCTCGCTGAGCAGATCGAGGAGCACCGCTTCCGGTACTACGTGAACGACGCTCCCGTCATCAGCGACGCGGACTTCGACAAACTCCTGCGCACCCTGGAGGCCCTGGAGGAGGAGCACCCCGAGCTGCGCACCCCCGACTCGCCGACCCAGAAGGTCGCGGGGGCGTACGAGACGGAGTTCACGGCCGTCCAGCACCGCCAGCGCATGCTCTCCCTCGACAACGCGTTCGACGACGGGGAGCTCGCCGCCTGGGCCGAGCGGGTCGCCAAGGAGATCGGCACCTCCGAGTACCACTTCCTGTGCGAGCTCAAGGTCGACGGCCTCGCCGTCAACCTCACGTACGAGCACGGCCGCCTCACGCGCGCGGCGACCCGTGGCGACGGCCGCACCGGTGAGGACATCACGCCCAACGTCCGCACCATCGCGGAGATCCCGGACCGCCTCACGGGAGACCGCGTCCCCGACCTCGTGGAGATCCGCGGCGAGGTCTACTTCCCGATGGAGAAGTTCGAGGAGCTCAACGCCCGGCTGGTGGAGGCAGGCGACAAGCCCTTCGCCAACCCGCGCAACGCGGCGGCGGGTTCACTGCGCCAGAAGGACCCGCGCGTCACCGCCACCCGCCCGCTCCACATGGTGGTCCACGGCATCGGCGCCCTGGAGGGCTCCGAGGGGCTCACCCGCCTCTCCCAGGCGTACGACCTGCTGAAGTCCTGGGGCCTGCCCACCTCCCGGCACAACAAGGTGGTGGACGACCTCGACGGCGTACGGGAGTTCATCGCGCACTACGGGGAGAACCGCCACTCCGTGGAGCACGAGATCGACGGCGTCGTCGTGAAGCTCGACGAGATCCGCCTCCAGGGCCGCCTCGGCTCCACGGCCCGCGCCCCGCGCTGGGCCATCGCGTACAAGTACGCGCCGGAGGAGGTCAACACCAAGCTCGTCAACATCCGTGTGGGCGTGGGCCGTACGGGCCGGGTGACGCCGTACGCACAGGTCGAGCCGGTCACTGTCGCGGGCTCGGAGGTCGAGTTCGCCACGCTGCACAACCAGGACGTGGTCAAGCTCAAGGGTGTCCTCATCGGCGACACGGTGGTGCTGCGCAAGGCCGGTGACGTCATCCCGGAGATCCTCGGCCCGGTCGTCGACCTGCGTGACGGCACCGAGCGGGAGTTCGTGATGCCGGCCGAGTGCCCCGAGTGCGGTACGGCGCTGCGGCCCATGAAGGAGGGCGACGTCGACCTGCGCTGCCCCAACGCCCGTACCTGCCCCGCCCAGTTGCGTGAGCGCCTGTTCTATCTCGCGGGCCGCAAGGCGCTGGACATCGAGCACTTCGGATACGTGTCCGCAGCGGCCCTCACCAAGCCGCTGGAGCCGGCCGAACCCGCGCTGGTGGACGAGGGCGACCTGTTCGATCTCACCGTCGAGCAGCTGCTGCCCATCAAGGCGTACGTCCTCGACCAGGACAGCGGCCTGCCCAAGCGCGACCCGAAGACCGGTGAGGAGAAGATCGTCACGATCTTCGCCAACCAGCAGGGCGAGCCCAGGAAGAACGCGCTCGCGATGCTGGAGAACATCGCGGCCGCCAAGGAGCGCCCGCTGGCCCGCGTCCTCACCGGACTGTCGATCCGTCATGTCGGCCCGGTCGCCGCCGAGGCGCTGGCCCGTGAGTTCCGCTCGATCGATCGCATCCAGCAGGCCACCGAGGAGGAGTTGGCGAACACCGACGGCGTGGGCGCGACCATCGCGGCCTCGCTCAAGGAGTGGTTCGAGGTCTCCTGGCACCAGGAGATCATCCGTAAGTGGAAGGCCGCCGGCGTCCGTATGGAGGACGAGGGCTCCGGCGAGGACGAGGGCCCCCGCCCGCTCGAAGGACTCACCGTGGTGGTCACGGGCACGCTGGAGCACCACACGCGGGACGGCGCGAAGGAGGCCCTGCAGAGCAGGGGGGCGAAGGTGACCGGCTCGGTTTCGAAGAAGACCTCATTCGTCATTGTGGGTGACAATCCCGGATCGAAATACGACAAGGCGATGCAGCTCAAGGTTCCGGTCCTGAACGAGGAGGGTTTCGCCGTTCTTCTCGAACAAGGGCCGGAAGCGGCTGGCGAAGTCGCGCTTCCGACCGAGGAGTAGCGGTTGAAGGCCACCCGTTCGGCGCATACCAGATGCATACGGGTGGCCGGGTCGCATTCGGGCAACCGTCGACGACCGCTGCCCGTGGAAGCCTTCTGCGGCCTACTGTTGAGGTGTGCGCCTGCCGTGCCCGGACGCGTGGTGGGTTTTCAGACGCGGTGCCGTTGACGGTTGTCGGGAAGCAACGGGCCGCGCTGCGTGGGCACCGCCGGCTGTGAGAGGGACGGGAATGGAACCGAGCGAGAGCGCCGCCCCGGATTCACGGCTGCGTCTGCGCCGGTTGTCCGGGGCGTGGCTGAGCAGTCGACGGGCCGGGGCGGGGCGACCGTCGGAGCGCGCGGAGGACGCTCCCGTACGCGGCGCGTTGGTGCACGTCACCGGCGCGCAGGGGGCCGCGCACACCGGCGTGGAGCGCGGTACGGGGCTCCCGGGCCACGAATCCGAGTGGCACCTGTCCTGGCCCCCGTTGCCCGCCGCGATCGTCGGGGTGGCCGGCGCGGTGCTGGGCGCCGGCTTCTACCGGGCGTTCACCGGAGGGCACGCGCTCTTCCCGTCCGGCACGGCCGGCTGGTCGCTGGCTCTGCTGTCCGGCGTCATCGTCGGCCATCTGGTCGCGATGGGGCGCGCCCGCTGGTGGGGCGGCACCGGTTCGGGCGCCGCGCTCACCCTCGCCGTCCTGCTGCTGTACGGCTGGGTGCCCGCGGGGATGGTCAGCCTCACCGTCGTCGTCCTCGTCGGCGCCGCGCGCCGGGGCCGCTGGCGGCAGGGCGTGCTGCACGGCGCGGTCGACATACTGGGCATCGGCGCCGGAGCGCTGGTGCTCGCCGTCTTCGGGCGTGTGCCGTCCGTCGAGACGCCCTGGAACCCGGAGAGCTGGAACCTCTACGCGGCGCCCCAGGTCGTCCTGGTCGCCACGGCCTACCTCGCCGTCGCCCGCGGCCTGCTCTGGTACCTCCACGCCCCGCGTGGCGGCGGCGTACCCACGGTCGCCCGTACGGCCCTGGTCAGACAGGGCCTGGTCGCGGTCGCGCTGCTGGGCATCGCTCCACTCGTCTGTGTGGTCGCCGTCGCCCAGCCCCTCCTGCTGCCCCTGTTCGCCATCCCCCTCATCGCGCTCGACTCCACGCTCTGGATCGCCCGCGCCCGGGCGGAGGAGCAACTGCGCGACCCGCTCACCGGGCTGCCGAACCGTCAGTGGCTGCTCGAACGGACCTGGACGGCGCTCGACGACGCGGAACGCATCGGTGCGCGATCGGCTTTGATGTTGATCGACATGGACCGTTTCCGGTCTGTGAATGACACGCTCGGTCATCTCGCGGGCGACCGGCTGCTGCTTCAGATCGCCGACCGGCTGAAGCTGGCGCTGCCGCGCGGGGCGGAGGCCGCGCGGCTGGGCGGTGACGAGTTCGCCGTCTTACTGCCCGTCGCCGACTCCACGACGTCCGCGTCGCGGGTCGCCCGCAATCTCGTCGCCGCGCTCGGCTCGCCCCTCGACCTCGACGGGCTCACTCTCGTCCTGGAGGCCAGCGCCGGGCTCGCCGTCTTCCCCGACCACGCCCTCGACGCGGAGGGGCTGCTGCGGCGGGCGGACGTGGCGATGTACCAGGCGAAGCGGGACCGTACGGGCGTCGAGGTGTACGAGTCCAAGCGGGACTCCAACACCCCGGACCGGCTGGGCCTGCTGGGCGACCTCAGGCGTGCGCTCGACGCGCACGAGGTGCAGCTGCACTACCAGCCCAAGGTCCGCTTCGACGGGCAGGTGGCCGGGCTCGAGGCCCTGGTCCGGTGGGTGCACCCCGAGCGCGGGAAGGTTCCGCCGGACGAGTTCATAGCGATCGCCGAGTCGTCCGGTCTGATGCCGCACCTCACGGAGTACGTCCTGGAGACGGCGCTGGAGCAGGTGGCGCGCTGGCGTGCGCAGGGGTTGCACGTACCGGTCGCGGTGAACGTGTCGCCGAGGGACGTCCACACACCGGGGTTCGCGGGGGCGGTCGCGGCGCGGCTCGCCCGCCACGGGGTGCCGGCCGGTGCGCTCCAACTGGAGATAACGGAGCACGTGCTCCTCGAGGACCCGCAGCGGGCCGCGGACACCCTGGCGGGACTGACCGGGCACGGCGTCAAGATGTCGCTGGACGACTTCGGCACGGGGTACTCCTCGCTCGTTCACCTGCGTCGGCTGCCGGTCAGCGAGCTGAAGATCGACCGGTCGTTCGTGGCACGGCTGGCCGTCGACGCCGAGGACGCGGAGATCGTGCGGTGCACGGTCGATCTCGCGCACTCCCTGGGGCTGTTGGTGGTCGCCGAGGGGGTCGAGGACGACGAGACGTGGGAGCGGTTGCGCGATCTCGGGTGCGATGCGGTGCAGGGCTGGCTGGTCGCCGCGGCGATGCCGCCGGACGAGACGACGGCGTGGTTGCGGGCGCGGGGGTCGCGGGGCTGGCAGCGACCGGCGGCGGCGCTGCCGGCGGCGTCGGGGGACGAGTAGCGCGGGGGCGGTCAGGGGGTGGTTTCGCCCCCGCCGCCCCCCGGACCCCGCTCCTCAAACGCCGGAGGGGCTGAATCTCCAGCCCGTCCGGCGATTGAGGACGAGGCCCGTCCAGGGCCGAAGCGGGGTCTGGGGGCGCAGCCCTCAGTGATGGGACGGGTAGGGGC
>NZ_VJZE01000525.1 GCF_009377205.1 Streptomyces phyllanthi
CAAGCCGGAAGTATGCCTCCCGCTCCTGGACCAGCTTCCTGGGTCCCTGCGGCCTCCGGTCCTCCCGGATCTTGAAGTCCATTGCCACCCCTGAACTGGGGTGTTGCAACGACCACTAGAACCTAAGGGGTCCGCGGGGCCCTCTCCGTCAGCCTGTTCCGTACGTCAGTCGGAGAGGCGCTCGCCCGTGGAGGTCGAGAACACGTGGGTCTCGCCGGAGCGCGGGACGATGTGCAGCGTGCTGCCCTTCTCCGGGACGTCACGGCCGCTGACGCGGACGACGAGGTCCTTGGAGTCGTCGCCGCCGACCTTGGCGGTGCCGTAGACGTACGCGTCGGCGCCCAGCTCCTCGACCACGTTCACGGTGACCGCGAGACCCTGGTCCGAGTCGGGCCCGGCCACGTCGAAGTGCTCGGGGCGGACACCGACGGTGACGGTCTTGTCGGGGGCGGCGGAGAGCGCGTCGCGGTCGACCGGCACGACGGAGTTGCCGAACTTCACGCCGCCGTCGGTGATCGGCACCTCGACCAGGTTCATCGCCGGGGAGCCGATGAAGCCGGCCACGAAGAGGTTCGCCGGGCGGTCGTACATGTTGCGCGGGGTGTCGACCTGCTGGAGCAGACCGTCCTTGAGCACCGCCACGCGGTCGCCCATCGTCATGGCCTCGACCTGGTCGTGGGTGACGTACACCGTGGTGATGCCGAGACGGCGCTGGAGCGACGCGATCTGCGTACGGGTGGACACACGGAGCTTGGCGTCCAGGTTGGACAGCGGCTCGTCCATGAGGAACACCTGGGGCTCACGCACGATGGCACGGCCCATGGCGACACGCTGGCGCTGACCGCCGGAGAGGGCCTTCGGCTTGCGGGCGAGGTACTCGGTGAGGTCCAGGATCTTGGCCGCGTCCTCCACCTTCTGGCGGATCTCGGCCTTCGGCACACCCGCGATCTTGAGCGCGAAGCCCATGTTGTCGGCCACGGTCATGTGCGGGTACAGCGCGTAGTTCTGGAACACCATGGCGATGTCCCGGTCCTTCGGCGGCAGGTGCGTGACGTCGCGGTCACCGATGCGGATGGCGCCGGCGTTCACGTCCTCGAGTCCCGCGAGCATGCGGAGCGAGGTGGACTTTCCGCAGCCGGACGGGCCGACCAGGACGAGGAACTCCCCGTCCTCGATGTGGATGTCGAGCGCGTCGACGGCGGGCTTCTCGGTGCCCGGGTAGATCCGGGTCGCCTTGTCGAACGAGACTGTGGCCATGGGTCGTAGGCCCCCTTCACCGGCAGGAACGTGCCGGACGATCCGTTGTAAAGGTGGTGGTCCGCCGCGGGAACCTCGTGGCTTCCGCGGTGGTGTAGTCCACGGGAGTGAACTGGCACAGGACGGTACCTGGCGTTCACCTGGTCTGTCAGTAGCCCAGGCCCTGTGAACTTCGCGGAAATTTTCGACGGGGCCCGGCCGTGGGGTGGGTACACTGCACGGGCGTGCATGCGTGGCAGCGATGCGTACCCATGCGCGGGCCTCCTTAGCTCAGCTGGTCAGAGCGCCGCTCTTGTAAAGCGAAGGTCGTCGGTTCGAATCCGACAGGGGGCTCCCAGTCCAACGCCCCCGCAATCCGAGATCGCGGGGGCGTTGACGGTGGTTCTTGACGGCAGTCGCCCCATCGGCGCCGCTTCAGCAGTCGATCCCATGTCCAGCCCACGGGCGAGGCACAGGGCCCAGTTGGCGACTACCGGGTGCCGGCACGCTCACGCTGACGTCACCCGGCGCACGGTGGACGCGATCGGGGGCGCCTGTGGTCAGGTGCCTGGTGGTGGGTTCTCGACCTTCGCGCGGGATGTGGCTGCCGCTTCGTCGTCGCCGGCGCGGATGTAGGCGGTGGCGGACTGCTCCCATGCTTCCCGACCCCGGGACGGTTCGGCACCGGACGCGTTCAGGGTGGTCGCGAACTCGGCCCACGCTTCTCCGGCACGCGCCCAGTCTTCGACTTGGGTCAGCATCGCGATCGCAGTCTCCCCAGCTTTGATCGCCTCCGCGTATCGCTCCAGGTTCCGACAGGCGCTGCCGAGGTTGTTCCAGGCCATGGCTTGGCCGTGGGTGTCGTCGGTCTGCTGGTAGAGGTCGAGGGCGGTTTGGTGGGCGTCGTGCGCTTCGGTGTGGCGCTTGAGCTCTCCGAGTGCGATGCCGAGGCTGTTCCATGCCACGGCTTGGCCGTGGGCGTCGCTGGTCTGCTGGTAGAGGTCGAGGGCGGTTTGGTGGGCGTCGTGCGCTTCGGTGTGGCGCTTGAGCTCTCCGAGTTCGGTGCCGAGGTTGTTCCAGGCCATGGCTTTGCTGCGGGTGTCGCCGGTCTGCTGGTAGAGGTCGAGGGCGGTTTGGTGGGCGTCGTGCGCCTCGGTGTGCCGCTTGAGCTCTCCGAGTGCGATGCCGAGGCTGTTCCAGGCGTCGGCTTGGCCGTGGGTGTCGCCGGTCTGCTGGAAGATTCTGAGGGCGGTTTGGTGGGCGTCGAGTGCCTCCGTGTGGCGCCCGAGCTCCTCAAGAGCGCTGCCGAGGTTGTTCCAGGCGCCGGCCAGGTTCAAAGCGTCACCGAGTACCTGGCAGGCTTCCAGTGCATGGGCGCGGACGGTCACCGCATCCTGAAGTCGTCGTCGCCAATCCAGGTAGCGGCCGAGGGCGAATCCCAGGTCCAGGGCTGTCTGGGTACGGGCGTGGGCGTGGGTGGTGGCGAGGAGGTTCTCGCGTTCGGCGTCAAACCACGCCAGAGCCTGCTCCCGTGAGGCGAACAGCGTCGACACGGCGCCGCCGGGCGGCCGGAGGTGGGTGTCGGCTGCTTCGGCGTGGCGGACGTAGTGGTCGGTGAGTCGGCTGCGGGCCTGTTCGTAGCGCCGGCGCGGAACTCGGTCACGGTCCATGGTGACGCGGGCCTGTTCCTGGGCGTGGACGCGCAGGAGGTCGTGCATGGACCAGCGGTCGCGCGCCTGGCTGTTCTGGGCGAGCAGACGCGCCTGGACGAGTTGCCGCAGCAGTGGTGTGATCTTGTCGACGGGCTGGCCGGTGAGGGCCGCGGCGGCGGGGGTGGAGATGTCCGGGCCGAGGTGGAGACCCAGGAGGCGGTAGAGGTCGGCCTGCTGGTGGGTGAGCCGGGTGAGACATTCGTCGAAGACGGCGCGCAGGTTGCGTTCGCCGTCGTCGAGGCCGCCCAGGCGGGTGCCGGCGTCGGTGAGCATCCGCACCCGCTCGGACAGCGGCTGGCCTGGGTCGTCGGCGAGGAGCGCGGCGGCGATCTGCAGCGCCAGGGGCAAGTAGCCGCAGAGCGCGGCGAGTTCCTCCGCGGCCGCGGGCTCGTCCTCGACCCGCCGGTCGTCGGGGTCGGCGACCTCCAGCCGCTGGTGCAGGAGGTCGACGGCGGCATCCGGCTGGAGAGGATGGAGGTTGAACAGGCGGGCGCCGACCCCGGGCAGGGTATGCCGGGAGGTCACCAGCACCGCATGGTGACGGGCCGGCAGCAGCGGCCGGACCTGGTCCGAGGTCGAGGCGTTGTCCGCCAGGATCAGAACCCGCTGCTCCTCCCGTGCCAGAGCGTCGAGTTGGGACCGGTAGAGCCCCTCCCGCTCGTCCAGCGTGGGCGGGATGTGTTCCGCCGCGACACCAAGGGCTCGCAGCAGCGCCTCCAGCGCGTCCTCCGGCGGGACAGGAGTCGGGTCGTAGCCGCGCAGGTTCACCGTCTGCACCCCGGTGAACCAGCCCTTGCCGAGCGCGGCATGCCCCACGGCATGGGCGAGTGTGGTCTTGCCCACGCCCGGCAGCCCGGCGACCGACCCGACAGCCGCACCCGAACTGCTCCCGGGGGCGAGCATGGTCAGGATCCGCGCGATCTCGTCCTCGCGTCCGGTGAACTCCTGCGGCAACCCTGGTAGAGAGTTCAGCGCGGTCGGCACCGCCGCGTACGCCTGCACGTTGATCTTCGTGGTCTGCGTCCCGCTACCGAGCACCTGACTGCGCTCGAACGACGCCCCCGCGAAACTGCTACCGGTGCGTTGTCCCTGCCCGGGACGCTTGCCCTTCTTCCCGCCGCTCTTGCGCTTGCCGGACGTCTTCCTCGCCCCCATGCCTGCCGCCCGTACCGTTACCAGTTGATCGTGTTGTTCTGCGTGCCGCTGCCGAGAACCTGGCTGCCGGTGAATGTCGCGTTGCTGAAGTCGATGTTCTTGATCTGCACCGGGGCCTGGGCGTGCGCCTGCTGGACCAGAGCCTGCAGCTCAGCGGCAACCTGTTGCCGCTCCTCCTCTGGGAGTTGCTCAAGGAGCATCTCCAGACGGGTCTGCCAGCGGGTCACCAAGACGGTCTGCACCCGCTCCGCCCCAGCGCCGTCACCAGCCGACTCCAGCTCGGCCCGGGTCTGATCGAGCCGCTCGAGCTCGGCACGCTCCCGCCCCGACTCGCCGCGGCCAAGGATCCGCGCGACACCGCTGCGGATCCCAGCCCACGCATCCGTCCCCGCCGCCTGCACGATCGCCCCGCCACCAGCCGCCGCCACCGCGATCAGTCCCTCGACCAACACGACAACACCCCCACGCATCAGCGGACAAGAAGCCCAGCATAGGACGAGACCCTCACCCGATCAGCCGAAAGACCAACCCCGCGCGCGCCTGCCACGACGCCGGCAGCCGAGGAGCCACCAGGCAACGGCAACGAGGACGCACCCCGGGCCGGAAGCCCCGCCCGCCTCACCGGCGATGCTGGTCAGCAGACCGTACTGTGCCTCCAGCCGGCCCTTGTCTCCAGGCGCCGCAGGCCGGACCGGCGTGTTTGTCCGCCACCGGTTCACGCACCCCGAGCGAGGCCCGTACAGCACGCCCGATCCGGCCACCTTCCACGGCGGTGACGGGCGCGGCTCCACGGACGGTCCGACGCTGTCCGGCTGAGCGTCTGTGCAGGTACGGGTCGCGTCGGCCCGCCCCGGGGGGCTCCGCGGCTGCCTTCGACTTCCGTGTCGCTCGACGTGTCCCGCGGCGTACGGGTTCAGGACGGGTCGGTGTGCCGGACAGAACCTGAAGTCGTTCGTCACCGTCATGCGGGGTGAGCGGCGCCCGCGGTCCCAGGTCCGGGGGCGGGCGCCGGGACGGACACGGATACACGAGGGCAGAGGAAGTCGTGGTGCACAGCAGTTCGACCCAGAGCGCGGCCGCGGAGGCGGTGCGGCCCGAGAGCACGCGGGTCCCGGTGGTGGTCCACGCACAGGACCCCATCTCCCGCGCCGGAGCGGTCAGTCAGCTCCGGCAGCACGTGGAGCTCCGTCTCGTCGACGAGGCGGAGGCGGTACCGGGCGCGGTGACGGTACTGGTCGCCGAGACGCTGGACGAGTTGACGCGGTCGCGGCTGCGCAGACTTGTACGCAAGGACGGAACCCGTCCGGTACTGGTCGTGGGGACGATCCGCGAGAGCGATCTGCTCGACCTCGTGGAGTGCGGTGTCGGTGCCGTCGTCTGGCGCCACGAGGCCACTCCTCACCGGCTGTTACGGGCCGTGCTCGCCGCCTCGCGCGGGGACGGGGACCTCCCCGCGGACCTGCTCGGCCGGCTGATCAGCCAGGTCGGGACGCTGCGGCGCACCGCGACGGAGCCCGGTACGCCCGCGCTGAAACTGGCGCCGCGCGAACTGGACGTGCTGCGGCTCGTCGCCGACGGGCTGGACACCGCGGAGATCGCGGGCAGGCTGTCGTACTCCGAACGCACCGTCAAGAACGTCGTGCACGGCCTCACCACCAGGCTGCATCTGCGCAACCGGGCGCACGCCGTGGCCTACGCCCTTCGGGAGGGCTACATCTGAGGGCTGCGTCTGAGGGCTGCATCCGGGCGCGCGGAGGGCCGGGGAGTGTATGGGGCCGGTGGAGGCGCGGAGGGCCGGTGGGGGTGCCGGCCCTCCGCGGTTCATTGGCCCACTCGGTTCGTGTGGCGGGTGGGGGTGG